>DPJP01000283.1 GCA_003542955.1 Armatimonadota bacterium
TAGCGGCCGCCGGGGCCGAGGCCGGAGGGCGGCCAGTCGAAGAAGCCCGGGAAGATGCCGTAGGCCACACACCGCTTCATGAACAACTCCATCTGCTCGTGACCGATGGTCTGCTCGTAGTTGCCCTTCAGCAGCGTCATGAAGGGCTTGTGATGGGTGATCGAGCGGATGTAGTTGAGGCTCTGCCGGGAGATGCGCAGGCCGGTCTCCGCGCCGAGGACATCAAGCCAGGGGGCGATGAAGAAGCTGGAGCCCTCCGCTCCGTTCATCATCGTGATCTGGCCTTTGGGGCGAAGCTGCTCCGCCGCGGCGCGGGCGAACTCGACCGAGGAGTAGAAGTTGTTGAGGAAGGGCTTCTGGGCCACCGGATCCCAGAGGCACGGCTGCAGGGCCGTCTTGAAGTGGTCGGGGCGGTAGTTGATGCCGGCGGAGAGGCCGTCATAGTAGAAGCCGTCAAGTTCGCCGCCGCTCTTCTCCTTGATGTTGCGGGTCAGTTCGTCGGCACGCTTGAGCGTCCAGGCGCCGCAGTCGAGATCGGGGTCGAGGTTGAACTGGGCGATGATGTGTCCGTAGACGGCGGTCTTGACGATATTGAGTTGGCCCTCGGCAGTGTGGAGGCCGACCTTCTCGTACATCTTCTCGTCGCCGGTGGCCTTGCCGAAGGCCTCGACCATGGCCGCGAGCTGGCGGTCGAAGGGCGGCAGCGGCTGCGTCTCGGGATCATAGTCGGGGATTCTGGCGAACTGGCCGGCGTGCGTGAGGTAGATGGTCGAGAGCACGCCGATCTTGTCGTCGTACTCGGTCTCGGGCGCGCCCTCCTGCAGCGCGAAGTAGAACTCGTTCGCGTTGTCAATCTCGGAGAGCCTTGAGAAGGCCATCCACTGCCCCTGATCGCGGATGAAGACCTCGAAAAACTGCGGGTAGGCGCGGTAGTAGCGGGCCAGGGCGCTGCGGTAGGCCCAGTGGGGGTCGCACGGATAGAGGTCAAAGATGAAATCAACCTCATTGGGTTTGGCTGTGTCAGGAGATAGGGCGAAGTCGTAGACCACTTGCAGGCGCGAATTGGGGCCGTCATAGGCGGTGCGGAAGGTGCAGGGCCGGTCCATCGGCACCGACAGGCAGAGGCCCACGGGCCCGGTGAGCACGGTGAGGAAGTTGCGATTCGAGTAGCCCATGCGCAGGTCGGGCTGGTCCTTCCACTCGGGCAGATCGGCCCATGCCCGCAGGGGTACGACATCCTCGAAGACTTTGCCGCGGCTGATGGCCTGCGAGGTCTGCATGTCCTGGTGCCACTGCCACCCATTGGCATCGAAGGGGAAGCTCAGCCGCAGCAGCATGCCACGGGCAGGGAGGTCCGCGCCCTTGACGCCGACGGAAAACTGCAGGCGGCCGTCGACAGGGACGATCTTGAGCGAGCCGGTGGTCTGAAGCTGAGCGAAGTCCATCGCGAGGCCGGTCTGCGCGTTGCCGGTCAGAACGGGGGCGACGAACTGCCCGTCTGCCACATCACACAGCTCGACGAGCGGGGCGGGAGTGACGCTGAGAGCGGCGCCACTCACGCGCATGGCGGTGACGTGGCCCTGCTGGTTGATGTCGATGGCGAGGGCGTCATCACCGATAGTGGCCGGGAGTGCGACGGCCGCAAGGCAGAGCAATCCCAGGAGAATGGTCGCGGCGCGGGCGATGGTGCACATGAGCATACCTCCGACGAGCGGTTATTGCCTGTCGGGGGTAGCTTCGCGATGCGGTTGGCGGGGACCTGCGCGGAGCCGCGGGCGACTGGCGCCCGTTGCGCCATTCGCTGGGGCCAGAGCCCAACAAGGTCACGACGCAACGGGGCCCTGCCGCCGCGTCCGGGCCGTCACGAGAACGCCCTATGGTGGCCAGTCTCGGTCGCGCTACTTCTCGCCCTGCGCCTCATCCAGCGCGGCGTTGAGGGCATCACTGTACAGTCTGTTGTTCTCCGGGCTGTATGGCAGTGTCTTCGCCGCGCTGGCGGCGTATATCCATGCCCAGTCGTACGCGTCAAACAGCGTTCTGAACATCGGCTGGAAATCGGCGATGGTCTTGAGTTCCGGGTCATCACCGGCATTGTTCTTAATCCACGAGGTCAGGATGGTGTGGTCATGATACGGTGAGATGGTCCCGGCGAGGAAGAAGTGATCCGGGAACTCCTGGAGCGCCCATGCGAGATTGGCGTCACGGGCGGTGATCTTCTGCCTGAGCGCGGCGACGTTGGGGTTGTAGTAGCCGACATCAACTTCCCCGCCGCAGAGATACTTGCAGGGCAGGCTATGCTCCTTCGCGTACTTGAGGAAGCCGAGGCTGACATGGCCGGGCACCGGGTGCACGGGGTCGGGGTAGCCTGCTACCGTCACGGGGCGGTCGAGACGCGAGAAGAGCGTCCAGACGATGCACTCGGGGTGCTCCTCCTCCACGATTTTCGCAAGGTCGGCGCCGATGGCCTCGCACTTCTGGATGGTCTCGCCGAGGCTCTCGCCGCGCTCGCGGGCGACATAGCCGACATCGTATGACTTGTAGTTGTTGTAGGCCTCCTTGTCCAGCACGATCCCGGGTGAACCCCACTGCTTTGCCGCCCTGACGGCGTTGCGCCAGAGCTTGAGCATGTCGGCCTTCGCGCCGGTCTCGTTGTCGAGGTCTATCACCGGGATGCGAGCGAAGTACTCGAGGTCCTTCGCGTGTGAGCTTGCGTGGCTTGTGCCGTCGGCCGGGGCGCCGATGATGCGGTTGATGAACACCCAGGGCCAGGGGTCGATTCTGAGTGTATCGCGGACAAGCTTCATCTGGGGCTGCAAATCCTCGAAGTCGGGCGGCGGATCGGTGTCATAGCCACTGCCGAAGCCGATTGCCACGCCGGCGTAGGCCGAATCGTTGAGGACCTGGAGTTCCTCGACATCGGTTTCGAGTAGATGGTTGGTGTAGAAGCTGATCAGCGAGAGGTATGTCCGCTTGCCCGGTTGCATGCTGCAAAAGTAGCTGCTGTGGGTCTCACGCACCGCTCCGTCGCGGTCGACCAGCTCGATTGCGGCCAGGTGGCCGCCCGGAGGCAGCGCCCCTGCCTGCAGGTCGATCTCGATGCGGCGGGCGGCGACGCTCTCGGAATGCGTCAGTTGCTCGGTACCTGCGAGGTCGGTGACGCGCAGGCGTAGCTCGGCGCCTGCCGGGCTGCCCTCGAGGCTGACGGCTGCGGCGACCGTTTCCCCGCGTGGGCGAACCCGGCTGGAGACCGACCAGTCGGCGATGGCGGGCCACTTGCGCGTCCCGAGTTGCATGTCGTCGATGTAGAAGGTGACCTTGTCGCCGTCGGCATACCAGCCCTCCGCGACGTAGAACGTGAAGCCGGTCACACGGGTGAAGTCCTTCTCGGCCGGGAGCGGCACCGACATCAACTGCCACCTGTTGGGCTCGATGCCCGGCAGCGTGTACCAGTCAATCTCTCCCCCGCCCTCGATGCTCGGACCGCAGCGCAGGACGCGATCCCCCGGCAGCGGGTCATCGGTCTGCGTGTAAAGCCAGAACAGCACGCGGTCATACGCTGACCAATCCTGCGGCTCATCATAGACGCGACGGGCCATCGGCCAGCCCTTCGGGTACTGCTCGCCCTCGCGCGGCGTCCAGTTGACATGGATGATGAAGGCCAGTGACTGCTCGCCTTCCTTGACCATCTCCGTGCTGGTGGCGACGGCAGAGTCACGCTGTTGGAGGTCGGTGTTGGGGTCGCCCTTGACCCAGGGAGTTTGACCCTCGAAGCCATCCAGTGGCGTCAGGTCAAAGGCATCAAGATCGGCGCAGAAAGCGATGCCGAGGCCAAGCAGCATGCTGATCGCCACAGCTACCAGTCGCATGGATTGGTCACCTTCCTTGATTTGTGGTGCGGAATCGATGCAGTCCGCGCCCCTCACTGCACCTCCGCCTGTCCACTTGCCCAGTCAAATGTCACCGTATCATCGCCCACGGCAAACACCCACGCGTTCCCCTGCTCCTGCATCGTGACGACCGGGGCTTGTTCCCCCTTCGCGCACCATGTCAACGCGGAGGCATTGCGCCATTTCGATGCGTGGGTAGCTGCCGAAAGCGTGAACATGCTGAAGGGCGCTCCCGCTCGACCGCCACCCTCGACATCACCCGCGGCCGTTGTCACATCCTGCGGAGTGAGCCAGTCGACGCGCAGATCGGCCAGCTTCCCGTGGACGATCGCGCCGTTCTCGTGCTGAGTGGTATCGCTGTACTCCGGGTGCAGGCGCAACTGCAGCTCGGCCT
The DNA here is from genome assembly GCA_003542955.1 of Armatimonadota bacterium. GTDB lineage: Bacteria > Armatimonadota > Zipacnadia > Zipacnadales > UBA11051 > UBA11051. Next base: position 4,282 of record DPJP01000283.1, read on the forward strand.
CCCGCGCGGTCTCGATATCATCGATGACGATCAGCACGTTGGGCTTGATGTAGAGCAGATGCCGGATGTAGCGCTTGAGCCCCGCTTCGGGGGAATAGGCCTCCGTGGCGTCGCCCGTGATGTGATCCAGGCGGTCTGTCGACACCGCGCGCGTGACCCGTGGTCGCGCCTTCAGCCCCAGTATCTGGCCGCCCTGGAACCACATCTGCCCCTCCCCCATCTGCCCGACTCCGTCGATGAGCAGCGTATTGTGGTGCCCGGTCCACTTGGCGCGGTAGCCGTCATCGCGGATGATCCATTCGCCGTTGCCGAATACGACGAAGTGGTTGGCATCGGGGTGGACATGCCCGCCGCCGGGATCATAGCTGAACTGCTCGACCGCCTTGTGCCCGATGTAGGGACCACACTTGAACACCACCAGCGACTCATCGCCCGACCAGTCGGACCGCGCCGACACGATATCCATGTCATCGAAGTGCCTGAGCGTCGGCAGGCCGGCGGGTGGCGTGGGCTCAATCGATGGGTCATACCAGAGCAGATTGAGCCATCGCGCGGAGGGGGAATCAACATTGGCCGCATCGATCTCACCGGCCAGCCACTGCGCGTGTCCGTCGCGGTACTCCGAGGCGAGGCGACGCAGGAGGTACTCGGGGCCGTACCAGTTCCCGCGCGGGCAATCGGCGATGTCGACGATGCAGTTGCTCCGCGTCCAGGCGTTGCGCGGGAGCGCCAGGTAGTGGCGGTAGTATGCAGTGTTGCGCCACCAGTCATGGTCATACATATCGACATCCAGCAGCCCGCGGGCAAGCTCCATGAACTTGAGCATGTACTCGACGCCATAGTCCCAGTAGCCGACGCCCTCATGGCTGGCGCCATCCTCCCCGAGCGCCTCCATGGTCGTGGAGAACCTGTCCAGGCCGATACCGAGCCATGCCAGCGCCTGCGGGTGCTCATCATAGATCGCGGCGCCTGCGACCGACATGCCACAGACGTTGACCCATAGATGGTTCTGCAGGTACGAGCGCTTCCACCACGCGCGTCCGCTTGCGGCATCGAACATCGCCCCGCCACGGCGCATGAGCGTCTCGCGGATACTCGCGCAGGCCTGTTCGCTGAGCGCGTCGTAACACCAGTCGTAGACTATGCCAAGCCCGAAGAGCTGGTGGCCGGCGGCGAGGTCGAGCCCGTCGGTGCCGCCCAGCCCCCAGGTCGGGTAGCGGCAGGAAGCCAGCGCCCAGTCCTGAGCTGATTGCGAATACTTCGCATCCTGCGTCAGCACATAGGCAAGCGCCAAGTACGGCATGCGGTTGCCGACCTCGCGCTGCCAGAGCTGCTCGGCGCCGCTGTGGCCGTCATCGTCGATGTAGGCAGGCGGGCCCTTCGCCACGGCGTTGTCGGCAATCTGCCGGGTCTCGGCCCAGAGGTCCGCATGGGTGGTCTGGATGGCCTCCCGGAGTTGCGCGATGCGTTCGGCATTCAGGTACACGCGTGGATGCACGCCCTGCGCCTGCTTGAGCGAATCAGGCAGCGGGTCGAGGGTGTAGCGGTCGATGATGGAGAAGTGGTCGATCTGCTCGAGCTTCACATCATCGATGTAGAGATCGATCTGCATTGGGCGGTCGGCGCCCTTCTCGAGCGCAATCCAGCAGGCCACCACACCCTCGGGGGCGGAGAACTCACCCGCCAACTGCTGCCAGGCGCCGAGCTTTGAGACATCATAGGGCTCAGTGTTGGCGCGTCCGAGCTGCTGCGCGCGGTCCTCGGCCACGAACTCGCACTTGAGGAAGGGCGGCTCGGTGGTCTGGCTCTTCTCGACGAGCTTGACCCACGCGGACAGCCGGTAGAGCTTGCCGGCAGTCATCGGGACCTCGCCCGACATGGCGTAGTTCCAGCCGGTGGCGATCGGGCCTGACACCCTGAGCGAGGCGGTGCTCTGCTCGGTCGCTTTCTGCTCGCTGGTGCGCTCGAGGGTGATGGTGTTCGCGCGGGGCCGCCAGCCGGTGTCCTCGGACTCGAAATCCCAGATGACAGGCTGGGGCGCGTCGGCGGCCTGCGCGCCACAGCCGGCCGCGCACAGCGCGATGACGGCAATATTGATGACGAAGACGGCGATCTGCCGCATGGGATACCCTCCACCGCGTACTGGAACTGCCGTAGTCTGATTGGCCGTGGGGGCGTCCGGCACCTGTCTGCGAGAGCCGCGGATGACGAACGGCAAGAAACCGCGAAAGACGCGAAAGGACGCGAAAGGAACGGCAAAGGCCTGTGCAACCGCGAATGACGCGAATAGCGCGAATAGAGGCAACAGCTGTGTCGAAGCCTCTTCCAGTCTACCGTTGCCTTTGCCGTCGCCTTTGCCGNNATTCGCGTCATTCGCGGTTTCTCGTCGTTTGCCGTTACGTCGCCCTACAGGTCCGGCGCGCCAGGCCGGCGAATCTATCCACGATGCACATAGCTGCCGCGTGCAGCGAGGCGAAGGCATGCAGGAGGTAAGGGGAATGCGATCGTGGAGCGCTGTCTGCCTGGCATGTGCCGCAATGCTCAGCCTGGCTGCTTCTGCCGGGATGGCGGCAACCATAGCCACAGGTGACGGGCTGTCGCTCGATGTCACGGCATCCGGGGCGGTGACGGGGGTGCGGATGGGCGATGCCGACCTGCCTGTCAGTGGCGAGGGCGGCTTTGCCGTCGCCGATTTCGCCAATCAGCCGGAGCTTCAGAATCTCATCGCCAACCCGGGGTTCGAGGATGGCGCGACGGGCTGGAGCCTGGTGGGCACGCAGTCCATTGTCGAGGAGGGCGCGCACACCGGCAACCGCTGCGCGCTCATCAATGTGGCCGGCCCGGATGCGTCCAGCTCCAGCCTCGGCACCCAGATACCCGTCAAGCCCAACACGAAGTACCGGTGCGAACTGTGGGTGCGGCGGGAGAACGCGGGAGTGTGCGGGGCGTACATCTCCGAGCGCGATGCCGTGGGCAAGCTGAGCGGCCCGCAGACGCAGGTCGGGGCGACGATCCCGAAGGTGGACGGCGTCTGGCATCAACTCAAGTGGGAACTGCGCACCCAGCCGACGACGACACAGCTCAACATCCGCGCCGACATCTACCGCTCCACGGGCAAGCTCTGGATCGATGACTTCTTCATCGCCGAAATGGGTGGAACCGTATTCCAGCCTGTCACGGGGCAGCTCACGGGCGCCGGGAGCACCTACCAGTTCAAGGGCTCTGTGGAGAGCGCAGACCTGGAAGTCGAGGCCACCCTCGCAGCCGATGCGGATGTCATCCGCGTCGACGGTGTGGTGCGGGACACCACAGGGCAGGACCGCGCCGTGGCGGTGCGCTTTGGCCTCCCCATCGATGCGGACGGCTGGACGTGGCAGGCCGAGCCGGGCGAGCCGGAGCCGGTGACGGAGGCGAAGGGGCCACAGCGGTACACATACGACTGCCGCACGGGCATCGGCGAGTGCTCGATCTACCCCTTCTGCTCGCTGAGTACCGCCGACACGGGGCTGGCGATGGCGCTGCCGCTGTCGCAGGGGCCAAGGGTGTTCATCCTCGAGCACGATCAGGCGTCGCGACTGCTGTCGGTCACGTTCTACTTCGGCCTCGCCGCCGACGCCGGGCACAATCCATCACGGGCGCCATTCAGCTTTGTCATCTACCGCCACAACCCCGCGTGGGGGTTACGGGCGGCGATGGAGCGCTACTACAGGCTGTTTGCGGAGAGCTTCATCAAGCGGCCTACCTTTGAGGGCTACCTCAACTACGTCGGCCTCGAGGAGTACCTCCCGCAGACCCACGAGCTGTTCGTCTACCGGGATGCGAGGCTGCCGGATGCAAGCGACTTCGGCGAGGGCTACAAGTTCCTCTGGCACCTGCACGGCTGCTACGACTTCCGGATGGTGCCGTATGACAACCCCGAGCGCCCCCCCGATGAGGTGGTCATGGGACTGCTCGACGAGATGGTGCAGGCGGAGCAGGAGAAGCCCCGCGGATACGTACCCACGGCGGAGACCATCAAGAAGATATGCCACGGCCCCAACGGGGAGATTCTCTACATCGGCGACACTCGCTACTGGCGCCCGCAGGAGGGCTACAACCATACCGACCAGGCCGGCTGGGGGCTCAACTTCAGGGTCAATGAGGACCCCGACATCTCCCCGACCGCCGCGGAGCGCAGCCGTGCGGCGCTGGAGAAGTACTCACAGGACGAGCGCCGGCGCCCCTGGGACGCGATGCTCACCGCCGACGCCATCGAGGGGTACCATGCCAACCGGGCCGGCGGCAACTACCGCAGAGAGCATTTCGCCACAACACTGCCGCCGCTGACCTTCGGCAAGGACAATCTCAGACCCGCCATGCCGAACACGATCTGGGACCTCCACCACAAGGCCTGGTGGCCGCTCAGTGGCGAGCACAGGGTGGTCATCCACGGCAACGCCAACGCCTACGAGCAGTTCTTCACCATGCCCTATATCGACGTGCCGATGCTCGAGACGGACTGGGACCCGAAGCACCCGGCCCGCTATGAGCGCTTCCTGCGCGCGGTCAACTACCAGAAGATATGGCGCTACTGGCGGGTGCTGGGCAACGGCGAGAAGGACCACGCGAGCATGATGCGTCACTTCGCGCGCGGGCTGGCATACGCCACCTACCCCGCGCTCGGGCCGGTCCATTCCTCCGGCGTTGACCTCGAGCGGTACCGGGCGTACTACAGGCAGTATGTGCCCGCCATCGAGGAACTGTCCATCGCCGGCTGGGAGCCGGTGCCGTACGCGCGAACCGACAACGAGGTGGTCATCGAGCGTTACGGCTCCTTCGCCGCCGGAGAGTTGCACTTCACGCTGCGCAACTACGATACCGAGGCCGCCGCGACAGCGAAGGTGAGCATCGACCGTGCCGCACTCGGGATTCCGGTGGACGCGGAGTTGCTGGCTGTGGACGTCCTCCCCGGCGTTCCCTGCGCGGAGACCATCGACGCGGCCGGGTGGCCAATCGAGGTGGCTCCCGACAATGCACGGGCATTCTGGGTGGGCACACGCGAGCAGCTCTCCCGGCACGGCTTCAGGCTGGCCGGGCGGCTGCTGGAGAAGCTCGATCGGCTCTACCACCTGGACATGACCGATGATAACCGGCAGGCCCTCGATGCCGCGCGCAGACTGGCCGATGCAGGGGTCGCAGCAGGCCTGAATGAGGCACTCGCACTCGCTCGCGACCTGGGGCAGGCGGCCGATGCGCTGTTCTCGGGCATCGAGGCCAGGGGAGCAGGTCCGGTGGACCTCGCCAAGCTCGACTATCGCCTGCGGGCGGCGCTGAGCTTCGTTCCGGTGGCGACGCTGAGCCTCGACCTCCGGAGCCCCCGACTGGTCGAGGGCGGCCTGCGGGGCGCTGCGAGCTCAGTCTCGATGCAGCGGGGCGCGTTGGCGGCGGCGCGAGAGATGCCGGCTCTGGCGGTGTCGGTGCGCTCACCGTGGCCCGGCGTGGCCGAGGCGTGCTCGGTGCAGGCGGGGCCGCAGGGAGGCTGGGTCGCCCAACTGGATATCCCCTCCGAGCCCCAGCGCGTGCTGATGCCATACCTCATCACTGCGACCGGCAATGCCGGAGCCGCGGGTGAGTTCACCATCGCGCTGCCCGTCGACGTGATGGTCTCCGACCCGCTGACGGTAGCCGCGGAGCCGACACGGGTCTTTCGGGGCAAGAGTTCCAGGGTCAATCTACGGGTCGGAAACGCGCTTGCGGAGCGCGCCGTGGGTATACTGAAGCTGAGCCCTCCTGCGAAGATGGCTGTCGAGCCGTCTGAGATCGCCCTCGATGTGGCGGCCGGGAGCGGGCAGGACTGCCTCGTAACGGTGACGCTCGAGCCCAATGCCAGGCTGGGCGAGCAGTACGTCGAGTACACCATCGGCGGGCCGGACGCGCGGATTGCCTCCACCGGCCGCATCGCGCTCACTGTGAGTGACCCGGTGCCGCACGTGCGGATATCCCGCGTGCCGTCCCCGCCCACCATCGACGGCAAGCTCGACGACAGGGCCTGGCAGGCGGCGCCGCTGGTCGAGGACATGGCGCTCATGCGTGGTGGGAAGCCGGCGACGGAGAAGACCTCCGTGTGGGTCGCCTATGATGACGCCGGGCTGTACATCGCGTTCCGCTGCCATGACTCACAGATGGGCAAACTGAAGGCGGATCACACCGAGCGCGGCGCACCGCTGTACCAGGACGACGATGTGGAGGTCTTCCTGCTGCCGCCGGGCGCTGCGCGGCCGTACCAGTTCGCGATCAACCCGCTCGGCACCATCAGCGACAACTTCGGGGACGGGGCGGAGTGGCAAGCGGCCGCCGAGCGGGGCGCGGATGCGTGGACGGTCGAGGTGTTCATCCCGTATGCGGCAGTGGGTGCTGAGGGACCGCCGCCGGCAGGAGCCTCCTGGGCCGCACAATTCGGTCGCCAGCAGAAGGCGAAGGCCGAGGTATCGGCCTGGACGCCGACGGCCGCGTTCATCGACGCGTCGAACTTCGGGGAGTTGGTATTCGAGTAGGCATCAGAATACAGGGAAGACGGGGGTGTGGAAGGTGAAGTTGAGAACTCTGCTGTTGGTGTTCGCAGCGCTTGGCATGCTGTGCGGTCTCGCGTCCGCTACCGACCTCGAGTGCATCGTCACACGCGGCGGCTCACTCGAGGACGGCGTCCAGGTTACGTTGTGCCCGGGGGGGGTCACCAAGACGACAACCGGGGGCATGGCGCTGTTCGCGACTGTCGCTCCCGGTGAGTACACCGTGACTGCGCAGAAGACGATCGGCGGGACACTCTATGGCGCGCTCGAGGAGGGGGTGAGCGTGGTTGCCAACAGCCACGTGGTAGTCAACGTTGAGCTGACGGAGGCGGTGTACATCCCCTCCTGCTTCCCGCTTGCGCTCAACAACCAGTGGCTGTATGGCACGTGGAACAAGGAGACGGCCACGGGGACGGTGAGCAAGGGTTCGCGCACCGAGAAGGTGGTGGGAACGCATGTCATCGCGGGTGACACGGCGCAAGTCATCCAGGTCACCGAGTCGGGCGGGACCGGCTGGTCGCAGTACCAGGCGAGCGGCCGCTGTGGCTGGGCCTACTACGGCGAGATGACGGGTCCGGTGACGAAGTTGTTCGACCCCTGCCTGCGCATTCCGCGGGTGCTGCCCCTCAACCAGCCGGTCGCAATGCAGACCACGGTCAAGTCCAGTGACGGCAGCCCGGATATCCCGATGAAGGCGCAGGTCGTCTTCGCGGGTTCCGAGACAATCACGGTGCCGGCGGGGACATTCGCCTGCGCGCGGCTGGACATCAAGCTCAGGACCGGCCACGAGGACAATGCCATGAGCATGTGGGTGGCCCCGAATGTCGGCACGGTGCAGGTGCATGAGGTCAAGCCCGGTAAGGAACACCGACGCCAGCTCGAACAGTACAGCGTGCGAGGTGTCAGGCCGTTACCCGGCCCCATCATTCCCGGGCCGGTCAGACCGGGCAGGGGCGGTGGGTAGCCGCCGGTGACGTAACTCCTGTGAGTAGCAGCTCATGAAGCTGACCGAGGGGGTGGGGGACGGTGAGGCGCAACGTCACCGTGTGCTTGTGTGCTGTGCTCAGTCTGCTGTATCGGGTGGCCCAGTCCGGGGACCTCGAGTGTCACGTGACGCGGGCAGGGGCGAACATCGCTGGTGCTCTGGTGACACTGTGCCCCGGTGGATTGGCGAAGACCACCGATGCCTACGGCATCGCGCGGTTCACGGAGGTGGACGCCGGCGACTACACGGTGACCGCTGAGAGGGAAGAAGCCGGTGGCCTGCTTGGCGCGNNGGGGTATTGCCGGCCGCGAGCGTTGACCTAGAACTGACACAGGCCGTCCGAACTCCGCCATACTTTCCGATGCGTGAAGGCTGCGCCTGGGAGTACAGAGTGCGCCAGAGAGACGCTGAGGGAAGTACACTGACCGACGTGCGCCGCGAACGGGTACGTGGCACTGCGACCGTTGGCGCGGAGAACGCCTGGCTGGTGCAGGTCGATTTCGCAGGCGGTGACCAGTACACGCAGTATGAGAAGACCACCAATTGCGGGTGGGCCCTGTTCGCCGAGACTCTCGGCCCCGCGTTGCGCACCTACGTCCCCCCGGTGACCATCCCGCGGCTACTCGTTCGTGGTCAGCCGTTTCGTAGTGAGTCAGTGGCGCACTCAGACGATGGCTCACCGCCAAGCACCATGATCACGGAGATCGAGTTCGTCGGCTTCGAGACGATCACCGTCCCCGCCGGACGCTTCGAGTGCGTCCGTCTGCATCTGAGGCTCGAAGAGGGGCCATTTGCCGTGGACCTGCGCACGTGGATGGCTTCCGGTGTCGGCGCGGTGCGAGCCTATGAGCGCGGCAGCGGCGAGGATGTGCGCCGCAGCCTTGTCGACTACACAACGCCGGGGCGGGAAGTCTGGGGGCGGATACCCCGCGGGCCACTCGCCCCGACGCCGCACAGCACCGGCAGGTAGACACGGCTGAAGCCCTGTTGCCCCGGTCATAGCGCCGAGCTCGCAAGCCGCGCAAGGCCAACAGGAAGCAGGGACCATGGCGGACGGCCTGAGTCGTGCCGTTTTTCCGCGCGTCGTTGGCGTGTCTGGCAGTCCCCCGTCGTTTGCCGTGTCCTGGGCGTTGACACCGGGGGTGCAAGCTGCTTGAATCACGGGAACCTCGCGGTCACAACGTTCCTGTAACGGCGCCCCGGGAGAGGGTCCATTGCACGCACACGAACTATCCGGGCAGCAGCCCGCGCACAGGGCCCTCTACCTGCGCCTCTCGGCGATGATGTTCCTCCAGGCGACAGCCAATGCCGCCTGGGCGGCAATGATCGCCAAGCACATGGATGACCTCGGCTTCAGCTCGATGCAGATCGCCCTGGTCTTCCTGACGACCGCCCTCGGCACAGTCATCTCCCCGCTGCTGGTGGGCTGGATCGCGGACCGTTTCATTGCCAGCCAGCGGTTCATCTCCATCTGCCACTTCCTGGGCGCGGGGTTGATGCTGCTGGCCTGGCGCCAGACTGACTTCCACGGCCTCTNNTCTGGTGGGCGATCTTCCTCTACTCGATCGTGTTCTACCCGACGATGGCCTTGACCAACACCGTCACCTTCCACCACATTGGGAACTCAGAGCGCTTCGGCACGATCCGCGTGTGGGGCACTATCGGCTGCATCTTCATCCAGTGGACTCTGGCCGGCTACCTGTACATGTGGGAGCAGCGCGCTCCGAGCATCTCCCACACGGGCGATTGCCTCCTGATTGCCGCCGTCGCATCGCTGGTGATGGCGCTCTACTGCCTCACTCTGCCTCATACCCCACCCGCCCACAGCCCGGAGCGGCCCTATGCGTTCCTGGATGTGCTCGGGCTCGTCCGCAGCCGCAACTTCGGGGTGCTGATCGGGGTCTCGTTCGCAGTCACTGCCGCGCTGCCGTTCCACTACAACCTCACGCTGCTGTTTCTGACGGAGGGCCGGCCCTACGGCGTGGGGCTCCCGCCGAGCGCGGGGCAACTGGCCACCACCCTCGGGCAACTCGCCGAGATAGCGGCGATGCTGCTCTTGTGGCCCGCCATCCGCTACCTGGGGATGCGATGGACATTCGTGCTGGGGATACTGGCCTGGCCGGTGCGGTTCGGGCTGTTCACCATCGGGCAGCCGCTCTGGCTGATGGTGGCGGCGCAATCGCTCCACGGCATCGGGTACACGTTCTTCTTCGCCGCGGGGATGGTCGCAGTCGAGCGGATGAGCCCGAAGGGGCTGCGGGCGAGCGCCCAGTCACTGCTGGTATTCGCGACCTATGGAGTGGGGATGCTGTGCGGGCACCTGCTCTCGGGCGCGGTGCACGGCTACTTTACCCTGGCCCATGGCGCGCACGCATGGGCATACATCTTCATGGTGCCGATCTGCATCACGGTGCCGGCGGCGATAGCCTTCGGGCTGCTCTTCGATGAGAAGCGCTTCAGGCAGAACAACGTGCTGGGGGACGCGGGCTGAGGAGGCAGAGACAACGGCCTCTGGAACCGCGAATGACGCGAATAGCGCGAATAGGAACGGCCAAGGCAACGGCAACAAACCGCGGATAAGGCCGATGACGCGGATGACGACATACTGCAAAGGCGGAACGGCCAGCTAACCGCTATCTATCGTGTCGTGGCCTTCATCCGCGCTATCCGCGTTATCCGCGGTTTAGAACGGCCGCTCCGCCGTT
>DPJP01000308.1:0-196 GCA_003542955.1 Armatimonadota bacterium
CCGCCTCGATCCGGGAGAGGTCAAGAATATCGTTGACCAGCCCCAGCAGATGGTCACCCGCGTACTTGATATCCTGGAGAGACTTGACGCGCTCTTGCTCCGACTGCCGGTAGTGCGGGTCACACAGGATGCCGGCGAGCCCGATGATGACGTGCAGCGGGGCGCGCAGATCGTGGTTCATCGCCGCGACAAGCTT
>DPJP01000308.1:205-14259 GCA_003542955.1 Armatimonadota bacterium
CCCCGCCCCTGCCTCGCCTCCGCAAGCGCCGCCTCAAGCTCGCATACGCGGGCCCGCAGCGCTTCGTTCTCCTCGCTCAGCCTGCGATACTCGATGGAAGATTCTACTCTCTCGCCGTCCCCGCCGGACCCGATGCCTGCCTCATCTGCGTCTGACCAATCGGGCCGTCCATGTCCCTCTGGTGTCCTCGGTTTGACGCGCGCTTCAGGTTCTATCATAGCGAGTTCCCGACCACGCTCTCGTCCCAAGTAGGGTGGTCTGCGAACTCAAGATACCTGCAACCTCCGACGGGGTCAATGCAAGGGATGCCCAAGACATCATCAAGAAACTCTCAAGGCCGTGGGGGTGCCGCCGCCGAGTCCCCGCCCGGGGCGTTGGGTGGGGCCATCGGCACGTTGAGCAGTTGGCTGGGACGGTATGGCGCGCTCGACGCAATCAGCGCCTTGATCTGGCCGTCAAGCCGCTCATCGGCTACGACGATGCGGGCGTTCTTTCGCGCCGCATCCAGCCACTGTCCGCGCGCAGTCGGCAGCATCTCCGCGATCACGCGCGCCCGCAGCATCTCCCGCACTTCCTCGAAGGGTAGCGTGCCGGCGGGGCGTATCTCGATAAGCTCCAGAACCGCCCAGCCGTCGGGAACCTGAAACACCGCGCTGACCTGCCTGGGGTCGAGCGAGAAGGCAACCTCCGAGACGGCCGGAGCATAGTCTTTCGCCTCGAAGAAGCCCATGTCGCCGCCGTTGTCCTTCGTTGTCGCGTCCAGGGAGAGTGCCTGCGCGAGGCCGGCGAATTCCGCCTCGGGGTCCTTGAGCGCCTCTCGGACGGCCTCGGCGCTTTCTCGGTCACCAAACAGCATCCAGCGCGCATGGGCCTGCTTCTCGTGTCTGAACTGCTCCTTGTGCAGGTCGTAGTAGGCCTGCAGCACTTCGTCGGAGGTGTCCACCAGCTCACGGGCCATCTTGTCGAGGAGAAGCTCCGCCCGACAGACCTCGCTGTACTCCTCGAGGCTCTGCCCCCGCTGCTCGAGCCGGCGGCTGAACTCCGCCTCGGAAGCCATCTGCGCCACCCCGAGTTCCACCCTTGAGGCAATCTCCTCCTGCGATGCGCTCAACCGCCGTCGCTGAGCCTCCGCCAGGATCAACTCCGTATCAACCATCTCGAGCAGCAGTTGACCGCCCCTGTCGAGCATGAGCGCATGCTCGAACTCCGCGGCAGTGATGAGCTTCTCGCCCACCTTCGCCATCGGCTGCGACGCCGTGTTGCTGCAGCCGGCAACGATGCCGAACACAACCGCGCTACTCAGCAGCAGCGCGAGGCGGTGCCGGCCGTTGGCGTCGAGCGTCGTGTGCCGTGTCAGGGAGGGGCCAGGGAGTCGCACGTTGATGGGGCCTCACTTGTCGGTGAAGTCGGTGTGTCGGTCACACAGTGTACGTAACGCCGGTCGCGGTCATTGGGGTTCCTGCGCCCCCGCGGGGAATCGCCCGGTCTCCGGGTCATCGTCGCACAGCGTCACGTTGTCCTCGCCCCGCTCGAGGCGGTCGAGCAGCTCGCCGATGATGTCCTGATGCCAGAAGAAGCCGGGTGTGTCGTCACGGTACTCGATGATCACCCTGCCCCCGCGCCGCTCGAGGCGGCCGCGGAAGCTCTGCTCCGGCACATGGACCGCACGCAGCACGATCCTCACCCCGCAGCGCGCCTCGACCTCCTGCACGCGCCGGCTGAGCGGGTCCATCATCACGCCTCCACCGGCGAGGTCAACTCCGTATCCTCGTGCGAGTACGGCGGCGCCGTCACACACAGAAAGCGCAGCGGAGCATCCGCGAGCGCCGTGACACTGTGATCGACTCCCGGCTCGATGAGGTGGATGCTCCCCGGCTGCATCCGTTCCTGTCGACCGCCCAGTTGCAGCACACCCTCACCGCTGAGCGTGTAGTACACCTCTTCGCCGGCGCGGTGCCGGTGCGGGTGGGTCCGCGCCCCGGCGGCCACAGTCGCCTCGGCGATGCTCATGCCGCGCACGCGGTCATGCTTCGGGTGCAGCAGCTCATTGATCGTCGAGCCGTCGAGTGTCTGGTAGCGTCGTGGGTCGGCCACCGGCCACCTTCTCTCACTGCTGTGCAAGCGCCTTCGCGGGTTGGACGGCGCCCAGGATGGCGGCGGCGCTTGCCGCGTATGCGCTCAGGCGGTGCTCCGTCGAGCTGATCCACTCGCTGACGCCGTGCGCATCAAACTCCGCGGCCGCGGCGGCGATGAGCGCCCGCGCCTTCTCCTCATCCACCAGCGCGATCGTCTGCGCCACCCATCCCGTCGGCAGCGCCCAGTAGCCGCCGTTCTGGTAGCTGTTGGGCGGCACGTCGCGCAGCAGACGGTCCCAGTAGNNCCCCGCGAGCAGGTGGCGGATGAACCCGTGGTAGACGAACTCGTCGTAGAAGTCGATGAGGAACTCGGCAATCTGACGCGCGACACTCTTCGACGCCACCCTGACTACAGCCGCGTAGGCGTTGCCCCAGATGTCGAGCTGCTTGCAGTCCCCGCTTGCCGCCAGGAACAGCCCCAGTTCCGCATCGAGGAACTCTTCCAGGTGCAGCCCCGGCGCCTGTGCCTGCTCGTACCAGTAGTGCGCGTCATCATGCAACTCAAAGCGCGCGCAGGTGCTCCCAAGCCACTGGCAGGCCTCCCAGTACAGCATCGAGCAGAAGAACTCCTTGCCCGTCTTGGCGATGCAGTCGGTGAAGCCGTAGCTCGAGTGCGGCGAGTTCGGGTCGATGAAGACGAGCCCCTCACGCGTGCGCTCGACGGCATCCATCGCCCTGATGACTGCATCCATCCGCTCGTGCAGCGCCTGCGCGTCGCCGGTGAGATTCGTATATGCGCACAGAGCCTTGGCCAGAAACTGCGCGTTGTCGGTCGGTGGGCGGGACCCGAGCGGGTCGCTCTCCGGCCCCGCGCAGTAGACCGGGTGGCCGTCGGCATACACGCGGTCCGGAACCGTCCCATCCTCCCGGCAGCCGGCGATGAGCAAGTCGATGCAGCCGAGAACCTCGTCAGGCGGCATCAGATGACCTGCTCCCTCGACCATATAGCAAAAATCGCGCGTCCACAGGGCCCCATAGTTGCCCGACCCGTCCGGGACATAGATGGGCGTGCCGTCGTCGGCGAGTCTGCGGCATGCCGTCAGGCTCTCACGCGCGTGGCGCTCGAGCGTGGCGTACAACTCGGGGGAGACCCGCACGCGGGCGATGTGGGCTTTCATGGCTGCTGACTCCTCTCATGCGCCGAGTACGGTGCGCGTCTCGGGCGCTTGAGTCTGCCTACCGCCGCCCCTGGTGCTGACCGTCTCGAGCCGGCGTGAGTTCGCGATGGGTGTTCGCAAGGATGCCTGCCCTACCCGCCGCCGGTCGTGTAGCCGGCTACGCGAGTCGGCGCTACCCGTGCGCGACGCCGACGATCTCGGAGATGTCCTTGATGCCGTTGCTCTGGCAGTAGTCAACCAACCCGTCGAGTATCTCGGTGCCTGCCAGGGGGTTGACGAAGTTGGCCGTGCCGATCGCGACTGCGGAGGCCCCGGCCATGATGAACTCGAGCGCGTCCTCGACGCACATGATCCCGCCGCTGCCGATGATCGGCACATCGACAACGTCGTAGACCTGCCACACGCAGCGCACGGCCACCGGCCGGATTGCCGGGCCCGACAGCCCACCCGTGGCGTTGCCCAGCAGCGGCCGCCGGCGGCGGACGTCGATGCTCATCCCGAGCAGGGTGTTGATCATGCTCAAGGCGTCGGAGCCCGCCGTCACCGCTGCCACGGCGATCTCGGTGATATCGGTGACATTCGGGGACAGCTTCGTGATGAGCGGGAGGTCCGTGATCGCCCGCACGCTGCCGACGAGTTCGGCGGTCATCTCCGGGCACACGCCAAACGCCATGCCGCCCTCGACGTTGGGGCAGGAGATGTTCAGTTCGAGCGCGGCGACGTGCCCGCAGGCGGCGAACTTGTCGGCCAGCAGCACATAGTCATCGACGCATTCCCCAGCCAGATTGGCGATGATCGGGACGCCGAAGCCGGCCAGCTCGGGCAGCTTCTCGGCGATGATCGCATCGGCACCGGGGTTCTGCAGACCGATGGCATTGAGCATCCCGGCAGCAGTCTCGACGATCCGCGGCGGACGGTTGCCCACCCGGGGGGCCACAGTAGCGGCCTTGATCACAACGGCGCCAAGGCGCGAGAGATCACAGATATCGGCGTACTCGAGACCGTAGCCGAATGTGCCGGAGGCGGTCATCACCGGGTTCGGCAGCACCAGCGAGCCGATGCGGACGGAGAGATCGGGGCAGGCCTCACTCATCGCGGATCGCCTCCCAGTCTACCTGCTCTGCGTTGAATACAGGCCCGTCCTTGCACACCCTCAGGTAGCCGCCGCCGGCCGCGCCGATGGCGCAGCTCAGGCAGGCGCCTACCCCGCAGCCCATCCGCTGCTCGAAGGAGCAGTAGCACGGCACACCGGCCTCCGCGCTCATGCGCGCGACCTCCGCCATCATCGCCGCCGGGCCACAGCCGTACACCACCCGCGCGTGACCGCGCTCGAGCTGCCCGGCCAGGACCTCCGTGATGAGGCCCTCCTCGCCGGCGCTCCCATCCTCCGTGGCCACCGAGAACTCGTCACTGCGGGCCGCAAGCTCCGTCCAGCACACCAGCATGTCCTCGGTCGAGGCGCCGAACATGCTGCGGATGTACGGGGTGTCATCGAGCGAGCGCATCGCGTCGGCCAGGCAGACCAGCGGCGCCACCCCCACCCCACCCGCGACGAGCAGCACGTCCTTGTCCGAGCCGCCGTCGATCTCATCCGGCATCGGGAAGGGCGACCCGAGCGGCCCCAGCAGATCGACACTCGCGCCGGAGGGCAGCGCGACAATGATCTCGGTGCCGCGCCCCGCCGCCCTCACCAGCAGCCGCAGATGGCCATGCACCTTGTCGGCGAGCATCACCGACAGCGGACGGCGTAGCAGCGGGTCCATGGTGCGCGGGATCCGCAGGTGTACGAACTGCCCGGGGAGCGAGGCCCGCGCGATCTCCGGCGCCAGTATCTGCATGACGTAATGATCCGGCGCGACGAGCTGGTTGCTCAACAACTCACATTCGGTCGAGAGCATGGCAGGTCCCTCTATCCGCGCAGATAGTGTGCTCAACGCTCAACGCCATGGTCCGTCATCCCTGTTATGCGCCGGCCGGGGGCTCGAGGCCCGAGCATCCGGCCCACCTCACCCGTATCCTCCCCGGCCCGGCACCGTACGGCCGCCGTGGGCTCCGTCGCTCTCGACGGCGCTGTCTACAGGCCGCAATCAGCCAGACCGCGCCCCGCCAGCACGGCATCCACAATCGCGCTGGCCTTCTCGTGCGCGGCAGCGATCCGCTCGCGCCGGCCTGCGGCAACGGCCCCGTCTGCCTCAAGCTGCTCCGCGAGCTGCCCGAGCATCCGGGTCACGCTTTCGGGCCCGGTGCTTCCGAGGCTCTGCTGCCGGCCGAGGCAGGCCTGTGGGTCGCAGACTGACGCGATCTCCTCGACCGACATCTCCTGCCCGTGCTGCGCGAGCAACTCGCGCACGGCGTCGTGATCGTCGAGCGTCTTACCCTGTGCAATCAGCCCGGCGACCAGCCCGCCGACTATCTCGTGGCAGGTGCGGAAGGGCAGGCCGCGCTCAGAGACCAGGTAGTTGGCAAGCTCGGTCGCGGTGGCGAAGTTCTTGCCGACGACCTCCCGCATGTGCTCGGTCTTGAAGGTCACCGTGCGCACCATCGCCGTGAGCGCCACCAGCGTCCGCTCGACGAGGTTGAGCGCATGCCACAGCGGAGGCTTGTCCTGCTGGAAGTCACGGTTGTACCCGCCCGGGAGCGCCTTCATCAGGGTCAGCATCTCCATCAGCCGCCCGTA
Organism: Armatimonadota bacterium; assembly: GCA_003542955.1. GTDB lineage: Bacteria > Armatimonadota > Zipacnadia > Zipacnadales > UBA11051 > UBA11051. Next base: position 6,136 of record DPJP01000308.1, read on the forward strand.
CACCGCGCCCGTATTCCCGCGCGAGAGTTCGGCGATACACGGGTTCTTCTTCTGCGGCATGATCGACGAGCCCGACGAGTAGGCGTCATCGATCTCGATCATCCGGTACTCGTATGTCGAGAACAGCACGAACTCCTCGGCCAGCCGCGAGAGGTTGCACATCAGCATTGCCAGCGCCGCAAGCGTCTCGATGACCCAGTCGCGGCTGCCGATGATGTCGAGCGCATGCACGTGACAGCCGTCGAATCCGAGCAGCTCCGCGCTCAGTTCGCGGTCCGTCGGGAAGCTTGTCCCCGCCAGTGCCGCGGCCCCCAGCGGGCTCTGGTTGACGATCTCGAAGGCGTTTGCCAGCCGCCGCTGGTCGCGCGTGTACATCGACACATACGAACTCAGCCAGAACGCCACCGAGATCGGCTGGGCGTGCTGGGTGTGTGTATAGCCGGGCATGACGGTGCTCTCATGCCCGCGTGCGCGCTCGAGCAGCGCCGCCTGCAGTTGCGCGAGCGCCTCCTGGAGGTCGAGGACCCTCGTGCGCAGATGCATCTTCGCGTCGGTGACGACCTGGTCGTTGCGCGAGCGGGCGGTATGGAGCTTGCCGGCGAACTCCGGCCCGGCATCCTCCCGCAGGTACGCCTCGACGTTCATGTGCACGTCTTCGAGTTCCCGCTTGAGGCTGAAGCGCCCGGCGGCGAACTCGTCTTCAGTCCGCCGCAGACCCCGCAGTATCTCCCTCAGGTCCTCCTCGGCGATGATGCCACAACGCGCCAGCATGATGGCGTGGCCCTGGGAGCCCCAGACGTCCTCGGCGATCATCTCCGAGTCCGCCTGCGTCGACTCGCTGTAGTCCAGCGCGATGTCGGCGAGATCGGCGGAGAACCGCCCGCCCCAGAGTTTGCTCGACTTGCCCTGCTCTTTGTCAGTCGGCATGTGCAGCTTCTTTCCACAGTGTCGGATCGGGGTGAGGGCGTTGCGCCCCCACCCCGGTATCATGCGGTCTGAGGCCTCACCCCCGGCCCCTCTCCGTAGCCGGAGATGGGTGAGCGGCAAGCGGCGCTTCGCGTCGCCGGGGGGAGGAGGCCATATTGGATAGATGACTTCATGCCGCCGAAATCCGTAGCGACCTGACCCTTACAACCACTGCTCAAACCAGTCGAATGTAAGGCGGCCGGAGAACTCGTGGCCGCCGTCGAACTCGTCGATTGCCAGGCGGTCTGCATGGCCCAGCGCCTCGTAGGCCGCCTGCACATGCGCATTCGCCTCGCGCGCCTGCTCGATCGGGAAGCCCGCATCCTGGATGCCCGACTCGATCACCAGCGGGCGCGGGGCAATCGTGATCGCGACATCCCACATCTCACCGATGCGCAACAGCCCGGTAGGCGTCTGGTTGCCGCAGAAGTTGGCCCGCTCGAGCGCGTACTTCTGGAATGTGTTCATGTAGCACGAGACGCATGCGACCTTGATCCGCGTGTCAAAGGCAGTCGTGAACAGCGACATCGTGCCGCCGTAGGAGAGCCCCACGGCCGCGATGCGCTCGGCATCCACATCATCGCGGCTCTGGAGGTAGTCGATGCAGCGGCAGGCGTCGTAGACGTTCGACATCAGCGGATTGCGGCCGAAGAGCGCCTGCTTGATCATCAGCACATTGCAGTAGTCGCGACTGTGGAGGTTCTCCCGGTCGCCGGAGCGCTCTCCGAAGCCGCGGTGGTCGGGCGCGATGACGACGTAGCCTCGTTGCGCAAGCTGCCGCGCGTAGTCGTAGTTGAGCGACCGGATGCGCTCGGCGTTCTGGGGGTCGCCGCCGTCGATGCCACAGATCTCATCCCTGCCGCGGCCGTGGCCGTGCAGAGCGAGGACACCGCGGCGCTTCTCCCCCGGAGCGATATCGTCGGGCACCAGCAGCCAGCATGGCACGTTCATCATCGGCTCAGTGCGGATCAGCAGGCGGTGGCGGGTGTAGCCGTCTTCCGCGAAGCTGTCGGTGATCTCGGGCTCGGGGTCGACATCGACCTCCGGCATGCCCCCCATCAAGCCGATCAGGGCGGCGAGGAAGCGCTCACGCCACTGCTCGAACTGCTCCGCCGCGTTGGGGTCGAACGCCAACTCGCGGGGCACTGTCTCGTAGAGGTGCTGCATCCACACATCGGGGTTGACGTTGCGCTCCTGGTACACGGCAGACCCTCCCGGGATGTCGAACTCATGCAGCGCGGCATTTCGTCCGCCCGGCGCCGTCAACCTGCAGGCCACCGATACCGAGGACCCGAGCCGTCGGCGCTGACGTCACGGAGGAATGGCCGGGCCCGGCGGGAAACTGTGCGGCGGCATGGATGCGAATACTCTCCCACAGGCAGGCACCATACCCCGCGAGCCGGAGGCCGGCGCCCGCAGCCTCAGCGTGCGAGTGATCGTACTTGCGGTTCTGCTGGTGTTCTTCGCCGACATGTGGATACGCCTCGCGTGTCTGATCACCTTCGTCGCCAATATCGACAACTCCGTGCCGGCGGCACCGGCGATGCTCGGGTTGCTGCTCGTGCTGGGGGTCAACGGGCTGCTGCGGCGCTTCGCGCGGCGCTGGGAGCTTTCGCGCGGGGAGATCGCCACGCTCTACATCATGCTGCTGATCGCCGTGCCGATGGCCTCACTGGGGATCATCCGCCCCTTCCTCCCCTCGATCACCGCGCTGGGCTACTTTGCGGCGCCTGAGAACGAGTTCGCCTCGCTGGCCGCCCATCTGCCCACGTGGATGGCGCCGCAGGACCCGGGCGTCGTGCGCGACTACTTCGAGGCCGGCGCCACGGAGGCCGTCCCGTGGGCTGCCTGGGCCGTGCCGCTGGCCGCCTGGTCGGGCCTGTTCATCTGCTTCTTCGTTGCGCTGATGAGCGCGGCATCGCTGCTGGTGCCGCAATGGGTCGACGGCGACAAGCTCTCCTTCCCGCTGGCAACGTTCAATGCCGAACTCGTCGGTGTGAGCGAGGTCGGCAGGGGTGCGGGGAGCTTCTTCCGCAATCCGCTGATGTGGGTGGGCTTCGCCCTATCGTTCACCTTCAACGCCTTCAATGTGGCGCAGTCGATCAATCCAGGCGTGCGGGCGCTGGGGCTCTCCTACGACCTCGGCGCGCTGTTCACCGAGAGCCCGTGGGACTCGGTTCGGCCGCTGACCTTCTACTATCGCCCCGAGCACGTCGGCTTCGGCTACCTGGTGCCGCTGGAGATACTCGCCTCGACGTGGGTGCTCTACCTGGCGCTGAAGGCCTTCAACATCGGCGGCCGCATCACCGGCTACAATCCTCCGGGCTATCCCTACCTCGAGCGGCAGAGCCTCGGCGGCTACTTCGGGATGGCGCTGGTGCTGTTGTACATGGCTCGGGGGCACCTGGGGCGTGTGCTCGAGGCGCTCCGCGGGGGCAGCCGCGAGGTGCCCGGCCCGCTGAGCCCCAGGCTGTCGGCGGCAGGGCTGCTGATCGGCTCGGCGGGCTTTGTGGTCTTCTGCTGGGCGGCCGGGATGCGGCCCGCGTTGGCAGTAGCATTTCTGGTGAGCATGATGCTGGTGGCGGTGACCTTCACCCGCATCCGCGGCGAGACGGGCACACCGAGCAACTGGGCCTTCCCGTTCGGCCAGTCGAAGGCCGTGCTGCTGGCGCTGACGGGCACGAGCTACTGGGTGCGCAACCGCGACATCGCCTCCCTGACGGTGCTCTCAGTGATGAACTTCCTCTCCCGCGGCTACTTCCCCAGCATGATGGCCTACCAGATGGAGAACTTCGAGCTGGCCCGGCGCGCTCAGCTCCGGCGCGACACCATCGCCCTGGCAATGGTCATTGCGGTGGTCATCGGCCTGTGGTGGGGCTACTACACGCACCTGGAGGCCTTCTACAAGTTCGGCGCAAACGTGCTCGAGGGCGGCACGACGGCCGGGGGCTACCGCACCTCGCTGGCAGTGCAGGAGTTCAACTCGCTCTCCTCGGCAGTGGTGGCGCCCTCGGGGCCGGAGCGGGAGGCCAATGTGTTCTTCGGCTTCGGGATGCTGGTGAGTATCGGCCTGGCGATGCTGCGCTTCCGCTTCCTGCGCTTTCCGCTCCATCCGCTGGGCTACTGCCTGGCCTCGAGCTACGGCTACCTGTTGTGGGCGCCGTTCTTCACGGTGTATGTGGTGAAGGCGGCGATTGTGCGGATCGGTGGCGCGCACCTGTATCGGCAGTTGATCCCGCTGTTTCTGGGGATAGCATTCGGGCACTTCTTCACCGCGGGGATCGTGTGGGGCGTGGTCGGCGCGCTGTTGCCAATTGACCCGGCGCGGCTGCTGCACATTGATGTGGGGTAGGCGGGCGAGGGGCTCGCCTCACCCCCAGCCGGCGACGATAGGGGGAGGGGCAGGGCTACGGCAGTGTGCTTCGCAGATGGGCATCATCCCACAGGCGCTGCCCGAGGCAGGCCCCAGGCGCTCACGCATGTCAGAGCAACGGCCGGGGTCAGGGCTTTGATCCTTTGATCTCCATGCAGGCGCCCGGCATGCAATTCGTCATACGGAGATCAAACGATCAAAGCCCGCGACCCCTGTTCGGCCGCACGACGAGCGCTCACGCCGTCCAGGGAGCGCCGGAGGCCGGCCCTGCCGTTGACGTTGGCGACGCCGGGCCGACCTTCCCGCGGCGGCGGGACCGCGTACAACCGCGGCTTTCGCTCGTGCGGCCCCTCCCCAGGCATCCCTGGCAACTTCGCCGGCAGACAACTCAGCCCCCGGCCGAGAGGGACGTCCACGGCTGCCCCGAGTCGAGGCACTCGATGGGGATCTGCGCCGGAAGCCGCTCGCGCAGGAACTGCGCCATGCCCTCCATCCCAGGCTGCTCAGAGGCGCAGTGGCCAAGCTCGATGCCCGCCAGACCCACCTCCACGCAATAGCGGATCGTGTAATCGAGCATCTCCCCGAAGATTGCCAGCTCTGCGCCCGCATCGGCCGCCACCTCGGGGACGGTGAATATCTGCCCGAAGCCCCCATGCGTTACCGCGACGCGGCTGACCATGCGCTCGGGCTCACCGATGACGCGGATCGGGCCGATTCCGAGCAGGGCGCACGCGCGCCGGGCCAGTTCGCCGACGGCAATCGGCTCGCGCTCGTAGACGGGACAGGTCCGGCAGCCGCCGATGTACGTCCCCAGCTCGAGCAGCTTTACGAGCATGTCGACCTGGCCGTAGACGGGCGCCCAGTCCCAGTTCGAGTGGTAGCGGTAGACGCTCAGCCCGTTGTCCAGGCACAGCCGCAGGCGAAGCTGGTTGGGAGCCTTGGCGGTGACGTGGCGCTCCTCGTACCACGTGAGCCCCGCTTCGGGGTCGCGCCCGCAGATGCCCCAGGTGAGCGGCTCGTGGCTGAGAACCACGTTCGCACCGCGGCTCACGGCCTGCTCGAGCACTGCCGCAGTCGGCGACCAGCAGGTGATGACGCCGGTGACCTCGCGCTCGGGCTCCCCGACGAGCAGGCCAAGCTCATCGCCCTCGATACCGGTGGAGAATGGAGCGTAGTCCTCGATCAGCGCAGCGACTTCGCGCGTCAGCATAGCGATCAGCTCGATATGGGGGGTGGGGGGGAACGGACGGACGAACGAACGAATCGCCGGAGGCGGGTGGATGGGCTCCCGAGGCAGTCCTCGACAGCGTTTGCGGGTCCGCGTTACCCGAGTTGCCCGGCCTCGTACATGACTATCGCACAGACGGCGATGGCGGCGGTCTCCGTGCGCAGGATGCGGCTGCCGAGGCCGACGGCGAGCAGTCCGGCGTCGCGCGCGGTTTGGGCCTCCTCCGCGGGAAAGCCGCCCTCCGGCCCGATGAAGACCGATACGCGCCCGCCCGGGGCCATCTCTGCAAGGCTCCTGCGCAGGCCGCCGTCATCGCTCTCGGCCAGCGCCTCATCAAGCAGCAGGCCGATGCCGCCGCCACTGNNCGCAGCTCCAGGGGAGCCTCGATAGCCGGTGGCAGGGGCCGCAGCGACTGCCGCGCAGCCTCGAGGGCGATCTTGGTCCATCGCGCAAGCTTGCCACCCGCCTCACCGGGCTCGACGCGCGCCACCGCGCGCTCCGTCAGCACCGGCACGATGCGGGCCACGCCCAGCTCCGTGCATTTCTGGATGATGAGCGGGAAGCGCTTGCCCTTTGGGAGGCCCTGGTAGAGGCACAGGTGCACGGCCGGCTGCTCGCGCGCCTCCGCCGTCTCCAGCACGGCGCCCTGGAGCGCCCCGCGGCCGACCTCGGTGATCTCGACTCGGTGCTCGACACCGCTCCCGGCGTCAACGGCGATGAAGCGGTCACCGACACCACGGCGGAGCACCACGGCGAGGTGCTCGAAGGCATCGCCGGCCAGGTGGAGGGTGGCGCCGCGGACGGCGTCGGGCTCGATGAATACACGCGGCTCGGGCATTGTCGGGCGACTCCCTGAGCGGGCATGCGGTACGTTTGGCGCGCGGGCTCTCGAAAGCCCGCGACTCCCACGAGGCTTCACGGGCGTTTGGCCTTACTCCGGCGCCTGCGCGACCCAGCCGAGCCACTCGGCCTCGGAGTGCTGCGAGACGAGGCTCAGGCCCACCTGCCGCAGTGCCCCGGCGACGGCCTCCTCGGAGCGTACGGTGAAGCCGGAGATGATGTAGCAGCCGCCGGGCTTGAGCAGCTCAACGGCGCGCGGCGCCTGTGAGATGACCACATCGGCCGTGATGTTGGCAACGATGATGTCGCGCCGGCCTTCTATGTCTGCCAGCCCCTCGCCAATGCGCGCGCGGCAGCGGTCATCAACACCGTTGTGGGCGGCGTTGGAGGCGGTGGCGCTGATGCAGATCGGGTCGTTGTCGATACTGAGCACGTCGGCCGCGCCGAGCTTGAGCGCGGTGATGGTCAAGATGCCGGAGCCGCAGCCGAGGTCAATCACCTCGACCCCGGGCCGGACGCGTTCCTCGAGCCCGATCATGCACAGGCGAGTGGATGAATGCGCGCCGGTGCCGAAGGCCATGCCGGGGTCGATGCGGATGGTGATGTCATCGGGCGTTGCGGGGATGCCGCCGTCGGGGTCCGGCCAGGGCATCCAGAGCGGCACGACGACGAGCCTCTGCCCTACGCGCATGGGCCTGTAGTGCTTCTTCCAGGCCTCGGCCCAGTCTTCATCCTCGACCCAGTCGGCGCTGAGGAGCAACTCGGCAGGCAGAGCGAGTTCGGGTGGAATGGCGCCGAGTGCCTCGGCAAGCTCATCGGCGGCGGAGAGGTAGTCGGCGAGTTCTGCCATATAGGCATCATGGCGCAGTCCGTCGGGGGTGGGGGTGACGCTGAGCCCGCCGAACATGCGTTGCATGATGGCGCAGACGGCCTCGGATGCGTCGGGAGGGCCTGTGACACTGAAGCGGCGCCATCGCATCGGGTAGTCCTCCGTCCTTGAAGCCGCGGGGGGCGTGGGAGTCGGTAGCGCTCAGCGAGTGCCGAACAGGCGCTTGACGCGCTCGAAGATGCTGCTGTCGGCCGGGGGGGTAATGTCTACGCCGTCCTCGATGGCCAGCTCGCGCAGCAACTCAAGCTGCCGGTCGGTCAACTCGGTCGGCGTCTTGACCCGCACCGACACCACCTGGTCGCCGCGACGGGCACTCCCCAGCGATGGCAGTCCCCTGCCCTTGATCCTCAACTCGGTGCCGGACTGGATGCCCGCGGGGACCGTCAGTTCGTGCTCGCCCTCGATGGTTCTGACGGTCACGAGGTCGCCGAGGGCCGCCTGGGAGATGGTCACATCCAGCGGCATGTAGAGGTGGTCGCCGTGACGGGTGAATGTGGGGTGATCGGCGACGCTGATGCGCACGTAGAGGTTGCCGGGCGGTCCGCCGTCAAGGCTGACATCGCCCATGCCGCGCAGCTCGAGATGCTGGCCGTCGCGTATGCCGGCGGGAATGCGCACCTCCAACTGCTCGGAGATCGACTTCGCGCCGCGCCCCGCGCAGTCCTCGCACGGGTCCTTGATGAGTTGCCCCGTGCCCTTGCACTCGGGGCAGGTGATCACCGTGGTCATGGTGCCCAGGAGCGTCTCGCGTCGCTGCCGGACCTGCCCGTGCCCCGCGCAGAATGAGCAGGGAACCGGGCTGCTGCCCGGAGCGGCGCCGCTGCCGTC
>DPJP01000308.1:14285-15637 GCA_003542955.1 Armatimonadota bacterium
CAGGCCGATGCGCTCGTAGTCGAGGGTGCGCTCCGAGCCGATCAGGACTTCCTCGAGCTCGATGGTGACGTGCGCTTCTCTATCTCGGCCGGGACTCGAGCGCGCCCCGCCCATGTTGAAGCCGAAGGCCTGATTGAAGATATCGAAGAAGCTGGAGAAGCCGCCATCGAAGGCAAAGTCCCCCAGGCCGCCGGCATCATAGCGCCGACGCTTCTGGGGGTCGGAGAGCACCGCGTATGCTTCGCTGATCTTCTTGAACCGCTCGGTGGCCTCCGCGGAGCCACCATTGACATCAGGATGGTACTTACGCGCCAACTGCCGGTAGGCTGTCTTGATCTCACTCGCCGATGCGTCCCGGCTGACGCCGAGCACCTCGTAGTAGTCAGCAGTGCTTCTCATGGCCGCAAGTCGTCCCTGCCTGCAATCGACACCACACGTCAGGCGTCGTCGTCATCCTCGTCATCATCTTCATACTCGTCATCGTCGTCGGGCTCATCGTAGTCGTCGTCACCGACCTCGGAGATGCCGGCGACAGGCTCGTACTCCTCCGAGCCCAACTCGCTGATGCTCAGAGCCAATGCCTCGGCGACATCGTCCGGGGTCTGCGGCTTCTTCTTCTCGCCCGGAGGTGGCGGGTCCTCGATGCTGACATAGCCCGCGGCGATCTCATGCAGGGCGATAGTTGTCGGGTTGTTGCTGCCGATGTCGATGAAGGGCTTCGCGCCGGCCTTGAGTTGTCGGGCGCGCTTGGCCACCGCGACCACTATTGCGTATCGGTTCCCGAAGCGGTCGACGAGATACTCGATTGGGAATGGCCGTTCCACGGACTATCTCCAATCTGTTGCCTGCCTGCTCGGTCGGGGAGTGGGACGCAGAAAGCCCGGACAGGCCAAAACGGCGAGACATCCTGTTGAAGAACGGTCCCGCCACTCTGCGCCTTGCCGGACATCCATGTATTGCCCACTGACCGACACGGCAGGCTGAGTCTGGAATTGTCTGTGCAAAGGCGGAAAAGCCCCCGCACAGAATGCTGAAGATTGTATAGGATACAGCATGTGCGCGCTGGTGTCAACGACTGTGCGCTCGCTGTGTAAGCGCAACGCCTGGCAGCCGGGGCGCCGGGGACGGAGTGGGTGGCGGGCGTCAGGCGCCCCTGGGCGCCCGGCCCCGGGGAGTAGGCTCGGCCGGGGACCTAGGGGTCGCTCCTGCCGAGGTAGGCCTCGATCAGGGCCCCGTCGGAGGCGAGTTCGGCGCTGTCGGCAGCTCGCACGATACGGCCGGTCTCCAGCAGGTAGGCGCGGCGGGCGAGGTTGAGGGCCTGGCGCGCGTTCTGCTCCACCAGCAGGATCGTC
>DPJP01000398.1:0-8946 GCA_003542955.1 Armatimonadota bacterium
GCGCCGAAGCCTGTCTTCACGGAACTCGGTGTGGGCGCGCAGTTCGACTTCACAAGCCACAGGCTGTACGTCACTCCGTTGCTGAGGTTAGGCACATCGTACTTGCCGGTGGTGGGGTTCACGGCGACCACAGGGTGATCTTTGGAGTAGCCAGGTCCTGTTATTCGGACCCACTCAGGCTTGTTGTTGTCACTGATTTGAGTCACATAACCCCAGAGCCTCACTGCCATCTGAAGCAGCCTCCTTTTTGACCGACACAGCCATGCTGTGCATGTTTGGTTTAGCAGCTATCTGGCACCATCTGCGACTCGCCTTCCAGGTTGGGGGCGCGCCTGCGTCCCCCGAGCGGGGCGTTGAGCCTTCTTCTCTGCTATCGACCGTGGGGCGTATCGTTAGTGCTTCAGTACATCGGCATTGGGTTGAGAACCGCGATATTCGCTACCCACTGGTCGACCTGGAAGTCGCGTGCTGTCGCCGACGGCGTAACTACCCAACTGGTTGTCCCGACCAGATCGAGCGCGCCGGCGCCGGTGTCAGTCCACCGAAGCGCGCCAAGCACATCGCCATTCTGAGTTACCTGACCCATGCCCGCGAACTGCTGCTGGATGGCGAAATCGCCCAGCGTGCCGTCCGCCCCGGCGAACACCCAGCGGTCCCACTGGTCGTTCTGTCCCGTGATCGCAAAGTCAAGCCTCTGGCCTGCAGCGGACACGTAGTGACCTATTCCTCCCTCCTCGAACACCGGCCAGAAGACGGTCCCAGGAACGGGGGTCGTTGGGATCGTGATCTCCAGTTGCGACCCATCCGGGAGCTCCAGCACCAGGTGGTCGTCACCCTCAATCGCGCGGTCGAAGCTGAACTCCATCTCCCTCCCGTCGGGCAACGTGGCCGTCCCTTCCCACCGCTGCGGGCTCTCGGGCAAAGCGAAGTCCACAGTGGCGGTGTATGTCAGTTCCGTGCCGTCGGGGAACGTATCGGCCACGTCTTGTGAAAGCCAGTCCCCATCCCAGATGGGAGGGCCCCACCATTGAACCATGACATCACCGTTCGGCCATGTGATCGTGCCGGTGCCAGACTCATCAGCCTGCACCGTATAGTCGAATACCGAGCAGTCGCTGTTGGTGCCCCAAATGCGGTAGGAGCCATCCTCAAAGAACTCCATGTCGCATATCGGCTCACACTGCTGGCATGTGTGGACCCCGACAGCCGCCGCGTCGGGGGCGCGTTCGTGCAGTATCTTCAGCCAGCCCTTCAGCAGCGTCACCGCGCTCAGGTGGTCCTCGGCGGTGGTGCGGACTGCGTCGCCGCGCACGTCACCCGCCGCCACCCCCGCCCCCGAGCAGCCTGCCACCATCAGCACAACCACCAATGCACCGGCTATCAGCAATGCGCCAATCATCCTACGCATATCAACTGCCTCCCCGCATCCGCCGTGGTCATCCTCGGCGGAGATCACCCTCAGAACCGATGCTGTATGCCCCCACGGACCCGGAGCCCGGGAGCGGGATAGCCCTGCCAGAAGCCGTAGTCCTCATCGAGCAGGTTCTCGATGGTCAGGAACACGTCCGTCTGCAGGCTCAACTGCTTCGCGATTCTCAGACTCACGACATCGTGGGCGTCCAACTCAACGGTGTTGGCCGCATCGGCGAAGCGCTCCCCGATGTGGCACCATTCGGCGCCGACGCGCAGGCCGTTGCGGTCGATGTAGTCCAGCCGCAGTGTGCCTGAGAAGTCCGGTTGGTAGGGGATATCGCGTCCGCCGGCGTCATCGTTCTCAGAGTCGGCATAGCGGACCCAGATGCCGGCGCTGAGGTTGTTGCCTATCCACCGCTCCCACTCGATCTCCCCGCCACGCACCTGGCCGGAGGCCAGCACCATGCCGACGCCGCCGGCGGTCCAGGCGGGGTCCTCGAGGTCGACGATGTAGTTGCGCAACTCGCGGTGGAAGGCCGACAGCCGTAGGAGGGACCCATCCGGCGGCGTGAACTCGTACTGCAACTCATACGACTGGCTGAAGCCGCCCATCGCCAGGTCCAGCGGCGATATCCACTCACGGAGCGAGTAATCGTCGACCCATGACAACTCGGAGACATCATCGCGCAGCACGGGTCGGGTGAGCAGCACCAGCGCGCCGTCATCACCGAGCCTGTGGCGGATGTAGCCCTCCGGCTTGAGCACGGGTGTCATGTGCCGGCGGGTCGCATAGCGCGCACCGGCCAGCAGCTCGGTCTTCTCACCCATCCGCGTGCGTGCATTGAGGTAGAAGGTGGCGGCCTCACGGTCGATGGTGTCGGCGAACGGCCGCCACGCGGTCAACTCCGGCAGGCCGGAGACGTCGGGCGTACCGATGATGCCGGAGATGGAAGCATCCTCGCTCGAGAGCGCCACCCCCGCGGTGATGCCTGAATGCGGTCCGCAGCGGCGCTCGTAGAGCATCTCGGCGGTGGGTCCGCTCGTCTGGGTCTTCAGTTCGCGGAACTGCTTCGGGTCGGCGACCAGGCTGTCGGGGTTGTTCTCCTCGAAGTGGCCCGACTCGTAGCCGAGCTTGAGGGTGAAGGTTGCGTTGCGCCCCGACGGTCTGCGGCACAGGTAGCGCAGGCTCCAGCCGTCGAAGTCGCTCTCGTAATCGGTATCCTCGGGGAGGCCCATGATGAGCCTGCCCGGCCGCTGGCGCGTCTGATGCTCCCAGGCGGCCAGCAGCGCGTCGGTGGTGTTAATGCCGGTCTGGCTGCCGACGATCCCGACGGCGCCGATGCGTTCATAGTCGGAGTGGGCGCGGCCGCCGTCGCCCTGCTCATACGCGGCCGCGGCGTAGTAGCTGAGTGCGCCGTCGGCCGCGCGGCCGTCGGTCTTGATATCGGCCGCGAAGCTGCCCACCGATGCGGTGACCTCAGTGCGCGAGTACTCACGGGTCTCGAGAATCGCCGAGGGCTGTCGCGAGACGGCCTGCAACTGGTGGTTGACCGCGTCGCGGTTGCGGCCCATGCGCGTGTAGACCTCCGCGAGATGCAGGCGCGCCAGCGCGTAGTCCGGGTCGAGCTGCACGGCCCTGCGCAGCGCGGCCCAGGCCTTGTTGAGGCGGTTCTGCTCGATGTAGACGCGGCCGAGGGTCGTATGGACGCGCGCGGAATTCTCACCGAGCTTGACGGCCAGCTCGCCCTCACGCACGGCGTCGGCGAAGCGGTTCATGTCCAGGTAGGTGAGCGCGAGGTTCGAGTGCGGGAGGCTCCAGTCGCCACGCAGGGCGATGGCGGCACTGAACTGCTGCTCGGCTTCATCAAGCCGCCCCTGGGCCAGCGCAATCGCGCCGATGTTGTTGAGCGCGGATGCGCGCGAGGAATCGAGCGCGACGGCCGCTTTCTGCATCTGCAGCGCCTCCGCCAGGCGGCCCTGCCGCGCGTAGGTGACACCCATGCCGGTGCGGGCGGAGACCAGCGCGGGGGTCAACTCGAGCGCGCGAGAGAAGCTGCTCTCAGCCTGGGGCAGGGCGTTGCGCGCGAGGTAGACCATCCCCATCGCCGAGTAGGCCGGCCCGAGCATCGGGTCGAGCGCCACGGCTGCCTGCGCCTCGACCAAGCCGGCATCCAGATTTCCACGCGCGACGAGGATGTCGGAGGCCAGCAGGTGCGCCGTCGCCGACTGGGGATTGAGCTCGAGTGCAATGTCGATCTCGGCCTGGGCCCGATCGAGTTCGCCCGAGAAGAAGCTTACCGTCGCGAGGCTCTCGTGCGCCAGGGCCGAGCGCGGCGCAAGCTCGACGGCACGCCGGGCATTGGCGGCCGCGGCGTCAATGTCGCCCGCGGCGAGGTCTACCATGGCCAGGTAGGCCGGGGGCAGGTAGGCATCGGCCTGCATGGAGGCAGCGCGCCGGAAGGCCGCGCGCGCGGGCTCGAGCTGGCCGGAGCGCATCGCGATGATGCCGAGAGTGACCTGGCCCGGGAGGCTGTCGGCGGCATTGGCGACCGCCGCGCGCGCGGCCTCCAGTCTGCCGGTGGCGAGCAGCGCGAGCGCGAGACCGGCGGGGGCCTCGACGCTCTTCGGTTCCAGCTTCGCCGCGGCGGTGAAGGCGTCCAGCGCCTCGCTGGGCCGGCCGGCCTGCAGGAGTGTGATGCCGAGGCAGAGGTGGGTCGGGTAGCTGTCCGGGGCACGCTCGAGCAGGCCACTCAGCAGGTTCTCGGCTGCGGCGTATTCACCGAGGTCGTGTTGTATGCGGGCGGCCTCGAGCAGGGCGTCGGCAGCCGGGGCGGGGCCCGCGGCGAGCGTGTCGAGTCGCGCGCGGAGTTGCTCACCGGTCTGTGTGGGGAAGGAGAGCGCCTCCCAGCCGATACGCACGGCGTCGATGGATGCCTCCCAGTCGATCAGGCCTGAGGGGTCTACGACCCGCGGCCGGGATGGCGGGCTGCCCGGGAGCGCGACGCTCTGCTGATTGACCTCGAGCGCGACCTCGCCGGCGGCGTTGTAGAAGCGGACGACGCCCTCGGTGACGGTGCAGGTGGTGGTCGCGTCGTCGGCGACCTCGAAGATGAACCTGGTGCCGCCGGCGGCGGCCGTCGCGCCGTCGCTTCTGACCTCGAAGCCCCGGGCGCCCACGAGCCAGATGTAGACCTTGCCAACGATCGTCTTGATGGCCGAGTCGCCGGCCGGGGCTTCGGCACGCTTCGGGTGCGGGATGGCGATGTGGGTGCCGGGCCCGACGCTGACACGTGCGCCGCCGACGACGATGACGGCGGTCGACTTGAGCAGCGTCCTGAGGTGGTCGCCGGCGTAGAGCTGCTTGTGGGCGGGGCTACGGACACTCAGCCACGGGGGACGCCCGGCGCGCATGATCTGGACGTCGCCTGACACCGACTCGAGCACCGCGGCCGGCGTGCCCGCCGAATGCGCGGCGAGCGCGATTGCCGTCAGCAGGAGTGCGGCCACTGCCCGAGTCACCACCGTCGTGTTGACGCCCCTCATCCTGCCACCCCTTCCTGGGCCAGCGCCGGAGTGCGGGGCAGCCGGACGGTAAAGGTGCTGCCCACCCCCGGTGCGCTGTCGCACTCGATGCTTCCACCATGCGCCTCGACGATTCGCTTGACTGAGTACAGCCCGATGCCGGTGCCCGGAATGTCGATGCCCTCCGGCACCGCGCGCTGGAAGCGCTCGAAGACCTTCTCCTGCGCCTTCAGGTCCATGCCGATACCGCCGTCGATGATGCGGATGACAACCTGGTCCGGCAGCGGGGCCACCTGCACGATGATCGTGCCGCCGTCTGGCCAGTACTTGATGGCATTGTCGAGCAGGTTGCTGAGCGCCCGCCCGAGGTAGCGCTGGTCACCGGTGAAGGGGATGAGCCCCGCCGGCGCGCGCACGTCGATCTCGTGGACCGGGCTCTTGTGGCCCTGCGCGACGGCGATGTCGGAGACGAACGCGGACATATCAAACTCCGTCGGGTGCAGCGACAACTCGCGGTCCGGATTGGTGGCGAGGAGTTCATCGATGTCACCCAGCGCCCGGTCGACCTGCGCCATGATGCGCTCGACCATCTCGGTTGCGCCGATGCCGTTGGCGCCGCTCTGCTCCTTGAGCCTGATGACGGCGGCGAGTGCGCTGATCGAGGCCAGCGGCTGCTTGAGGTCGTGGACGATCACCTGCGTCGCGGTGTCGCGCGACTCGATGGTCTCCGCCAACTCCTGCGCCTCCCGCCGCGAGCGCGCATACTCACACAACCCGCCCAGCAGGCTCGTCCAGGCAATCGCGACCGAGGGGATCACCGTGTAGAACCACAGGTCGTGGAGCAGAAAGACATACCCTGCGACGAACAGCGTCACGATCAGCAACGCCGCCGCAAGCCCTGCGTGGATCGTGGGCAGAAAGTGGAATGCCAGCGCCGTCAGCAGCGCGCACAGCAGCACCGTCAGGGAGGCCGCCCATACCGGAATGGGGCGCAGGAAGCGCTGCTGCAGAAGCGTGTTCACCGCGTTGGCATGCGCCTCGAGCCCGGTCATCGCAACATCGGCGCTCTGGTCGAGCAGCGGCTCCGACACGTGGGGGGCACGCCCGGTCAGGGGTGTGTCCACACGTTCGGCGGCTGATCCGAGCAGCACTATCCTGCCCTCGAACCAGCGACGCAGGGAGGCGGCGCTCGCGTCGCGGACGGCGCGCAGCGAGTACATTGGGAATGTGCCGTTGGGGCCGGCCCAGTTGATCAGCATCACATGACGACCCTGCCCCGCGTCGGGCGCAATCGCGCCCAGCAGGTGGATGCCAATGTCACGCACAACGGGGATCTCAGTGTTGCAGCAGGTCACTCTCTCGGGCGTCAGCGCCTCCGGCATGGCGCTGGGCATCCCCCGGAAGGCGACGAGGGCCGCCACGGAGATGGGAACGTAGACCCTGCTGATCCACTGGACGGGCCCGATCTCCTTGATATCGATCTCGGAGGGGATGTGCTCCTGGAGCAGGCTGGCGCCCCTGATGACCCCGTGGGGGCTGTAGAGCAAGGGCGAGGCGACCACCCGCAGCGGCCAAGGGGGGGCGTTCTCAGCCGCTGCGCCGGGGCCGGAGGCTGCCACGGGGGGCGTCGCGGAGGCCGAGGTTACGAAGTCGACGTGCGGATCGCGGAAGAAGGCGCCGCCGGGGTTGGCCTGAGCCGTTGCGGTGAGAATGACCTCTCCGGGTTCGGCATCGAGCGCGCGTCGCAGACGCTCATCATGCAGAGGACAGGGTTGCTGGAGCAGCAGGTCCAGCGCCACGACGCGCGCGCCCGCCTGCTTGACCCGCCCGAGTACCGTGCCGATGTCCTCCCGTGAGATCGTCTGGCAGGTGCATCCGGCGCTGTCGGCGCCCTGGCGATAGCCCTGGAAGGTGTCGATCGCCTCGCGCTCGATACCGATCAGGACGATGCGCGGGTCGGCTGCGTGGACCGGGCGAAGGGCCATCAGGCGGTCGAATACGACACACTCGGACATGGAGAATGCATTCGAGAAGCGGCATACGACGACAGTGCAGAGGAGTGCAACAACCACGGATGGGAAGGGGACTCTTTCGCGGATGTACGAACACGCCCGTGTGAGCCCACAAGCGACCCCTGAGCTGACGCCATTTGTGGAATCGTGTGCCCGGTTGGGTGTGCGGTCCGGCATGCTCGGTCACCCATATCTTCCTGGGTCGCTCTCGTGTCCGATAGGGGGTGTGTGCCAGGCCGTGTCTGGGTTGCGGTTGCTGTCGCATCCTCGACTGCTCACACGAATGGTATCACGAGTAGTTTTCGACTGACAAGAGATATTGATGAATGAGATGCCGGCGTTACGTCAATTGACTGTGCGTGTATCTATTATTCCGCCCAGAACTCAAGATAAACCTTGCTTAACGCCTCGAAGTCCTCGCTGCCGTCACTCTTATCAAGGCAGTAGGTCACAACACCCTCGATTCGCCCCTCCGCGGCAAGGTCCAGGATCATGCGCATCTTGGCAGCAAGCATCTCCGCGGTCGGCTCGACCCCCCAGCGGTTGCGGTACTCGGAGCGCTGCCCGGCAGGCATCACGATGAGCGGCAGGCTGTAGGCGCCGGCCCCGCGGACCTCGGGTGTCACACTCGTCACGAAGCTCCCCTCGACGTCCTGTCGCCAGGCCTCCGCGGCCAGAAACTCGCCCGGACCCGCATCGAGCCCGCTGATCGAGAAGTCGGAGAAGCGCGCATGGAGCCCGTAGTGGGCGACGCCCTTCTGCTCGTACACACCGACCGACAGGGTCACCTGCTCGCGGCCGGCAACCGCGGCGGACAGGTCGATTGTCACCCGGCTCGCGTCATGCCCCCCGGCGTCCTCGGACCACACGAGTTCGTCATCGATGCGCACCTGCAGCAGGTGATAGCCCTCCGTGACCCCGTCGTAGTCGTCCGCGAAGTTGAGGCTGATGGATGCCGTGGCCGCGTCGGTGACACGCACCAGTCGGCGCAGCATCCCGCGGTCGCCGGCTGTGGAGGGCGTGGCAGTGGGGAATGAGACCTCGATCGCGGCGGGGACGACGTAGATATCGTCAAGATACGCGAGCGCCTGCTCGATCTCCTCCCTGTCCCTGGGGTAGGCCGCCACGACGCCATCAATGAGCGGCGCGAGCTTCTCGGAGAATGGGAGGCCGATCTGGCGGTAGTACATCAGCGGGTAGAACTTGAGCGCCGGGTTGACGGCCCTGCCCGCCTCCACCATCTGCCTCGTGTACTCGATGCTGAAGCGATCCGCGACATCGAAGTTGTACCAGAAATCATCGATGACATAGCCGACCAGGTTCGGGTACTGCAGCGAGAGCAGGGCGATCTCGCGCGCCCAGCGGATGTAGTCGAGGCGGAACGGCTCGGAGTAGGGCCACTGCGGATTGGTCAGCGCGGTCTCCGAATGCGGTACCAGGTAGACCCAGACCTCGATGCCCGCCTCAGCCGCCATCGGCAGAAACGCGTGGAGGTCCTCCCAGTCGTTGGCATTGTGCCAGATCAGCCACATGTACGTGTTGACCCCGAGCTCGGTCAGGCGCTTGACGAGCCTGGGGCAGTCCACGTGCTGTCCACCTGCGATGCGCAGCTCGGAGTTGTAGTCGCCGACTATGGGACGCTCGGGAAGGGCCGTCGCCGCGCCGACGGTGGCAAGCAACACGATGCAGCAGAATGCGCGCATGGGTCAGTCCCTTCAGTCACATCCACGGAGCGATGCGGTCCATCGGGTACTTTCGCCTCGCCCTGCGTGATGTCCTGTGAGCAGGGGGCCTGTTGGCGACTCGGATGGGCTGCCCTGGCGTGCAGCATGTACCAGACTGGGACAGAGTGCGTCATACCCGAACAGCCAGTGCCTGGCACCGGTTGTTCGGGCTTGACAGGTAATGGCAGTAATGCGATTGGTTTGTAACAGATACCTGCCGCCCCACCACCGTCTATAACGGGGCCGGTCAGCCGCGCGGTGGCGTCGAAGGGTTG
>DPJP01000398.1:8993-11956 GCA_003542955.1 Armatimonadota bacterium
AAGCGATGGTCTGGCGGCGTTGCCGAATGTGTCGCTCGTGCGCTATAGTGGCGACCGGTGCACGTGAGCCGAATGCCAATAGAGTGGTGCGGACCGCCTGGGACAAGACCGGCAGGCGAGCGCACCATGCGCACGAGCCCATTGACGCAGGTGAGAGGAGACGGAAATGAGTGTAGTGCTGGGTGCGAACGATATAAGCATCGAGTCCCTGTTGGCGCTGTTTCAGGCGGCGGGTCTCTCCGCGGTCGTCGATGATGACGGTGATATCGACATCACCAGGGACGGGATCAGGACCTTCGTCAGGCTTGACGATGACAGGAAGATCATGAGCCTGTTCTCGATCTGGCAACTGGCCGACGATGCGTCGCTCGAGGACAGGGTGGAGCTTGCCAACAGCCTCAACGTAAACATCGTTTTGGTGCGGTTCTGCATCCGCGCGGACGGAGCGCTGTGGTGCGACCACCAGCTTGTCTACGGGGGCGGCCTGACGCCTGAGTCCATTCTCCGGACGTACGCACTCTTCGTCGAGGTGTGCGAGGCGGTCGGCGACGAGCACGAGATGATTGTGTAGGGGCGTGGCGCCCACGGCACGCGTGCACGGCGCGCCGTCAGGGGGCGCCGTTCAGCTGCCCATCGCCTGCAAGGCACCGGCTTCGACCGGCATCTCATCCCAGGTGCGGCCCTCCAGCGTGCGGCCGGTCTTCTTCTTGTTTGCTCCGCCCCACTGCTTGAAGAAGAATGGCACTCGGACCCGGGCACATTGGTCCTTAATGCTGCTCACCCATGATCGCTCCATTGGTCGCGCGCCGGGGCCTGACTCGCCGCCCACGATGACCCAGTGAATGCCCTCAAGATCGAGTTCGCCCACCGGCGCGATCAGTGGCTCAACGGAGAGAAAGCGGATCGCTGCGGGGACGCGGCGGAGATCGTCGATGCGGCTCCGGTAGTCGGCATTCTCGACGCTGACGCCCATCCACACGTTCCTGGGCCAGGGGAGGTCGGGGGCGAGTTCGGCGAGACGCTGCGAGCGCTTGGTGAGCACCTGGNNCGTGCTGCGAGGCGTCCTTCATCGCCTCGAAGACACGCAGGATGAACTCGGCCGGCACGCTCTCGTGGAACAGATCGCTCATTGAGTTGACGAAGACGATGCGAGGCTTCCGCCACGATGCCGGGACGCTCAGCATGTGCTCATGGGTGGTGACGGCGAAGCCGTTGGCGTAGTTGGGCTGGCCCATGGCCCTCAGGCGCAGCGCCATACGCTCGGCATAGCAGTGTGCACAGCCGGGACTGAGCTTGCTGCACCCGGTCACGGGGTTCCAGGTTGCCTCCGTCCACTCGATCTTACTCGTCGCCATCGCGAGGCTGACTGCTCCGGCAGTGCGGTGACGAGGCGGGTTCCGCCGCCACTCACCCTCCGGCTCCGGGCCGCCCCCCGCGCGCTCTCGGAATCCCGCAGACGAGCCCTCGGCTCGAGAGCCGGACCGCCGGACCGTCGGCTACTCCTTATACGGTCTCATCTCCGGCTCATCATCGGGGATGCCGACGGCGTCCCAGAAGATCGTGCCGGTGTAGGGCTCGGGCCGCAGGTCCGGTATCTGGATCGGATGACCGCCCAGGTCTGCCGAGCGCGCCGCCAGGATGCCCGGCAGTGTGTACTCGATCATCCGGTAGACATCAATCGGCGATTGCCTGCCGTTGAGCACTGTGTCGGCGAAGTGCCAGGCCACCTGGATGTCGGCTCCGCCGTGGCCGCCGGAGGTGTCCGAGCCCGCGGAGCCCAGCCCGATATCCACCCTCTGCCAGCCGTCGACCTCCTCATGCTGTCTGCCGAAGAAGCGCGTGTACCCCTCATAGCTCGAGAACTCACACGCCCCCTCGACGCCGAAGAGCCGGTAACGGTGCTCGCTGGGCCGGCGCGTGCTGAGAGTGACCAGGATGCGGATCAGTGTCCCCTTCGCCGTCTGGAATAGCGCGAACTGACCGTCGCTGCGCAGAGGGGTCTCCGGGCAACGCCATGGGGCGCTCATGCAGGTGACGGAGACGACGCGGTCATCGAGGATCTCGAGCAGCGGCCCGAGGTCGTGGGTCAGGTACTGGATGGGCGGCTGGTCGGCACGCCAGACGGGTACGCAGTCCTTGCGGCCCTCGGCCTTCACCTGGGTGGGCGTGTAGGTGGTGCTGTCGGGCGCCTTCATCATCGCCGGCAGGTAGTGCAGGTATTCACCCTCGGCCAGTGACACCGACCCGAACTCGTTGCGCATCACCCACCTGCGCCAGTGGCGGAAGAAGTACCAGAAGTTGGCATTCTCCCCCAGCATGTAGGTCATGCCGGTGCGCTGGACGGCGTCGCGGATCTGGACGCACTCGAGTTCGGTGAACGCTCCGGGCACCTCGGAGAGCACGTGGCAGCCCGCCTCCATCGCCTGGATGGCGCACTGGGCCTGCTGGCGGCCGTTGCAGGCGAGCATGATCGCATCGGGCTCGAGGTCGAGCAGATCATCGAGCTGCTCGAGGATGGGGGCCTTGCAGTCGGCCCCCGCCATGACCTCCGCGGCGCGATCGCGGTTGCGCTGGTACCAGTCACACGCGCCGATGACCTCGGCATTCTGGACGGCCAGGAAGTTGTGTAGATGTGTGATGCCCCGCCGCAGACCGAGGATGCCGACTCTGAGCTTCTCCATACGGAACGCCTCCGGTTCTCTGACTGGTGTGCAGACGCCTATTCCCGGAGGCGAGACGAGCAACCTCCATGGGGAGCGATGGGCAAGACCGGGCAGCGGCGGGCAGGGAAGACGCGAACTTCCGCGCAGGCAGCAGGAATCACCGGGTCAGGGCTCGAAGGAGCTTATATAGGATGTGATGTGGAAGGCGGACACGACGCTGATTCTGGACTGGAGGTTGGCAGCGATGCGGAATGCACGAGGCTTCACCTTGATCGAGCTGCTCGTTGTGATCGCGATCAT
>DPJP01000246.1 GCA_003542955.1 Armatimonadota bacterium
TCCGCCGTAGCCTCTGATGCCTACCGCCGCTCGCAGATCGTCACCCGCTATACCGACGGCACTGTTACAGCCGTCAACGGCAGCCCCACCGAGCGGATGAAGACCTCCGCGCATGGGTGCGATATCGACCTGCCCCCCAACGGCTACATGGGCTGGAGCGAGGACGGGACTATCGAGGTCCGCAGCGCCGACCCCGACAACCACCGCTGCGACTATGCCGACACTCCGGCGTACCTGTTTGTCGACGGGCGTGGTGAGTTCGTGCGCCTCGAGAGGGCCGCCGGCAACGGCATCGGCATCTGCCGCCATCTTGGTGACGGCAAGCACGAGATCATCCCGTACGAAGGCGCCGAGTGCGGCTTCGCCATCGACATCGCCTCCGCGGTCGCGCTCGACTACGAGGGGAACGAACTGGGCGAGGCGGAGGTTCGTCGCGCGCGCGGGTTCACATACATCATGCCGGTGGAGAACGCGTTCAGCTACATCGCCCAGGACGGCCGACCCCGCAGCCTGACCCTCCGGTGCGATCGCGACCGCGTCGTCGCCGGCGAAACCGTCACCATCACGGGCGCGCAGGAGCACCAGGCCCGCATCCCGGCCGACGCCAAAGCCGGCGCGCGCGTCTGGCAACAGCTCGAGGGCGCCTGGATCGACTTCACCGTGGTGCCGCTTGCCGACGCCGTTGTGACACTCGACGGTAACATCGTCACCGCACACCTCAATAGCAATCTCGCGGGTGCCGCCGAGTTCGCAGTTGGTGTCGGTGAGCAACTGCAGAAGCTCGACCTGCAGCCCGGCAGCCCGAGAGCCGTGACCTTCGACCTCGGTGAGCCGCAGCACGAAGCCGCCGACCTCCTTGTGATCACGCTTGCCTCAGGCGAGCTGTCCGATACCCTCGAGTTCGGGATGAGCGTCACCGAGGGGCACCGCGCTATCGCCCCGATGCCGGAGAAGTGCACCACCGGCATGGCTCTCCGCGGTCAGAATGAGACCTCCGACTTCGGGTTCACGCGCGCGAGCGTTACCCCCGGCGAGCGCACCTGCGGCGGGCTGAGCAGGGCCTGCATTACGATGCACCCGCCCTGGACGGGCGGCGTCGGCTATGTCTGCGCCGAGTATGAGCCGATCACGCTCCCCGCCGCGCCGCCGGCCGCCTTCAGGACATTCGTCGGCAAGGGCGACGGCTCCGACCCGGGTGACGGCATCCTCTACAAAGTCACGGTGATCGATGACGCAGGCGCCGAGACCGAGGTTGGCTCCCTGGTCGTCACCGAGCATGCCTGGAAGCAGATCGAGGCCGACCTGTCCGCCTTTGCAGGCAAGACCGTCGGCCTCAGGATCATCGCTGACGTGGGGGAGAACGACGATTCGTCCGGCGACTGGGCCTGCTGGGCCGACATGCGCATCGAGGCGCTCGCAACGGAGTTCATCCGCACCCTCGACGAGAACACGACGCAGTACCGCCGCGAGCCCGGGCCGTACCCGCTCGCCGGCCTGGCCCGAGATGACCTTCGCCGGGCAAAGCAGGGCTGGCTGCGGTATGACGGCATCGGCCTGTCGGGCACCGGCGAGAGCTATGGCTCGTTCGCGATTCTCAATGGCGTCGAGTTGGGCCACATGGCCCCCGCCGGCGGTCGCGAGGCTGAGGGCGTCTGGGAGGAGAACTGCGGGGTGCCGCTGACCCCGGAGGCAATCGCGTCACTGGACTACCGCAACGTCTACGAGCTGTCCAATCCGAACAGGGACTGGTTCAAGGTGCGGCGCTTCTGGTTGGAACTGACGCTTGCAGACGGCCGCAAGTGCTCTTCGCTGGTCTCAACGGGCGCCTACACCCAGCCGCCGAACTGGCCATTCGCCGAGGGCATCCTAGTGCCGCACGGCAGAAACATCACCGTGGATATCTGGTTTGAGCGGTGACCGGAGCAAGCCAAGCACTGTACCCTCAGTCATGGAGGTCTGAGTATGCCACCAGTTCGACTCGCCCTGCTCGGCACCGGCGGACGCGGGCAGATATACGTTGATGTGCTCAACCGCATGGAGCCCGGACGTGCGGAGTGGGCCGCCATGGTCGGCCGCACTCCCGCCACCGTCCAGGCATTCTGCGACCAGAACTCCCTGCAATGCCCGCAGATCATCGGAATCGACAGGCTCGCCAATGTCGATGGCGTCGATGCCGTGCTCATCTGCACGCCGGACTACGCGCACCGCGAGCCCGCGGTCGCCTGCTTCGGAGCCGGCATGCATTGCCTCGTCGAAAAGCCGTTGGCGACCAACCCCGAGGACGCCACCGCCATCTGTGGCGCCGCGCGTGCCTCAGGGAGGATTCTGCACCTTGGCTTNNCGACCCGCTGGCGATGAAGCTGCGTGAGTTGGTTCAGGGCGGAGCCATCGGCAAGCCCATCGCGGCCATCGTCCATGAGGCGGTCGGGTGGTTCCACGGGGCCACCTACATGCGCCGCTGGAACCGCTTCCGGGAGATGTCGGGCGATATGCTCCTGCACAAGGGCTGCCACACGCTCGATATCATCAACTTCATCCTCGGCAGCTACCCCACGCGCGTAGCGGCGATGGGCGGGACCGATGTCTTCACGCCGCGCCCCGAGGCTGCCGACTACTGCCGGCAGTGCAGCCTTACCGATGAATGTATCTACTACACCGACCAGGGCGAGGCCTACCGCAAGCGCTTCTACGAGACTGCCGGCCCGCAGGTGCTGCCGGAGGACTACTGCGTCTACAACATCGACAAGGACACGACCGACAACAGCTCGCTGGTGGCGGAGTTCGACAACGGCATGCGCCTGTCATACACGATGACGATGGTCTCGCCACGCGGCGACCGGCGCATGGTCATCATCGGCACGGATGGTGAACTGCGCACCGACATGCACAGCTACCGCATCGAGTACATGCCGCTGCCGGATCGGGATACCGAACTCATCGATGTCCAGCCGCCGCCGGGCTGGGGTCACCAGCACCACGACATGGCGCTGCTGATGCATTTCCTGGATCGCATCGAGAGCGGGGAGGACCCGGAGGCGGGCATCCAGGATGCCTGGATGTCGGGTGCCATCGCCTTTGCCGCTCTGGAGTCGATGGAGACGGGGGAGTTCGTGGAGGTAGAGAGGTTCTGAGTTCGTGTTGCGCCTGTAGCTCTCCGGCTCGCTACTGCTGTGTTGTTCCGCTGTTCACCCCCCTCGTCCCGCCGGCCTGTTCCGTCTCGTCGTCTGAGACGGAACAGGCCGG
>DPJP01000486.1:0-1177 GCA_003542955.1 Armatimonadota bacterium
CAGTGTGGATGGGCAGCCATGACGTCATATCGTTCGGGGGCGGGATTACCCCACGCATGATGCGCATATATGGCCATAGCTGCAACTCCGAGAATGCCCGAGTGTTCCCGAGGGGATACGATGAGAAGATTGTCCCTCGATAGACCAGTCACTGCAGTCAGCATGTGCATTGTCTGCCTTGGGCTGGCGTGCATCCGCGGTCATGCTGAACCAGTCGCCTCTGCCCGCGACGCAGAGCGCATTGCGTCACGCTTCGTGGACGAAGGGGGCGTGACGTGGTCGGTAAGTGCTGAGGACGCCGAGGTGTATGTTCTTGAGGACGCACTGCGCGCCCGGCGGATCGAGATTGAGAAGAGCAACGGTGTGGTTCGTACCTACCAGTTGACTCGCGGCGGCCGCGAAGTCAGCCCCCAGGATACCGTGCTGACGTGGTCGAGAGCCCGTCAGGTCGCGCGGGCGTTCGTTCGACGCGCGGGAGCAACTGCTGTCGCAGTCGGCGATGTGGCGGCCATATCCGAGAGCTTCGACGAGACCGACCCGTCATACCTCTTCCTCTTCTCGCTCTGTCAGGGCGAACTCGAGTTGCCGGTACGGTTCTCAGTGCGGATCGACGGCAGTACCGGTGCGGTGCTCACGTACGAAACCGTCAACTACCTACCAGTCAGGGTCAGCACTGTACCCGCCATCTCTCGTGAGCGGGCCTGCGCCACGGCACTTGAGTCAGCAACTCACCTGGACCAGCCGCTCGTGTCGGAGACTCGACTTGCCGTATGGACCGCATTCTGGCGTCAGGACGGGCCGGGCATCCCGGACCCTGCTCAGCAGGCGCTGGTGTGGAAGATCTACCTTACTGGGCGTGAACGGCAGGAATGGTTGACCCTTCTGCACGGGGCTGTGCCCGTGTGGGTGCCTGTCAGCGCAGAGGTGTGGGTCGATGCTGCAACGGGCGAAGAGTGTTTCGCCCTATCCCATGGCCCAGGCGAGGGGGCTGTAGCCGTTGCGGTCCAGCAGCTTCCGCCGGAGCCAACTGACATCGCCGTATGTGATGTGGCGCCTGCATGGGGGGGCGCCGGCTCCATCTACTTCGGCACGACGCGAAGGACTCTGCATCCATCGGCGAGCTACCGCCGGCCCGACCGCTGCTCATCGATATTCAGAATTGACCTGGACAGCGGAC
>DPJP01000486.1:1201-3610 GCA_003542955.1 Armatimonadota bacterium
CGTTCCTGATGCCCTGACGTATGCGCCGTCGTACCCGGCTCCGAGCCCGAACGGCGACCTGCTGAGTTTCAGCGTTATTCGAGATACGGTAGTGCTGGACCTGCGTAGCGGCAAGCACCTGTTCCTGGGGCGAAGACAGGAGGGTGGCCATCAGGGAACCTGGGCTCCCGATGGGAAGTCCATACTCGTCTCCGCCAAGANNGATCGGCAGGCAATCCAGGGCTATCTACCGGGTCGCCCTGGCTCTCGAATCGCTGACGCCACGAGGGTATTCGGCGGTGACTGACACGACAGGCAATGCGATTCATCCAGTTGCATCACCTGATGGCACGTGGTTGGCGTACGTGGAGGAGCGCTTCCCACAGCCCGGCAAGCCGTCGAGTTCAGTCTACGTCCAGGCACTTAGTGAGGCCGGACTGCCAGAGGGCGCTGCGCGAGAGGTGATGGGACAGATCGCCGATGCCGAATCGCTGTCGGCGTTCTCAGATGGGCGACGATTGATGCTCTGTCGCGAGACGGGAGTTGACGTCATTGACGTGCTGAGCGGCAGGCACGAGGCCCTGATGCTCGGCAGCCTCCATGATCCCGACCTTCCGGAAGGCGAGGCGCTTCTCGTGCACGNNGCATGTCCGTCACCCGACGGAGAGAAGATGGCATTCAGTGGTCTACGGTGGTCTGGCAGACCTGATGACGCGGCAGGCTGGTACATCTACACATGCAACCTGGATGGCTCAGACCTCAGACGCGTCACGCCCCTGGAAGATGAGCCGGTCACGCCATACACCTATCCAGTTACCGGTCGGAGCGCGTTCGATGTTGCAGACGAGATCGCCGAGGTCCGTGCTGCGGCGCAACAATAGTGCTGACTTGGGCAAGACGGCGCAAGAACATCGCCGGGCACAGCGGGCATCCGTGCAGGCACCTCGCGAACGTCGTGGGGCGCGGCCTCACCCCCTGCTGGGGGGTGGCGAGCCCCCCAGACCCCGCGTTGAAAAGCGCCCGCGTTCGAGTAGAACGTGCTATCAGCCGCATACAGGAGGTGGACCGTGTGTAGACGCCATGGGGGCTTCACGCTCACGCAGCCTCGCGGCGACACTCGATCGACTGTAACCCATTTGTGTTACTCGCGCGCCGTGCACACAGATTCCGTGTTGACAAGCGCGGGGCGGTCCGCTATCATACAACTGGTGTTAGCGGGGCGAGTCTGCCCTGCAGTGGGGTGGGGGCCTTCATCGCAGTCGGGGAGGTCGATTCGCAGTCGCCGTTCGGTGACGTCCTGGGCATTGTCCGGCACGCTGGTCTGAGCAGGCCCTCAGATCAGCGGGGTTCAATGGTATCGCTACGCAGCGGACGTGTGGGGTTGGGGCTGCATGGGGTGCATTGAGTGATCGGTATGCCGGAGGACTATGCTGAACCGGAGGTGGCTGCAAATGCAGTGGGTCCGGTGTCGAAAGGGTACTCTCCGTACTGAGGGAACGGCCTGCGTTGTGGCAGCCGTAGCGGTCTTGCTGCTCGCGATCTGCAGTGGCAGCACAGCCTCCAGCCCCGGAACGCATGATGTGTCCCCAGTCCTCCTCCACGAAGACCTCCAGACCACGCTGAGTGACATGCGCGCGGTGGTGAGCGCATACCGAGGGATGCTCGGGCCAACCCAGGTAGTCTCGCGGTCGGTTCGCTCCACAGGGATGTCCGCGAGTCTGGGAACAGCTCATCCACCCGGCCCTTCACCGGCACTCCTGGCGGAGGACTTGCAGTCGGCCCTCACGCGGATGACGGAGGTCGGCCGCGACCAGGAGCCGCACGCGTCTTCTGCTGCGGTTAGTCCGCGGCAGCCCACGCGGAGCGCGGCTCTCGCCCGGACATCCACCAGAGGTGATGGTACCGCACGGGGACGCGGATGCGTGGCCGCCGTCGCCCCGGTCGTCGGCCAGTCGCTGCGTCCTCCCGATGCGGCTGACCTGCGGGAACCCTCCCGAGGTACGGCTGCTCTGTACGCTGATGAACTCAACAGCGCATTGGCGCGGATGACGGGCAAGCCGGCGCCGGCTACACTGTGCTCCAGCCGACTTGACGGCATGGTGCTCGCGCAGGCGCCGCCGGCCGCGACCGAGGACCCGGGCGACCCTGCGTGCGATCCCCCGCCGCCAACGGTAGCGGAAACGGGCTGCGGTGCCGAGACCACGGACCCCGGGGACCCGCTTTGCGCTCCCCCGCCGGCGACGGCCGACTTCGAGGACCCCGCCTGCTCCACCATGAGTCCCAATGACCCTGCGTGTCAGCCGCCGGTGCCCACATCCGCCGACGACGGCTGCGGTGCCGAGACCACGGACCCGGAGACGTGTCCCCCGACCGCAGACGCCACACCGACCTGTCAGCCCACCGCGGGTTGCGAGGCGACGTGCGAGCCCG
>DPJP01000164.1:0-752 GCA_003542955.1 Armatimonadota bacterium
ACAACGACAGGAAACCGCGGATAACGCTGAACACGCGGATGAAGGAAACGGCACAGGGGTGGTTAGTGCCGCACGCACAGTCAGGTGTGTCAAGGTAGACACGGAGTACCGACTATCTGTGGATTGTGTCTTGTGCCGCTCATGTGTATCATATGGATACTATGGCTACTACTCCTAGGTGCATCAGGGGGGCAGGCAGTGGACGATCATCTCATCTTCGAGGACGAAAGCTACGAGATCAAGGGGGCCTGCTACGAGGTTCACAATGACAAGGGCACTGGCTTTCTCGAAGCTGTCTACCAGGAGTGCCTGGCGTTGGAGTTCGCCGCCAGGGGCCTGCCTTTCGTTGAGAAACCTGCTCTGCACCTGGAGTACAAGGGCCAGCACTTGCGCCAGACGTACGAGCCGGACTTCGTCTGCTTCAACAAGATCATCGTGGAGATCAAGGCGGTCAGACGTCTCACAGATGAGCACAAAGCACAACTCATGAACTACCTGAAGGCGACGGGGATGAAACTGGGGCTGCTGATCAACTTCGCTGCATACCCGAAGCTGGAGCAAGTGCGGATCGTCAACGAGAGATGTCACCGTCTCCGGTAGGCAGGGATCGGCATGGGGTGGCAGTGCCTCCGGCCAACGGCACACGACAGGGAACCGCGGATAACGCTGAGCACGCGGATGAAGGAAACGGCAGAAGTGTGGGGCTGCGCGGCTGCCCGTGCCCCCATGGCGTTCGCCGTTCATCCGCGCTA
>DPJP01000164.1:768-10485 GCA_003542955.1 Armatimonadota bacterium
CATTCGCGTCATTCGCGGTTTCGCGGGTCGTTCGCCGCTCAGCCGCCGGAGACTGAAGCCAACAGGTACGGGCCGTCAGGCATAACTGCGATCGTCGCGTCCGGTCCGTACTCCGCAAGACAGCGCTCAACCGCCTCCTCGACCGAGTTCACCGAGCTGACGAAGAGCTGCTCCTGGATGTCCGCGCCGATGCCTGTCGAGTAGTTGTAGACCTTCGCCTTGCGCAGCACCAGCTCGAGCTTGTGGGTCTGCCAGAGGTCTATCTCGCGCGTGTCGTTCTCAAGCGCGTCGCGGATGAGCGCATGGATGTCCTCGGCGCCCAGGAGCTGCTCGGTGAACTCCGGCCCCCCGATGCCCTCGGCGTTCTCCTGGGCGACAATGATGCTCCCGCCGGGCCTGAGTATGTCCGCTGCCGCCACGATCCCCTTGATGCCCTGGTAGAAAGTCAGGTCGAGCGGGTAGCCGCCCCCGGTGGTGATGACGATATCCACGGGCTCGGGCACGGTGACACTGCACTGGCGATGCGCCTGTGCACAGGCCGCCCGGTGCGCGAGATAGAGGTCGCCGGGATAGATGCCCGTGATGCGGCGATGGGCGTCAACCGTGTNNACCGTGACATTGACGATGAAGTCGGTCTCGAGGGGCCGGGCGATCTCCCACGCCATCTCGTCGACGGGGTTGTCCACGAGATTGCCGGCGACTGCCTGTGGCGACTCCATCAGCTCCGGCCGATGGAACGCCATGATCGTCTCCGCCGCGCAGATGCCGGGGCAGATGGCCTTCCGCCCGCCGGAGTAGCCCGCCATCAGGTGCGGCTCGACCAGGCCCGTCAGTATCTTGATGTCGGCCATGACGTAGTCGGTATCCACCAGTGCGTCCGCGCCTCCGGAGGTTTTCCCGACCCGCATGTGCGCATCGGCATCGCGGGCATCGTGTGACTTCACGACGCAGCCGGAGGACATCACCTGCGGCCCAAGCATCTCCGCCAGCTCCTCGGGGGTGCTGGGGCGGTGGAGGCCGGTGGCCACGAGAATCTCGATGCAGTTCTCGCCGATCCCCGCTTCGGTGAGCGCATGGATGATCGGCGGGAGGATGATCGAGTTCGGCGCCGGGCGGGTGATGTCTGAGACGACGATGCACGCGTCGGCATAGCCGTCGGCGATCTCCGCCAGCGGGCGCGTGCCGATCGGGTGCTGCAGTGCAAGCACCATGGCCGCCTCAGGATTGCCGACAGGTGGCAGCACGGGCATGTCGAGCACCTGCGCAACGTTGTGCTCCGGTAGCTCGACCGACAGGCCCTCTCTGCCATACGCGAGTTTGACGTTCATCTGGCCCTCCCCACCCTATCTCTCCGGCCCCGTACAGCGTCCGTCGCGGAGCAGCTCGCCGGCGGCGATGTGATTGGTCGGTCCGTGACCCTTCCCCAGCGGCAGGGCATGGGCGATGGCCGCGGTGACGTACTTCTTGGCCCGGTAGGCGCTGTGCTCGAGTGACAGCCCGCAGGCGAGTGAGGCAGCCAGCGCCGCCGAGAAGGTGCAGCCGGTGCCGTGCGTGTTGCCGGTGGCGATGCGGTCACCCGCAAGCGTGATGGTTCGCCCGGACTCGGCGATGTAGAGGTGATCGTCGGCGTCGCCCGAGGCGTGGCCGCCCTTGATGATGGCGGCGCGGCAGCCCGTCGAGCAGATCGCCTCGGCGGCGGCGATGATGTCACCGGGCGAGTCGATGCTGATGCCCGTAAGCGCCTCGGCCTCCGGGATATTCGGCGTCACCACCAGCGCCAGCGGCAGGAGCAGGCTTCGCACATTGTCGCATGCGTCCTCATCGAGCAGCGTGTGGCCGCTCTTGGAGATCATGACCGGGTCGACGACGAGGTTGGCTATCGCGTGCCGCCGGACGCCGTCGGCCACGGCGGCGACTATCTCGGCCGTGGCGAGCATGCCGGTCTTGGCCGCATCGCAGCCGATATCGTCCATGGCGGCGTCAATCTGCGCGGTCACCGAAGCCACCGGCAGAACCTCGACACCTGTGACCGCGGTGGTATTCTGGGCGGTGACGGCGGTGATGACCGACATGCCGTATACGCCGAGCGTGGTGAATGTCTTCAGGTCGGCCTGTATGCCCGCGCCGCCGCCGGAATCGGAGCCGGCGATGGTGAGCGCGACCGGGCACGGCCGGCGGCCTTGATCCTGCTGCATCGCTTCACATCCCACAGTGGAGAAAGCAAACCGGACGCTCCTATACTTGGGCGTCCGGTGGCGAGAATCCTGCGAGGAGACAGCGAACGGCTATTGCCCACCGCTCAGATCAACTGCGTCAACTCAGTTCCGCAGCTCTTCCAGAGCACTCGACAGGGCTTGCCCTCTACGGTGATCCGATGGTCTCGTCTGGCCCATTCGCGCACCTCGGCACCCCGGTGACCGCGCGAGAGCACTGCGTGCACGAACCGCCATTCACGTGGCCGAGCGCCGCACTTCTGCAGAACCCGAAGAGCTGCCTTTGTGCCGCCTTCGAGTTGTGCGAGCACGTGGTCTCCATGAACGGACTTGCTCTTGAGTTCGACCAGTGCCACGGTCTGTCGCTCGGAGACAACGAACACGATGCAGTCGCACGCCTTGCGGTCCGGAACCAGCGATTTACCGCTCAGAATCAGACAACGCTCGAGACCTGTGGTCCCGAGCTTGCACTTGTTCTCCTCACACCCATTCCTCACCGCGTCCGCGAATGTCGTCTCGATTGTGGATAGGACGTCCATCGCACCGGGTCTCTATTGGTCGAACAGCTCTCTGTGAATGCGCACCGTCTCGTCGTACAGCACTTCGTTCACCTGCAGGAACTCATCCAGGTAGATGCCGTCCTCCTGATCGACGGTGACCGGCTCGATCACGTGCCCGCCGGCCTCTTCGTCCGGCTTGAACAGGTACACTCCGACGTCATCAGGTTCGAGGTAGTCGTCCTCTTGGTAGCCGTGCCGCTCCCTGCGCGACTCCGCGGTGACGCCGCTGAGCATGACGAAGTTGCCCAGCTGCTCGAGGAGGTAGTCGCTGTGGGTGGTGATGATAAGGCGGAGGCCGCGTCTGACCAGTCGCACGAGCAAGTGCGCCAGCTTCGCCTGGTTGGCGGGATGCAGATGGGCCTCGGGCTCCTCGATGATCGCCACATCGCCTTGCTCGATGGTGTGCTTGAGCATCAGGATGATGGGCGCCAGCTCGGAGACGGCCGACGAAGCTCTGTGGAGCGGGATGCTCATCCCATTCAGCCTGTAGCTGATTGTGGGGTAGGCGAACTCCGCGAGTGTCTCCGCAACGACCTCGCCGCCGGTGATGGTCCGCTCGAACTCGCCCATGACGGCTGAGAATGCGCCGCTGTGCGAGGGCTCCAGCCTCAGCATTGTTGAGATGAGGTCAGCCGTCGCCCCGGTCAGCACACCTCGGGCCGATGCCCCGTTGCCAAACGTTGTTGCCTGCTCGATGATGCCCGCCGCCAGAGTGCGGTGCACCTGCATCATCCCGGAGCGGGTGGCAGGGATGTAGTGACAGGGCTCGGAGAAGCGCTCCCATGGCCCCTCGTCAATCGCCCGGCGCACCGCCGCTCGAAGCGCCAGCTCAATGCGCTCAACCGTGGGCTCGCTGCGACCCGCCGAACCGATTGTCGAGCCAGCGGCGCCAATGACGACCTGCCAGCGCCCCGTCGGCACGTGTCGGTCGATCTTGGCGTCCCCAAGTGACAAGGCGGGCAGCTCCACGACTTCGAGTTGGCCGTTCCCTGCGCGTGCCAGGTTGACCTGAGTACATCCCCCTCCCACCTCCAGGCCAATGAGCGCACTTTCGGCGAGTTGCGAGATCAGTTCTTCCGGTTCAGATGCGAAGTCGCGTTCCAGGGCATCGTCCAGTCCATCACCATAGACCTCGAGCATGAGCAGGTGAGCCGCCTCCGCGACCAGCGCGGGCGGGAGGGTGACGATGGCGGCCTCGTCCGTCGCAGAGAGGTCCGCGGCGATGCTCTCCAGCATCGCACGGTACTCCGGGCGCCACCCGCCGGGCGGCGGGCCGCTTGAGAGCACGCCGGACCCCATGCCGCCAAGTGGAGCGTGCGCCTGGTGCAGCGCGTGCACCAGCATCGCCATGTACGACTTGCCGGAGTTGTTCGGGCCGATGAAAACCGTCAGCGGCTTCAGCGTCACCGCGCCCTGTCGGATTGGGCCGAAGTTCTCGACCTCAACGCGGACTGGCCCCCGTTCCGCTGCCCCGTCGGCATCCGGCATCTCACTCACTGCACCCATCCCCGGCACCCCCTTCCGACGGCATATCATGGCTCTCGCGCAATGACAGTATGCTACAGCGCTCGGAGACCGTCAAGCAACGGCTCCCGGACATAGGTCGCCCGGGAGCCGCCATCTGAGCACTGAGTTGGAGATGGGCTCGGCACTCACGGCGCCTCGGCAATCGTCAGCGCGCCGGCGCTCGGCAGCGTGATGTAGGTCGGCTCCCATGTCACCACCAGCCTCGCGTGGCCGGCGGTTGCCTGCACCGGGTCCTCACCGCCGTGGATGTCGGTGCGCGTGGCGCCGGCCAGATCGCCTGAGAGTGTGACATGCCGGAGCGGACCGTCGCTCCAGATCGCCATTACGTGACGGTCCGGCCCTGCAAAGCGCAGTGCGGTGAAGCCCTCGGGGCTGTCGATCGCGGCGGAGAACTGNNTGCTTCCCGCGAAGCATCCGGGCCATGTTCCACAGCGCGAGCCAGGAGGTAGTGGCGATACCGGCGTCATCCAGAACTCGTCCGGGCCCCCGGGAATTCCAGGAGACCAGCGTGTGGCCCTCGGCGAGCCCCTGCAGGCATGCGTGAAGCATCGCCGGCTCAGGGGCCTGTCCGCGCGTATCGACGGGGGCAAGCCAACTGCCGGTGATGCGGCCGGAGCCCGAGAACAGCACCTCGTAGGCTCCCGCGTATTCCCCCGCTACGACAGGGACGGTGGCGCCGGACGCGGGCGTGGTCCGTGCCGGCCCGGGCGGCGGCGAGGTTACCGGCGGTGCAGGCTGCGCGGAGGGCTCGAGGCCGGGCTGCGCGCAGTCGTGGCCCGCATCGGTCGGCTCGCGATTCGTGTCGCCGGGCGAATCGATGGAGATGGCCTCGATGTCATCGAACTGCTCGGGCCGCTGCCCGCCCTCGGCCGGGAAGCCCCGCTCGGCAACGCCCTGTGGCACGAGCACGATGGCGGAGCCACCCGCGTGGCGGGCGATGCGGCGGCCAAGCTCGGCAAGAGAGCGTGCGCCGGCATCCGGCTGGAAGCTCTCCGCGGGGGCATCGAGTATGTACGCATCCGCGCTACTGCCGAGACGGCGTGCGACGGTTGAGGCAAATGCCTCGAACTCCTCGGCTGCGGGCAGAGGCCCCCCGGGGAGCTTGATGCGGACGGCGTAGCCGATGTCGCGTTGCCGCGCCGTCGCCGCCGCTGTCGCCATATCGCGGGCCAGGGCGCCCAGCCGGGGAGCCTGTCCGCCGGGGGGATAGTCGAGGTCTGCGCTCACCCAGCCAACCCCTGCGGTTGCGAGCGCCTCGATTTCGGCGGCGTCGGTACCGGTCACCGTCGCGCAGACGGCGGAGTTCTTCGGACCGGCGGGGTCGGAGGGGGCCACGACGAACGGGTAGAGCCCGTGGACGAGGTCGCGCGACCCGTCACTCGTCTGCACGCGCATCAGCAGGTGGTAGAGCCCGGGGCGCTTGAGCTTGGCGCTGACCGGGAACAGCGCGACGGCGCGCGCTCCACACGCCATGTTGCGCTTCTCGTAGCTCAGGGCAGTGCCTTCGATATCCTGTATCTTCAGGTGTGTGACCATCTCCATGACCTGGTCGATGGCGTTCGGGACCTTGACGTACAGGCTCGTTTTCGAGCCGTCATCGAAGATGCCGAAATCGCGCCGCGCGGCGGTGACCGATGGCACGTGCGGATCGGCCTTCAGAGACGGATCGCTGAGAGCGATCTCGTCCGCACAGCCCGCCGGGCACACGATCATGAACCGGGCGCTGCCGTGTGCCGACAGCTTCTCGACCGAATCGACAAGCACCTCGACCTCCTGCCTGCCTGCATCGAGGGGGATGACGGTATGTGCATACACCTTCAGCCCGCGCGCGTCATGACGCAGCAGCACGGCGTACGGGCGGGGGCCCGCCTGGGCGCCGGCGGTGACTTCGGCCGTGAAGCGGAGCCGCTGAGGCACGGAGACATCGATCTGGGCGATGTCGGCCGTCCAGCCCACGGGCTCCACGGCGCCCTGAGCGCCGAGGCGGCCGGGCTGCCACGAAGTCGCATCCGCCGGGCCGAAGCTGCTCCAGCCGTGCGGGACGGCCGCGCCGCGCATGCTCGGATTCGGCATGGCCTCGACCGGCGCCGGGGGAACCGGGTACTTCTTCGGCGCCGCGGCTTCGTCACCGCCGCTGGCGGCGGCCCGCACGGGCGGCCACACCTCGCCATCCGGGAAGCGCAGGTCATCGAACGTACCCTCCGCGCGGTCTTGTGTCACATCGAGAACAACACGCGCGTAGACGCTCTGGGCCGATTGCAGACTGGTGGGAACGGTGAAATCGTGCGTGAATCGCGCCCAGTCGGCGGACGCGGCCATCTGCAGTGCGCCCGCGTCTGCGACGACCGTGCCGTCGATGCCGATGACTTCAAGGCGTACCTGCAGGCCTGCGTCGCCACGGTAATAGCCGGCGAGTGTCACACTCTGTCCGGGGCGCACGGCCACTCCGCTCAGGGAGGTCAACGAGTCGCCGATCAACGAATCAGCGCCGATGCCCGCCGCCCGTCTGGACCTGTTGTAGGGTAGAGTACCGGAGAAGCGCCAGGGGCCATCGATGGCCCAACCGGGGGCATCATCGCGCCCCGATGCTTCGAAGTCTCCGTTGATGGGGACGGGCACGGCGAGCGCGGCCGGGCACAGTGCTGCAATCAGGAGTGCGGTGATGGCTGCCTTCTTCATGTGTGTTCTGCTCCAGGGTGAGGGTGTCCGGGCAGGCGCTGCCCGACTGCTGTGGTTGCTCTTGCGCTGGTCGGGCAGGCCCCGGGGCATTTGCGATATCCGGGATGGCCGACATACGCGCCGATGAAGCGACGCCGGGGGCGTCGGGTGTGCGAGTTCAGTCCGTCTGCGGGGTACGCTCAACAGGCGGATCGACCGCGTGTGCGAGCTCTACGCCTGCAGGGTCGCCCTGACGGCGTCTGCAACGTATTGGACAGTCGTGACCAACAGGTTGTTCTCCTCGATTACTCGGCGCAGCGTTTCGCCGGAGGCCATCCTGCCGTCGGGCGCGAGGACCTCGCAGATGAGCGAGGCCGGGTAGAGGCCTGCCAGCCGCGCGAGTGCCACGGCGCCCTCGGTATGCCCGGCCCGGCCCGCCAGGCCGGCTTCATTCTCCGCCAGGGGCAGCAGGTGGCCGGGCCGCGCAAAGTCCTCGGGCCGAGCGTCGGCGTCGGTCAGGGCGCGGGCCGTCGTCGCGATGTCGAAGGCTGACGCGCCGGTTGTGGTCCCGATTGTGTAGTCAACCGGCTCCGCGAAATGCGGGTAGTTCTCCCTGCAGTTCGCCGGTTCGATCATGGGAATGCCGAGGTCGGCGAGGCGTTGGGCGGCCACCCCGACCGTGATCAGTCCGCGGGCGATTGTGGCCAGCGCATTGACACCGGCCCCCGTAGCACACTGGGCAGCAAGGATCATGTCTGCCTCGCCCTCGCGCTCGGGGTGGTCGAGCAGAATCACGGCCTCGCCGCGGGCGAAAGCCTCGATGACGGTCTCGATCGGGCTGGATATCGGGCGTTGCATCTGCAGCTCCATCTAGGCGCTCGGCCCCTCCGCGATCGCGGTGACCTCGTCCTCTTCCTCTAACTCCTCGAAGGGCTCGGACTCGGTGACCGCAATCTGCGGCGGCGCCTGCTTCCTGGCAAGATGAACGCCGAGAATTGTCACGACTATCCCGGCGATCTGCCACTGTGTAGGAATCTCATGGAGAATCAGGTAGCCTGCCACAAGCGCTACCAGTGGTACGAAGTACTGAAACAGCATCGTCTGCGAGGCGCCGATCCGTTTGACCCCGCGATACCACATCCAGAATGCGTACACCCCGGCGAGCACGGAGTACTGCAGGATGCACAGCCACGGCACCAGCCCCAGACTCCAGGGCTCCACGGAGATCATCTGCCCGAAGCCGATGGGGATGAGCACGATCGCCCCGAGCAGGTGGATGGTCGCGACGATTTTCAGAGGCGAGTACTTCTCCAGCAGCCGATGAGAGAACACTGCATACGAAGCCCACAGGATGGCGGCAACGATCATGACGAAGTCGCCCAGGACGCGCGTATCCGCTACATCCGCCGACTTCCCGGCACCGAAGATGACCATCGCCACACCCGCGAAGCCGACCGCCACGCCAATCATGCGGCGCGCGTCGAAACGCTGCGTCCCCATCAGGAAGGAGATGAGGAACACCCAAATCGGCGAGGTGCTGATCAACAGGGCCGATTCGGCGGCGGATGTGAGCTGAATGGCCTTGGCGAACACCCACTGGTAGATGCCCACTGTCACCAGAGCGAAGATGAACAGGTACAGGTAGTCACCGCGGTCAATGGGTTTGCTGTTGCGCTGCAGGAGAAGAATGGCGCCGAACAGAAGAGCCATGATGATATAGCGGGCCGAGAGCATCCCCTCGACGGTGAAGCCGACATCAGGGTGGTAGAGTATCTTGAGACAAACGAAGTTGAAGCCCCAGATGAGCGGCACGGTCGCGAGCCATCCGTAGATCCACGGCGATGGGTGGGCGGTTTCGTGGTACTCCGCGGATGGCTCGAACTGGGCCTGGCCCGACATGTGTGACCCCCAAAGGACGGCGGGCGCGCGAGTCGCACGCCCGCCCATGAGCAGCCCCAATTATAGGGCCGATAGCATACCACGTCAAATAAGGAAAAGTTGCCGGACCCATCTATGAGGTGAAGCATGGCAAAGGTCCACATGGACAGGCCGTCGGCGTCCTACTTCTACCCGTGGCCGCTGGTGCTTGTCAGTTGCGTCTCGACCGACGGCAAGCCCAACATCATCACCATCGGCGCATCGTCGGTCTGCTCATCCAACCCGCCCACGGTGGGCATCGCGATCAAGCCGGCCCGCTACTCGTATGGGCTGATCAAGGCGAGCGGCGACTTCGGCGTCAACATCCCCGGGCCCGAGCAACTCGAGGCCGCCGACAGATGCGGGTGGCTCAGTGGCGCGGAGGTGGACAAGTTCGCGGAGACGGGCCTGACCGCCCAGGCGTCGCGCGCAATCACCTCGCCGCTGGTCGCCGAGTGCCCCGTCAGCCTCGAGTGCAGGCTCATTCAGACCGTGCCGCTTGGATCCCACGACTGGCTGATCGGCGAGGTGGTGGCCGCGCACGTTGACGAGGCCCTGCTGGATGAGGATGGGCGCTTCCGGCCCTGTTCGGAGCAGGCGCTGTTCTGTTTCGGGGGCGACTACCGGCGCGTGGGTGATCAGATCGCCGGGTGGTTTTTCACGCGCTGATTCGTCCTGCCTACCGGGTCCCGCGCGCGCCCGAGCCTCCGGGCGGACTCGTCCTGGGCGCTCCGCCTCCGGCGCCGCCGTCGGCCGGCTTCTCCGGGTCCGTCGCCGAGCTGCCACCGCCGGTACCCGCGCCGCCTGCGCCCGGCTGGGGATCGGTCGGGGTCGCCTCGGGC
>DPJP01000038.1 GCA_003542955.1 Armatimonadota bacterium
CCCCGAATCTTGAATTGTCCATCCGCGTGTTTGGACTCCATCTGAGGTACAGACAATTCAAGATTCGCGGTATGACCCCTCTTGCGTCGCCGGTATGACGCATTCGCGTCTCGGCCTCACCCCTCAGTCTCCCTACTCCCCCACCACCTCGAACGTGCCCGTGCCTTCGCCTGAGAAGGTGACCTGTGAGGGCGTGACCGCGTCGGCGGCGACGCTCAGGCCACCATGGCAGATGACCACCGGCCGCGAGTAGAAGCCCTCCGAGAAGCTCACCGTCTCCCCCGCCCATGCGAACCCCGTCAGGCGGCGCTCATTGGCCAGATTGGGCCGCGAATCGTAGCTGAACAGGCCCAGCAGCCGAACGGGTCCATCGACCGCCTCGACGACGAGAGTGTGCCAGCCGTAGCCCAGGTCCGGCATCCCTCTGCGGTTCTCCATGAAGTGCTGCGTCCCGGCGATGTCGGTGAAGGGCACATTCGTCGGCTGCAGGAGCTTCTCGACGCCATCCACGAGCACGCGCAGTGACCCGCCGTCGGCAGCATCCACGTATGCCACTGAGATGTCGGTACCGATGATGTCGATGCGGGCCGATCCGCCGGCGGGGATGACTGCCTGTCTGTCACCGTAGGGCGCTCCCCACTCGGATACGAAGTCGCTCATCTCGGCACCATCGAGGCTCCAGGCCGGGTTGGCAACACCCAGGAAGCGCCGGTTCGGGCAGACGAAGGCATCCACCGCGGTGAGCGCCGCATTCTCGCCGGCCAACTCGAGGATGTGTCGGTCACCAAGCCTGGCGCGACCGTGGCGGAAGTAGGAGTTGCGGATATCCCGGCGGGGGCTGCTGCGGCGGGCGGAGAGCTGATGCCCATCCACGTATGGCTCAGGCCCGTCTCCATCGGCCTGGGCCCAGCAGTTGATGGCGGTGTCCTCGAAGATGAACCTGGGACCACTGATGCGCGGGTTGCCGGCCTCGAACGTGATGTGGTCCCCCTCCCATCCGTAGGTGTTCGGGATGATCCGCTCGGGCAGGTGGCGTTGCGCCTGTCCGGTGGTAATCGGGTCGAAGCACTCGAAGGCCGTCTCGAGCTGCTTGAACCACAGGTAATGGCCGGATGCCTGCGGATGGCCATCCTTGAACTCCATCGGCCTGCTCACCCAGGCAGTGGCCTCATCGAGCACCTTGCCGAAATCGACGATCGGGATCTGGTAGCGCAGCGCCAGCGCCTGCAGGTCACCCGGATTGGGCGTGTAGCCGCCGGCGTTCTGCCACATGCAGAAGAGGAACTCGCAGTCGGGGTAGCGGCGCTGGATGTGGCGGATGGTGGCCTCGAAGAGCGCCACCTCGTCAGGGGTGTCGGTCTTCTCATTGGCGCCGANNTCGGGTCCGGTGCCGCCGGGGCGCTCGAAGAGAGCCGGGTACAACTCCTGCCAGGTCTTCCCTGCCTTGTGTCCGTTCATGCCGGGGTCGGGCGGGATGGAGAGCGAGCAGTAAGCATCCAGCCCAGAGATGGCCTCGCCCACGCACGAACCGTCGCAGGCCATGATGTTGAGCAGTATCTTGCTCGCCGGCATGTCGAACTTGTTCATCAGCTCGCGCTTGAGCCTGCCGGTGTAGCAGAAGTAGTGCCGCCACCAGGCGTAGTAGTCATTCAGCTCCGGTCTGCCGACGAGGCCGGTATCGCAGTCGTTATCCGTCAGCGGCTGCTTGAAGGTGGGCGAGGCGGGGTCCTCATCATACAGGTATGGGGGAGGGTTGGCGCTGCCGCGGTCAATACTCGAGCCCATCGTCAGAATATGGATGGGCGTGCCCTTCCAGAGCTTCTGGATAGTGCGGGGGATGCGGCTGTAGATGGGCTCCATCTGGCGCATCGAGGAAAGGCGTGCCACGGCCTGCGGCGAGCGGCACAACGTCGGCCAGTAGACCCACACCTCGCCCGCCTCGGCGGTGTTCTCGAACTCCACCTGGATGCCTATCGTGTTGACGTCGGTGGTGTGGGATTGCTTGTCATCGGTGAAGCGGCAGATGACCTCCGCGTTGTCGATGGTCAGCTCAACGGCCCCGGTCTGCTCTGACTGAGCCTGGTAAGCCTGCGCCACGACAAGCTCCCCGCGGGCGTGCCGGGCGAATGCGCGCTCATCTGAGCAGCCGAAGTCCTTGGGCGACCACTCGCCGTCCTCGCTGTCGATCTTCAGCAGCTTGATGCTTGCGCGCAGTGCGTTGGGCGCCGCCTGGTGGGCATAGACATGGAGGCTGATATGCTCGCCGGGGGCCAGACCGGCCTCCGGGAGAGTGAAGAACTGCCAGAGGCGCTTGCCGGGCGCGATGGACACCATGTTCTTCGTGGAGAAGGCCGGGCGGATGTCGCGGGCAACGTGCCCCTCACGCCGGACGATGATGTCGCCCCAGGCGTCGGTGTTCCAGAAGGCAGCATTGTTGGATTCGTAGCTGAGTGCCTTGCCGGCGCGGTGATTGGCGAATGCGTGGAACTCGAATGTGGGGTTCTTGAGCAGGTTCATGAGCTGCGTCGGCTCCTGTGCGGCGGCGGCGATTGTGAGCATGCAGAGCACGACAGTGGCGATGGTCAGTCGCAT
>DPJP01000231.1 GCA_003542955.1 Armatimonadota bacterium
CATCTATCTCCCGCGACACCCGGTAGGCGAGCCCCACTCGCACAGGGACTCATCGCGTCGAAGCCTGGCGATGTCAGGAGTTCCCAACCTGCATCGCCCGCAACCGAGGTGTTGATGATGTCGGCGGCGAACCACCGGGACTGGTTGCCGCTGCCCGCATCACGCAGCAATGACGCCGGTGGACGGGGGACGAACAGAAGTCGACAGTGCCGTCTCCGCCCGGCAGAAGAGGTGCTCGAATGCTGAACGCAGGCGTGTCATGTCTGGATGTTACGCCGCCGCTCGGAACCCGCATGCGCGGCTACTTCGAGGAGCGTACCGCAAGCACTGTCCATGATCCGCTGCATGTGCGCAGCTTTGCTATCGATGGCTCCGGCGGCGCCGTGGCCGTTGCGATCTGCGACATCATCGGCATCGCCCGCAAGTACCTGGATCAGGCCAAGGCGCTCATCGCCGAGACCACCGGCCTGCTGCCCGAGCAGGTGCTCATCGCCTGCACGCATACCCATACCGGGCCGGAGACGGGCGATGACGACTACACGGAGTGGCTGTGGCGCCGCATCGCCGACGGTGTGCGGGTCGCCTGGCAGGCCCGGCAGCCGGCGGAGGTCGGGTGGGCGAGCACCTCCGAGCCGCGCCTGGTCTTCAACCGCCGCTATCGCATGACCGACGGAACGGTGCAGACCAATCCCGGCGTCGGCAACCCGGAGGTCGTCGAGCCCGCCGGCCCCACAGACCCGGAGGTCTCCGTGATGGCGCTGCGCGGCCCCTGCGGCGGCACCATCGGCCTGTTGAGCAACTATGCCCTCCACTATGTCGGTATCCCCGATGACCACACGGCCTTCTCCGCCGACTACTACGGCTTCTTCTCCACGCTCATCCAGCGCCTGCGGGGAGAGAGCTTTGTCGCCGCGCTCTCCAACGGCGCATCGGGTGACATCAACAACGTCGACGTCATCGGCAACACCGTCCGGCGCAATGACCGCTATCAGCACTGCGAGCGCGCCGCGGCACTGGTGGCCGCCAACGCCCTCTGGGCCTGGAACGAGGCCGAGTTCACCGACGATCCGCCGCTGGGCTTCTCGCTGGCCGAGTTGACCCTCGATGCGTGCCCGCCGCCGACAGCGGATGACATTGCGAGGGCGCAGGAGATCGAGGCTCGTCTCGAGGCAGGGCAGAAGGTGCTGATGGGCGAGCGCTCCTTCCAGCGCCGCGTCAGGCGCCTCGAGGCCAAACCGCCCGCCCCGCACACCACGGTTGTGCAGGCGCTCCGCATCGGTGAACTGGCCCTCGTCGGCGTGCCGGGGGAGTTCTTCGTCGAGCTGGGCCTTGAGATCAAGCGCCGCTCGCCGTTCGCCCAGACGATGGTCATCGAGCTGGCCAATGACAGCATCGGCTACATCCCGACGTTGCGGGCTTTCGGGGATGGGGCATACGAGCCGAACTCGACGCCGTATCTGCCGGGCTTCGGCGAGGCTATCGTGGAGAAGGCCGTCGGCCTGCTGGAGAGCCTCAAAGCCTGAGAAGACTCCCGGCTGCGCTTGGTACGTGGGGAGGGGCCGCACGAGGGAACCACGCGTCGTGTGCGTGGTGACCGAGGTCGGCCCAGCAGTCCCCCGCACGACATCCCGCGATCGTTCGCACGAGGCCAGTTGCGGGCCCCCACCCCGCCACATCAGAGAAGCCGCAGTCTCACCGTCCCGCGGCTTCTCCGAGGCGCCGTCCGTTGGGCATGCGTGAGCGCCGCCGTGCCGCCTCAGCCGCCTGCCTCAGTGCGCCCCGCCGTCACTCGCCCCTCGCCCCTCATCTCTCGCCCCTCTCTCTGTCGTCGCCATCCACCTGGCAATCAGCGCTATGAGCCCGGCGGCCACAAGCACGCCGCCCGCCCACATGCGCCAGACGAAGGCCCATGCCGCCTCAGGGCCATACCTGGGCGTGAGCCGATCCAGCACCTTACCCGACAGCCAGCCCGAGAGTGCCGAACCGACATAGCCGGAGGCATCAACCAGGCCTGCAGCCCTGCCTGCCGCCTCGGCCCCGCAGAGGTCGGCGGGGAGCGCACAGGCCATGACGCTGGCAGGCGGCGAGGAGACTGATCCCATCACAAGCAGCCCGGCCGGAACGGCCGCGGGGACGCGCTGCGGGACGGCGGGGAACACAACGAGCAGGAGCGCGAACACCGCGAGGGGGGCAACGATCGTCCGATAGAGCCCCATCTTGCCGGGGTGGCGCCGTGAGATCACCGCCAGGGCCAGGCAGCCGATGGCGCCTCCGAGGGGCAGGAGGAAGGCCCGCCCGGCCGCGGAGCCGGCGCTGATCCGGCCGACCTCCGCGAGGTAGTGCGGCGTCCAGTCCAGCAGGCCGTGGTAGCCGAACAACAGGCACGTCTGCGCCACCGCCAGACAGCCGAGCGCCAGACCCATGCCCGGCCCCTGTCGGCTTTGCTCCACCGGTGGGCAGCAAGCGGCGCTCGACGAAGCCGGTGCTGAGTCCGGGCCCTTGCTCTGCCGCGGATTGTCCCGGACGTAGACGAGCACCAGTCCGGCGACGAAGAAACATATCCAGGCCGGGCACCAGAAGGCATAGCGCCAGCCGAAGGTCTCAGTGAGCCAACCGGCCAGCAGCCAACTCAGCCCGCTGCCGAGCACGTAGGAGGTACCGAGGATGCCCGAGGCCGCCTCCCGCAGCCGCGGCGGGAACCAGTTCGCCGCCAGGCGGACCACGGATGTCCATCCGAAGGCCTGGAAGTAGCCGTTGGCCGCCCACAGCACGGCGAACCAGCCGTAGCGCTCCTGATGCGCGAACAGCAGGTTGATGATGCCGGAGGCGGTCAGGCCGAGGATGATCAGCCGGCGCGGGCTCAGCCGGTCCGCCAGATGCCCGTTGATGAACTGCCCGCTGCCGTAGAACACCTTCAAGAGCGACAGCAGGCCGCCGAGCTGCTGCTTGCTCAGGCCCCTGTCCGCTGAGAGGCTTTTCTGCGCCGCA
Source organism: Armatimonadota bacterium (assembly GCA_003542955.1). Taxonomy (GTDB): domain Bacteria; phylum Armatimonadota; class Zipacnadia; order Zipacnadales; family UBA11051; genus UBA11051. The sequence goes on from DPJP01000231.1 coordinate 2,989, forward strand.
GCGAGGTTCACGCGGCACAGGTAGTGGGCCGCGTAGATGATCCACAGCAGCGAGAGAACGACCTTCCGTGACTGTGCCCCTGTGCCGCCGCCGGAGTTCTCTGCGGGCGGCTCGTGGTCCGGGGGCAGTGCGCTATGTGTGGTCTCAGGGCGATTCTCGGAATCCATGCCCCCAGTTTCGGCATGCGCCGCGATGTCCCTCCCGCAGCGCGCAATGGGCAGCGCGAGGTGGCCCCAGAACGGCTGTAGGCGCCATCCCCTGTGCTCAGGAGGATGGGCGGCCCGCGCCCATCCTCTGCGGCCTCGCTTCTGCCCTGCGGCCGTTCGCACGCCCCTGCTCATGCGGCTGCGGGACCGTTCCTGAGCAGGTGTCTCGCACTTGAGTGCTGAAACCTTGACGCGGCTCTCTGACGGCGGGCTCAGCNNCATGTCATGACGTGCGACGTCCGCGGCGAGACGATCCTGCTCGACATCGACGACCGGCCGGTGCCGGAGGGGATGCGCAACTACGAACTCTGGCGCGCGGAGACCTATACCACCAAAGAGCCGGATACGCTCGACTGGGTCGACGAGCACGTGCAGGCGGGCGATGTGCTCTATGACATCGGCGCCAACATCGGCCAGTATGCGCTCTACGCCGCCCGGCGGGTGCCCTGCGAGGTGCTCGCATTCGAGCCGGAGGCGCTCAACTTCGCCAAGCTCAACCGCAACATCGTCCTCAACGAACTGAGTGACCGCATCACCGCCTACTGCCTCGCGATT
>DPJP01000228.1:0-275 GCA_003542955.1 Armatimonadota bacterium
GAAAGCGCCAAAGTTAGCGCGTGGAGGCATCCTGCCTGACACCCGCCAACAATTCACTCGCCTTCTCCACGATCCGCTCAACCGTGATCCCGAGCATCTTCTCCCCCAATTCGGCATTGGCCTGCTGGATCATGGCGATGACCTCGGGGCCGTTGACATGCAGTTGCGATGGCCGCGGATCGTCGAGAATCCGCCGCGCGCGCGGCAGGTCCACGTACTCGGCCGCCACCGCCATGATCATGGAGGTCTCCCACAGCGTCCCGTGATGGGCCGAG
>DPJP01000228.1:323-1511 GCA_003542955.1 Armatimonadota bacterium
ATCGAGTCGGTGCCGGTGCCATAGAAGCGCATGCCGCGGATGACGCCACCATGCGCGGCCATCATGTCCTGCAGCAGTTCCCCCGCCGGTGTGTGGCCGGCCATGCAGATGCACGCGCGGAAGCCGATGTCGGCCATGCCCTCGAGCACCTCGGTATAGGNNGTCGGCGGGAACAGCTCATACCGGCCTGAGCGCATCTGCTCCCTGGAGGTCGCGGGAGGGTCGGGAGGGGCTAACGGGATGATCGGGAAAACGATGCCGCCGGTGATCTCTGCCGCGCGCAGGCATATCTGATACGGCGGCCAGAGGTCGCTGCCGAGGGGGCAGTGGAGGCCATGCTCCTCGGGCGGCCCCGCGGCCATGTACGCCAGCGGCACGCGCTCGAACTCGGTATAGAACTCCTCCGGGAGCAACTCCTCCCAGCGATGCGACTGCATCCTGTCACCTCGTGTTGGTCCTTCGAACTGCGGGCGGCATGGCAGATGGCAGGCGACGGTGGCCTGTCGTGGGAGCATCAAGCAGCGCGCTCCCAGAGCGCCGGCGTTCCCGGGCTTCAGCGCTTGGTGGCCGTCCAGGTGCCGCTGCCGACACCGCCGCTGCGCCACGAGCCCGTCGCCTGCGAGCCGCTGGCATGCCCGTCGGCCGGACCGTCGGCCAGGATCGGGATGTTCGCGACAGTCCAGGCGACGACGACGGTGCCCGAGCCCGTGACGACGCCGCTGACGGCCGACTGGAAGATCCCGGTCGTCACGGTTCCGCTGATAAGCCCGTTGGCGTCGATCACTACAACGCCGGCGCCGTTTTGGGTGCCCGAGACCACAACATCCCAGGTGCCGGCGAACTGGCCGCCGTTGGCGCGCCAGAAGAGCAGTGTGCCGTTGCCCACCTGCGTGGCGCCCTCGTACTGGGCCCACGTCCCGGTGCCGGTGTCATCATCCAGCAGCGTGCCGGCCGNNCGCGTCGAATGTCGTGCCGGCGATGGAGCCCTCGGCGGTCAGTTCCCCCGTCGCGCTCACGTTCCCCGACGCCGCCACTTCACTGCTCCCCAGCGAGATCGCCCCGTTGGCGGCAACGGTGAACATCGCAACGCCGCGCAGGGTCTCGTCGGGGTTGAGCACGGCGACCATCCAGGTGCCCTGGTAGACGTTGGGGATCACGACGCAGGAGATCGGCCACGGGTCGAAGCCG
>DPJP01000228.1:1569-4009 GCA_003542955.1 Armatimonadota bacterium
GGATGCCGACGGCGTCGGTGATGTCGGGATTCCCGTTGCCGTTAAGGTCGCCACGGAGGCCGGCCTGAGCCACCTCCACCAGACCTCCGACAGTAGCCGGCGAAGCGACATCGGGTGCGGCGCCGCTGTGGCAGCCAACCAGGCCCGCGACAAGAGCCGCCGCAACCACAACCACTACAAACGCGAAGCGATGGAACGGCTTCATGCGATCTCCTCCAGTTTGGAGACTCCAGCCCTATCCCGAAATGCTCCCACAGTCGACCACCGCCATCGACCGGACGTCGTGGTGTCGATGGCGGAACTGATCCCGATTGACTCTGTGCGGCGCCCGGCGCGTGCGACCTCACTCCGCCAGCCGTATCTCCCCCATGCGTGTGGGCTCGCGGAAGCCGCCGTAGGTCGGCGACCATGCCAGCGACTTCACCATCTGCGTGGCGCGTAGCGCATTGAAGTAGAGCGTGTCGCCGGGCTTCGCGCCACGGTAGACAAGCTGCTTGAGCGGCAGGGCCATCCGCACACGCCAGCGATCCGGCGCGGAGGTGTCCGATTCCAGCACCACGCCGCTGTCCCACTTGCTGCTGNNTGTTCTCATCATAGGCGAGGTCGAAGTGCACGCCGGCGGCATTGAGCCCCATCTGCCGGTAGCGCGGCCCGCGCTTTGTCGCGAAGAAGACCTCCCATTCGTCCTCGTCCCAGACGGTGATCGGCCCTCCGACGACGAGCTTGCTCGTATCGATGCCGGCCTCCTCCAGCTCCAGGTAGAGGTACTCGCCATCGTGCGCCATCCGCGCCTGCACCTGGCGCGTGGTGGGCTCACCGCGCAGCGTGCTCCAGTCGCCGAGCACTGCCGCGGCGCTCCAGTCGGCGCGCTTCAGATCACCGCCGGCCGCGGGAATGCGGGGGACGTCGGCACTGGGCATCCCAGAGCCGCGCATCTCTTGCAGCTTGATGAAGCTCTCGCGCCCCTCGGCCATCCAGCGGTAGATACCGCGGTCGAACAGCTTCACGCGCTGTTGGTAGACCTGGTCGCCCTCGCGGGCGAGTCCCCGCGCCTGGTAGAGAAGCTGCCGGTAGTCACGCATCCGCTCCTCGGTACCCAGGGCAGTCCACGCCCGCAACTCGCTCTGAGCGACTCCGGTGCCGGGGTGGTTGGCCGGGTCGGCGTAGGTGGCCTCCATCTTCTCATACAGTTGTTGCATCGGCTCCGCGGCGGGGCCGTAGTAGCGCTCGAAGAACTCGTCGATCTCGCGATCGCCGTCGAGTGTCGGATCATCGGCCAGTCGATATGCCAGGTACAGCTCGAGCTGGTCGATGAGCGGGCTGCGCTGGCCGTGGGCCAGGTAGGAGGGCTCGATGAAGAAGCCGCGCACGCCGCTCTGGTGGAACTCGGAGAACCGGTCGACGACGGTGTGGGCAAAAAAGCCCGGGTACGGCCGCCATCCCTGCTTGGCAGCCCAGAGGGTCGGGTAGCAGTAGTAGAGCCAAACGAACTTGGGCCTCTCGACCGACTCGGCCGTCCACGCCCCCAGCACGCGCCTGTCGTTGCCCATCGACTCGCGGCTGAAGGTGTGCCGGATCGGCAGGCAGAGCATGATGCTGACGTTCTTCTCCAGCGGCTCATGCGTGGGCGGGTAGACGTAGCGGCTATAGGCCAGCGCCGCGAGCCACTTGTCCGGGTGGGTCTTCCCCACCTCGCGCGCGACCTTGTTGATGAAGCCGAAGATGTTGTTGCTGGCGGTATCGTTGGAGGTGAAGCGCTCCCCGCGCGTCGGGTCTTCCAGAATCTCCTTTGCGCAGCGCTCACACCGGCACCATGAGGCATTGTCCATCGGGACGAGGGCGAAGAAGTCGCCGGCGGCAACCGCGCCCGGCTGCGCCTTGCCGGTATCGAAGTACTCCCGCGCATCCGCGATCACCTGGTCGATGAAGCCCTGGCTGGTGAAGCACATCTGCGGCGGCTCACCCTCGTAGCCCTGCGCAAACCAGTCAGGGCTGCTTTCGAGGAAGCGCTTGTAGTAACCGTAGAAGGAGTGATTGGCGTTGTAACGGGCGCCGCCCTGGCGCATGCGCCGCATGAAGAGCCGCGTCGAGCGCCGGTCCAGGCTCGGGTAGCCCTCCTGATGCTCGATGGTGTCGCCGATGAGGTCCGCGGGCAGCGCCTCGCCCTTGTAGACATTGCGATAGATCATCGCCGGCTTGCGCCGGACGTCCTGCCCATCCACGCTGAGCGTGCGGCGCTCGGGGATGACCTCACCCAGCTCAGTCGGCAGGTACCAGCGGACATCGCAGAAGCGCTCGAGGAAGTCGTAGACGGCGTAGACGGTGCCCTGCTCGTCATAGTCACCGGGGAAAGTCGCCGGGTCCTGGTAGTCCATGGCGCCGCGGGTGTCGGCATCGCGGCCGATCAGCACCAGCGCTCCGGGGCGGAAGCCGACCAGGT
>DPJP01000228.1:4041-4581 GCA_003542955.1 Armatimonadota bacterium
CCAGGTACTCCTGCGGGGAGAAGTCGTCGCTCTTGAGCCCCAACGCCCGCGTGCGTGCGCTCTCACCGACGAGGATCGCCGTCACGGGCGCCGCTGCATCGTCATTGATGATGGGCAGTGTGGCCCCGGTCATCTTCTGCAGATGGTACTGCAACTCCGCGGCGGCGAATTGCGCCGCGCGGGTCGGCTCGGCGGCCNNGGCCAGCACGATGCTTGCCGCGGGCTGCCCATTCTCAACGAGCACAAGCGGCTCGCCCTGCGCCATCGCCGTACACGCCAGGACCACCACCAGCGTCATGAGTGCCATATAGGATACCCGCAACAGGATCGCCTCCGGAGGAACAGATTTGCCGTCCGATCATCACGCACCTCATTTCCCTTTCGATAGCACTCCGTCCTGCCGAAGCACGGAGGAACGGCAGGGGCGAGGGGCGATGGGTTAGGGGCGAGTGAACGGCAGGCCGGTGTCGCGGAGCGCAGAGCCGTCACGAGGCGCTCCGACGAGGAGGGTGTGCCGTGCGGGGGCCGGGCTCGGTCGGG
>DPJP01000321.1:0-2482 GCA_003542955.1 Armatimonadota bacterium
CGTCATTCGCGTCATTCGCGGTAGGCCTCGCCGTTGGCCTTCCGCCGTTGTCTCCTGCAGGCTCTTGTGCCGCAATCGGCGAATTGTGCGGCGACGTGTCTGCCCGGTCGGCCGTGCATCCCAATGAAGAGGCCACACCATGCAACCCACAATCGGCGCACCCGTCGTCGACATCGTCTCGACCATTCGCGCTCCGCGGACCATCCAGCCGTCTGTCTCCGACGACGGCGCCCTCAGTTTCTCCTTCGACGCCCCGCCCGGCCTCTATCAGCTTTCCATCGTCATGGACGCCGCTGAGTTCGACTTCGAGCAGCTCTACGAGATACTCAACAAACATGGGAACGTCAACCGCCGCACCGGCCCGTGGGATTTCTCGATCAACTTCAACAACTCCCCGCTGGTGCCCAGCTACTGGGTCAGCGTCAACGGCGAGCGCATCGGGCTATGGTTCTTCTCCCGCATCTCGCTCGAGGACCTCGAACACAGGCGCTTCCGCGGCAACACCGCCTTCTACGCCGATGGCCCCACCACCGTCGAGCTCCAGCCATTCACACCGGCCGAGCTGCTCGAGGGCCAGAAGCCCTATGACTGGAGCGGATTGCGCTGGGTCTCCGCTGTGCTCCAGCCCGACCCGGAGGACTGCCTGGTTCCACTGCCTGCCGGCATTAAGCAGGGCTCCGACGGCCCCGCCGGGCGCTGGGGTGATCCGGCCTTCTGGCAGCCAATCCGCGAGGGGTTGGATGGGGGAGAGTATGCCCTCTATTCCGAGCCGCTGCGGCGGGCCTTCGACGCCGTGACGGCGCGCGAGGGCCACGGGGCGGAGGACATACTCCTGCTGCTCGCCGCGCACCGCATCGGGCAACGCGAGGGCGCTCTGGAGATGGCGCTGGCGGCCGTCGATGCCGTCATCAACCAGGAGGCCTGGGGTAACCCTAACCCGGAGGGCTACTCCCACAATGGCGACATGGGCGCTGCGGCCTGCCTCCGCGCGCTCGCCTGGGCCTATCACGCTTTCGGCGATGAGCTGGGTGATGAGCGCCGCGCCCGCCTCCTGGACAAGCTTCGCCGCCACGGTGAGGTATTCTTCAACCTGGCGCTCCTGAACCGCGACTACTGGGGCGGCTCGATTCTCCAGGATCACGGCTGGAAGTCGCTGTTCATTTTCGGCGCCGCAGCGCTACACTGTCTGGGGGTGCTGCCGGAGGCGAACCGCTGGGTCAGCTACGTCATCCCCAGGCTGCGCCGATCACTCGACGCCATGCCGCGCGACGGCGTAATCCCGCTCTCCTCCTGGCGGCATATCTACCTGTGGCTCTCGCCGGTGACGCACTACCGCGACGCGCTGCTTGCCCTGACCGGCGAGGACATCTTCGACGGGCCGCAGTTCGCGGAGGTCACCCGCTACTGCGTCGCCGCGCTGGACGAGCCCGGCCACCGTCTGCTGAGCGTCGGGGCCGGGGCCGACCGCAGCCCGTTCATCGGCGGCGCGCACTTCCTCAACCGCATCGCCCAGAAGAACGCGGATGCCCATGCCGCATACCTGCAGCAGTACATGCTCCAGTTGCCGACGCTTGAGTTCTATCATGGTACCGAAATCGCCGCATACTCACTCACCGCCGTCGAGGGCGTCCTGACGTACGACCCGGCCACCCAGCCCGCTCCCGCGAAGCCCACGCCGCCCCGCTTTGCGTATTTCGATGATAGCGGCTATGTGCAGTACCGTGATGACGAAAGCCGCGCCGTGCTCTCGGTCCAGTGCGCCCCGTACGCGGGCTTCAACGCCTACATGCGGTCTCTGAACGCCTGCGACCGCCTCGGCGTGGTGCCCGAGGCGGGCCATTTCGCATTCTACCTCGACGGCACTGCGCTGCTCTGTTCGCCGGATGCCGGGTACGCGCTGCGTTCGGCAACCCGCAGTGTGCTGCTGATCGATGACCGCGGCCAGCGCGGCGACATCGGCTACCCGATGTCGATACCCTCCAAGCTCCACTACGGCGAGCAGATACAGCTCGTGCGCTGGGATGATGCTGCAGGCACGGGCCTCGTGCGTCTCTGGCTGACCCCTGCCTACCCGGAGTCAGCCGGCGTATCGCTTTACACGCGTGACTTCATCATCGCCGCTGACCGTCAGATCACCATCCGCGACACGGTCGTCCTCGACGAGCCGCGCCGCCTGAGTTGGCTCTTCCAGGGCAAGCAGGAGTTCGGGGTCGCGCTTGACGGCGTGACCGGCCTCTTCGGGCATGAGCGCGCCGTAAGCCTGACGCCGGCTCCCGTCGACTTCTCCGTCACCGCAGGCATCCACCCGACGGACATCGTGTGGTCGTATGCCAGCGCCAGCGGCTTCAAGCCCTTCGAGCACATCCGTTACGACGCGACCGAGCCGTTGCGCGCTGCAGTCATCGACTTTGTCCTGAGATGGGATGGCTGACGCCCTGAGCGCGTCGGCCACATCCGCCCTGCGAGCCGGTTGGGGGCACCA
>DPJP01000321.1:2520-2726 GCA_003542955.1 Armatimonadota bacterium
TTCAGGTGAATATGCGACTTCAGAAGGCACATGATTGTTATTATTCCGGTTGACACGCATTCGCAACCTGGTGTATGCTCTCCACGATTGTAGAGCGGGGTCTGCGGTGGGGCTGGTGAACTCAATACCACGAGCCCGCCATGTGCCCGAGAACCAAAAGACGACGCTCCGGCCCTCCCGCCAAGCCGCCCCCCGCGGCAGTGGCG
>DPJP01000403.1:0-9682 GCA_003542955.1 Armatimonadota bacterium
TGCTGCGGTCGCATGCGGCAGAGCGAGACCCGCCCGCGCGCACACATCATCAGCGGTGCCGAGCCCGGGTGTGACTGCCGGTGGGCCAGATCCCGCGCCTGGGGGATGCGGCCCGTCCAGCACCTTCACTCATGCTCCTGCGCGTCACGCCTCGGCCTGGTCGGAGACCACCTTCAGGCCCAGGTGCTTCGCCACAACTCCCATGAACTCGCGCGAGTCCGCATCCAGGCCGGTGCCCTCCATTGATTCACGCCCCGCGCGGGCCACGGACAGCGCGAACTGCCTGTCCTCGAGCAGCCTGCGCAGCGCCGCAGTCAGCCCCTCGACGTCCTTCGGCTGACAGACGAGCCCGGTCACGCCGTCCTCGATGATGTTAGTGACATTGCCCACATCCGTCGACACCGTCGGCAGGCCCGCCGCCATCGCCTCCGGGATGACCTTGGGGCTGCCCTCCGAGTGCGACGGCAGGCAGAAGATGTCCGCGTTCGCGTACTCCTCGTGCAGCTGCTCGCGACCCACAAAGCCGAGGAAGGTGACCGCATCGGTCATGCCCAGTTCCGCCGCCAGGCTCTCGAGCGCCGGCCTGTAGCCGCCGTCACCGGCCAGCCGCAACGCCAGTTGATGCCCTTCCGCCCGCAGGGCGGCCATCGCCCTCATCAGGTCCTGAATGCCCTTGCCGGGGTTAAGCGTGGCGACCACCAGCACCGTCACGGGGTCCTGCCAGTCGCAGTTGATAGTCTCCGGGTCGACGAAGTCGTCAGGTTGCAGGACGTTGGACATCCTGAAGCCGAACGAGCGCGCAGCGTACGGCCGCAACTCCTCGGCAAGGCGCCTGTCGGAGCAGATGACCACCCTGCCGCGGATGACCATCCGCACCAGCCACTGGTCGACTATCGCACGCACGCGCTTAAGCGGCGCGGCCCAGGACAGGCGCGGCGAGGTGAGAGCCGAGGACACCGGCGATGCGCCGATGTAGAAGTACATCGGCCGCCGGGTCAACCATGCCGCCAGCGTTGCCGGCAGGTACATGTACTCCTGGATGCGGATGCGGACGACATCCGCGCGCCGGCATTCGCCGATCATGCGCAGCAGGCTGTAGGGCCACAGGATGAGGTGCCACCAGCATGGGGGCAGTGGCGCACACGAAACGTTCCCCGCGACTTCAGTGAGCTTCTCGCCGGGCTCGAGTGCCCGCGTGGGCCCCATCACCACGAACTCGTCGACATGCCTTGCGATCGAGTAGACGCGCTGCGCCGGCCCAGCGCGCGTGAACCAGTAGCAGTCATCGCCCCGGGCCATCACGTAGTGGCCGATCAGGAGCATGCGCCCGGCGATGCGCTCGCCCGGCCGCAGGCTGTCGGGATCACGGGGCGGGATGCTCGACACGCACGCCCTCCTCCGGCACTGCCTGCTCCGCTGCCGGCTTCGCCAGGGGATCGGCATACGGCTGTCCCGCGATCTGCGCCTCGTACAGCGCATTGATGCGCTCCGTCAGTGTCTCGATCGAGAACGATGCCAGCACATGCTGCTGCCCGGCACGCGCCATGGCCATCGTCGCCTCGGGATTGGTCAGGGCCTCGAGCATGGCATCAGCCAGTGCATCGACATCGCCCGCGGGCACGAGTCGCCCGGTCACCCCGTCCGTGATCATGTTCGTCACATTGCCGACATTAGTGCTCAAGACGGGACGCCCGGCTGCCATCGCCTCGAGGATCACCACCGGCATGCCCTCCCGCTTCGAGCACAACAGCACCAGGTCGGCATCCACGTAGGCCTTCTCGATCTCGTTGGTGGTGCCACAGAAGGTGATCCTGTTGGCAACGCCAAGCTCCTGCGCAAGCTGCTCGAGTTCGCCCCGTAGCGGCCCGTCGCCGTACAGCGCCAGGTGCACATTGGGGCGCTGCCCGGCAACTGTCATCATGGCCCGGATGAGCGTTGGCACATCCTTGATCGGCACCAGGCGACCGGCGAAGAGGATGAGACTCACGTCCTCCGGGATGTCCAGTTGGCTACGCAGTGTGCCGCGCGGTACCGCGGGGTCGGCAAACTTGCCCAGCGGCAGGCCCAATGGGATGACAACGAACCGCTCCGGCGGCGCCACCCGCAACCGGATCAGGTCCGCGCGGTCATTCTCGCCGATGGCAATCAGTGCGGTCGCGACTGAGGCCGCCACCCGCTCAATGGCGAGGAAGATTGCGTTCTTCAGCCGCCCGAAGTAATCCACCAGGCTGATGCCGTGATGGGTATGCACGATCACCGGCGTATTCGCCAGCGCCGCGGCCAGGCGCCCGATAGTGCCGGCCTTTGCGTGGTGCGTGTGGACGACCTGCGGGCGCAGGCGGCGCAGCACGCGATATGCCTGCCACAGCGCGAGAAGGTCTGTCAGCGGATTGGGGTCCGCGCCCATGGCCGGCACCCTGATGACCTCGACGCCCTCCTGCTCGGCCAGGTACTCCATGCTGTCCTCAGTGGCGGTGTCGACGACCCCGGCGAGCAGGAACGTCTCCCATCCATACGCTCGGAGCGTGTTGGTCAGGTGAACACACTGCTGCGACGGCCCGCCGACATTCAGTCGTGTGACAATCCGGCATATGCGGCGAGGCACGTACGGTGGGGTACCCTCCGCCGGCAGCTTCAGCGAGGTGCTGTACCAGGCCAGATACGCTACCGGGGCTATGCCGACGACCAATGCGATGACCTCCACCGCAGGCGATGTGGCCATCCAGGCGACGACCCCCGCCGCGGCGGCCACGAGGTTCACCAGCCCCAGCCACGCGGTGATCTCCCACCTGGGCACCCCGAGCCGGAAGAGACGCTCTGAGATATGGTCCTTCGAGCGACTCAGCGGCCCCACCCCCTTGCGCACCCGGATCACCATCGTCAGCGGGGTGTTGACCAGTACCAGCAGGATCGGGAGCGCGATGGCGGGATAGTCCAGAACGGATGAGGCATTCTGCGCCAGGTGCGCGGCGAGCACGAAGAGCCCCGCGCCCAGCGCCAGGGCGCCCATGTCACCCAGGAAGATCAATGCGGGGTGAATGAAGCGCCAGTTGAAGAAGAGAAAGCCGACGCAGGCGCCGGAGACCGCGAGGGCCGCCAGTCCCAGGTCGGGCTGTCCCGAGGAGGCGAGCATCAGGCCGCATGCCGCCGCCGAGGCCGCTGTCATCACGCAGGTGAGCCCATCCATCGTGTCCAGCAGGTTCACCGCGTTGGTCACGCAGACGAAGCCGAGCATGAACAGCGGCGCCGCCCACCACAGCGGCGGCGTTTCGACCGGCCACAGCAGGATCGGGATGATCCCGGCGGGGATCATCGCGCCCATCTTCAGGCTTGGCTTGAGCGGCTTNNTCGATCATGCCGATGAGCGCGATCAGGCCCATCCCCAGGAAGAAGGGCTCGAGCATAACCCAATCGGCGCCTGACAGCGAGCAGCCGACCGCGGCGGCCACCAGCACGGCCAGCCCGCCCATGAGCGGAGTCACGCGTCTATGCAGCTTGCCGCCCGTAGGCTTGTCACACACGCGGGTCCGCCGGGCAAGCACAATCGTGAGGGGTGTGAGCACGATGGCTGCGAGCAGACCGATAGCAAAGGCTGTAGGCATTTTGGCGTCCGAATGGGGGAGAGTGCCGACACGGTGTGCAGCTTGACACCGGTTTCGAGGCTATAGTATAAGGAATGTCCCTTGAGGTGTCAACGCCACCGCCGGACCCCGAAATGGAGGTCCCTCGACCGGCAACAGCGAATGATCGTTCGCCCTGACGCGCCAGGCAAATAGTCACCCACACTGCTCCGCCCGGAATCATGAGCCCGGGCAACCATCACACTACGGCGGCTCTGCACAATGCGGCGTTCCGGGCACGGAGAAACGAGCGTGACGAAGGGAGCCGCAGACCAAGTGCCCGAAGCCGAAACGCAGATCCGGCGCGTGAGTGCCATACTGGACCGACTCAACTGGGGCCATGCACTGCTCATCAGTGTCATTGGCGCCGCGTCTGTGGGTATGGTGGTGTACCTCTTTCTGCCCCGCCAGTACAGTGCCGGCACCTCGCTGCTCTTCTCGCGTCGGCCCGACATCGTGACCATGCTGAATGCCGCATCCGCCGATAGTGGCGCGCGCTCCGCGCTCTTGTCGCTCACCGGCTCCGATCCGCGCGTCTACAGCTTCGAGATCATCCTCAGGAGCCGCCGCATCACCGGCGAGATTGCCCGCAAGTTCGGAATTGCCGAGAAGTTCCACCTCACGGAGGTCGGCGCGGCCCGGCAGGTTCGCGAGATGACCTCGGTCAGCAGGCGTGGGAACCTCACAACCGTGGTCGGGCTCGAGATCGGGGTCACGGTACCGGGGCCCAGCAGAGCCGCGGAGTTGCTCGGCCGTCCAGTCCCATTGACGACCGGCCAGGCGGCGCAGTTGGCTGCCGACATCGCCAACGAGTATGTCGTCAACCTGGAAGCATATCTGGCGCAGAGCGATCGCGGCGCTGCGTCCGAGAATCGCGTATTCGTCGAGAAGCGCATCGACGAGGTCTCCGCGCAGCTCTCCGAGATCGAGGACCGACTGGAGAGCCTGCAGACGGAGTACGCCCTCATCGAGCCCGCCAAGAAGTCCGAACACCTCATGACACGGATGAATGCCGTTGCCCAGGCCCACACGGCGGCGAAAGCCGAGGCGCGTGACCTGTCCAATGCTCTGGGCGTCGCCAGGGCGCAGCTCGAGCAACAGGATCTCACGCGCATCGAGCAGGAAGTCACGACCCGCAACCCGCTTATCACCAGCCTCGGTCAGAAGCTCGCCGAGCAGAAAGTGGAGATGGCGGAGCTGCAGGGTGCCGGCCTGACCGCCGCCCATCCCGATGTTGTCGCACTGCGGGCCGCCATCGACAAGACCGAGGCGGAGCTTGACGGCCTCGCCGAGGAGGTCCGCTCGACCATCACCAGACAGGTCAATCCTGCCTACGATGCCCTGCTTGGCGATGTCGTGAAGTACCAGGTTCAGAGCGCCGGGGCACGGGCGCGGGAGGCCGTCTACCAGGGCGAGCAGAACCAGATCGACGGCCAGCTTGCCGACCTGCCGCCGGTCGCCCGCGAGTACATGCAGCTCTCGCGCGACCAGCAGATCAAGTCAGAACTGCTTGCCTTGCTGTCGAAGAACCTCGAGTTCGCCGCCATGCAGGAGAAAGTCGTGAGCACCAGCCAGTTCGAGGTCCTCGATGTGGCCGAGCCGCCGACCCGCAAGTCCGCGCCCTCCACGGTCCGCATCACGGCCGCGGCGTTTGCCGTCCTGTTCGCCGCATCCCTCCTATTCGTCGCCTGGCGCCGCGGCGTCTTCCGCATCATCAGCTCCTTCGAGTGATGCCACACCCGCCCGTCTCACAGCCGGCCCGGTGTACTCGTGCGCTGCCACACTGCGCGTCCCGAATGGAACCAACGCCATGAGCGAGATCACACAATCGCGCTTCATACCCCTTTCGCTGCGGGCGAACTTCTCCTGGACCTTCGTCGGCAACGCCGTCTTCTACGCCTCGCAGTGGGGTGTGCTCATGGCGCTGACCAAGCTCGGGGGCGGCGCCATGGCAGGCGTCTATCACGCCGGCCTGGCGATCTGCTCGCCCATCTGCGTCTTCGCCGACCTGCAACTCAGGACCGTGCAGGCCACTGACGCCAGAGACGAGCACCGCTTTGCCGAGTTTCTGGGCCTGCGCATCTGCACGATCATCGCCGCCATTCTCGTCACCGCCGGCGTGGTCCTGTGGCGCGGCGATGTTGGGATTGCCGCAGCCGCCATCCTGCTCGTCGCGGTCGTCAAAGGCTTCGAGTCGCTCGAGGACATCCTCTACGGGCTCCTGCAGAAGCACGAACGGATGGACCGCATCGCCACCTCGATGATGATCAAGGGGCCGCTGTCGCTGCTCGGTCTCGTCGCGGCCCTGTATGTTACCCGTAGCATCGTATGGGCGCTGATTGCCTACGCCGTGGGGAAGGCCGTCGCCTTTCTTCNNTTCTTGTCATCGACCTCCCCAACAGCAAGGCGATCCTCAAGTACTACCGCCAGACGACCGGTGACAACGAGACCTACCGGCTGCGACCGAGTTTCGAGGTCCGCCCCCTGCTCAGTCTCGCCTGGCTTGCCCTGCCGCTGGGCTTCGTGATGATGCTGCTCTCGCTCAACCAGCAGTTGCCAAAGTACTTCATCGAGGGCGCGCACGGCCAGGAACTGCTTGGGGTTTTCGGGAACATCTCATTCATGATGGCTGCCGGGGGCCAGGTGATTGGGGCTGCGGGGCGCTCCGCCACGCCGCGCCTGTCACAGTACTATGCGGCGGGGCGTGTCAGGCAGTTCATCGGACTTCTTTTCAAGCTGATGGGCGTCGGCGCCGTGATCGGCGTTGCCGGAGTCGCCGTCGCCTGGTTCGTGGGCGGGCGTCTGCTCGCGCTGGTCTACAACGCCGACTACGCAGGTCTGACGATGCCGTTCGTTGTGGTGATGCTGGCGGCCGCGCTCCGCTACGTGGCTTCCTTCCTCGGCTACGGGATGTCCGCCGCCCGCTACTTCCGCGCCCAGTTGCCGCTGTTTGTCTGCATCACTGCCCTGACCGCGCTGGCCGCATTCTTGTTGATCCCTGGTGGTGGCCTGCTGGGCGCCTGCTGGACGATGGTCGCAAACGCCGCGATCCAGCTCATCGGGACCGCAATCGTGGTCGCAATCGCGGTCTCGCGCTGCGGCAAGCGGCCCGGACCCGGAACGGAGGTTGCGGATGCCCAACCGGAGTTGTGACCGGACTCGCGTTCTGCAGGTTATCGGCAATCTCGGGCGCGGGGGAGTCGAGACCTGGCTCATGCAGGTCCTGGGCGCCATCGACAGGGAGCGCTTTGCCGTCGATGTGATGCTACTGCGCCCCGAGCCCGCCGCGTATGATGACAGGGCACAGGCTCTCGGCGTGAACGTCATCCCCTGCCCCGGCAGCACCAGGCCCTGGCGGTTCGCCCGCAACTTCAGGCGCGCGCTCGAGCAATACGGGCCGTACGACGTCATCCACACGCACATGTACCTCCGTGACGGGCTTGTACTGCGCCTCGCACACGGCGCCGGCATCCCGGTCCGCATCAGCCATAGCCGACACCCGCAGGCACACCGCATCGACCCTCTGCTCAAACGCGCCGCACTGCCGCTGGTGCGTTACCTCGTGAAGCGGCACGCCACGAAGATACTGGCCGTCTCCGATGAGTCGGCCGCCGCGTTTCTGGGTCCCGGAATACTCGGCGACCGCAGATATGAGTTGCTGACCACGGCCATTGACCTGGCGCCATTCACCACGCGCGGCGACGGTGCGGCCCTGCGCGAGAAACTCGGCATCCCGCCCGAAGCGCTTGTGGTGGGACATGTGGCACGCTTTGTCGAATGGAAGAAGCAGGACTTCATCGTCCGGGTTGCCGCTGAGTTGCGCAAGCGACGCGACGACATCTACTTTCTGCTCATCGGCGACGGCCCATGCCGGGAGGCGGTCCGCCTGCAGGCGCTTGACGCCGGAGTGAGCGACCGCTTCGTCTTCCCCGGCGAGCGAGACGATGTGCCGGCGCTGATGACCGGTGTGTTCGATCTGCTCGTGTTCCCCTCCGTCTCCGAGGGGCTCGGGCGCGTGGTCGTCGAGGCCCAGGCCGCGGGGCTGCCGTGCGTGATCTCTGACGGTGTGCCGCGCCATGCGGATGTGGTCACCGAACTCGTCTGCCGCAGATCGCTCGCCGAGCCTCCCGCCGTCTGGGCCGACAGCATCGCCGCGGCGCTCGATGCGGGGCGTGTGATGTCGCCGGCGGAGGCTCTTGCCACGCTGATGCAAAGCGATTTCAACATCAATGCCAACGTCGACCACCTCGAGGCCGTGTACGACCAGGGGCTGGCCGACGCCCTCCCACGGGGTTGATCAGCAGCATGGAACGCGGACCTGCCAGGCCCGTGAGGGTTCTCCACGTCCTGCATGGGATGGCACATGGTGGTATAGAGACCTGGCTCATGCGCGTGCTGCGACACATTGACCGCGACCGGTACCATTTCGACTTCATGACGCACACCAGCAAGCAGCACGACTACGATGACGAGATTCGGTCGCTCGGCTCCGGCATCTACCCGTGTCTGAAGCCATCCCGCCCATGGGCCTATGCGCGCAATTTCCGCCGCATCGTCGAGGAACACGGCCCCTACGATGTCGTGCACAGCCACTGCTATCTGCTCAGCGGCTACATCCTCAAGCTCGCCGCGGGGATGCGTATCCCCGTTCGCATCGCGCATATCTATCCGCATGTTGACAAGCGTCCGCAGACCATTAGACGCCGGGGTTACCGTTGGCTGATGACCCGCTGGATCAACACGTACGCGACCACGGTGCTCGGCTGCTCGGCGGCCGGGCTGGACGCCTTCAACGCAAACGGGCCGGCGTCTGCCCGTCCCGGGGGCGTCGTCTACTGCGGGCTTGACCTGTCTCCCTTTGACAGGCAGGTTGACCGGGACGCGGTCAGGCGTGAACTCGGCCTGCCGACGGACCGTCCGCTCGTGGTCTACGTGGCCAGGTTCAGTGAACATAAGAACCAGGCGCAGGTATTCAGGATCGCCGAGATGATGGAGCGCGAAGGCTATCCGGTCCATTTCGCCCTCGTGGGGTCCACCGGGGCGATGCTGGATCAGGTCGTCAACTGGGCAGAAGCAGCCCCGAATGTGACGGCCTTCACCGCGCTCGCCGACGTCACGGACATCCTGCTCGCGGCCGACGCGTTCTTCATGCCCTCGGTCAATGAGGGCTTTGGGATCGTGGTGACAGAGGCGTCCGCCGCCGGTCTACCGATCATCGCGACCGATTTGCCCACGCTGCGGGAGGCGACCCCGCCCGAGCACCACGGCCTCATGTTCGCGCCNNGATGGTGCGGCCGCGGCCGGCATCCGGCGGGTCCTCGACGATCCCGCACTCAGC
This sequence comes from Armatimonadota bacterium, assembly GCA_003542955.1. Taxonomy (GTDB): domain Bacteria; phylum Armatimonadota; class Zipacnadia; order Zipacnadales; family UBA11051; genus UBA11051. Next base: position 8,959 of record DPJP01000403.1, read on the forward strand.
CTGCGTCTCGGAGAGTCCGCGCGCCGGTGGGCAACACGGTTCACCATAGATGCGTCAGTGCAGGACTTGCTCTCGTACTACGCCGTCGATGCTGAGGCGGCGCAGCGGACAGAGCCCCAGTAGGCGGCAGGTGCAGTCAACAATGCCCGGCCCAGCCACAACAGATAGAGACGGCGAAATGACCGGCCCAAGGCCGTCACCCCTGTGGGTGCCGGTCTATGAGATGCCCTTCTGGGCCATACTCAGCGTGCTGGCACTCGTGCCGGGGCACCTCTACCCCTGGTCTGCCGTCGCGGGTGTACCGATCATGTCGCGCCACCTGCTCGTCCCGCTCCTCGCCGTCTTCTACCTCCTGGTCTGGTGGCCGCCGCACGTCGGGCCGACACGCTGGCACCGGGGTCTGCCGATGCTCACTGTCGCGCTTATCGCCTACATGGGCCTCTCGATGGTCTGGAGCGGCATGGGCGGGGTGGACCGCATCGCCATGTCCTATGTGCTTGTGCTCAACATCGCCGCGATCTGCCTTGCGTACTGCGTGCTCGCCCGGATGTCGCGCCCGCGCGTGCGGGACTTCCTTACGCGACTGACGTTCTTCCTCGCAGCCGTCAGCTCTGTCTACTTCATAGATCGCGCATTCCTCATGCAGGGCCGGCATGCCACCGAGAATGCCATGTTCGGGATGTACCGGGTCGACGGCCCCCTCTACGGTTCGGCGCAGGCCGGC
>DPJP01000403.1:9689-16306 GCA_003542955.1 Armatimonadota bacterium
CCTGTTGCCTGCCATCGGCTGGGCGCTCCAGCAGGCTGTCGACGATCCCGTGCGACGGAGAGTCCACGCCGCGGTGGCTGTTATCCTGGTCATTGTGCTGCTGGGCACCGCGTCTCGCTCCGCATATGCGCTGCTCGGGCTGTTCGTGCTGCTGGCAGCCGTCCTGGTTAGGAGCCGCAGCCAGCGGCGAATAGCGATCGTGGGACTTGCGGCGATCCTCCCACTGGGGGCCATCATCGTCTTCAGTCGGGCAAATGTAGCGGGAGTTGCGCGCTTCAGTGACACTGAGCGCGCGCTCAACCATCTCACGAGCTTCAGCATCATCGCCGGCGCTCCTACCTACAAACAGGTGCTCGGCTCGGGCTACGGGTCGTGGTGGCCGTGGTACATGACCGATGTCGAGGAGGGCGGCGCCCGCGCCACGGGGCGCTTCATGCAGCGGACCCCCTACGGCCTCCTGCTGCACCAGCCGCACTCCGTGCTCCTGTACCTGGCGGTCGAGACCGGCCTCGTCGGCCTGGCATGGCTGGCGTACCTGTGGCTGGTGCTGGGGCGGCTGCTCGGGGGGAATCTGCGCAACGCGCCCGCGCAGGTCTTCGCCTGTGGGCTGTTCGCCGGCGCGTTCACGATGTTTGCCGACTTCGTGCTGCTCAGGCCGAACGCCTATGTCGGGTTCATCTTCTGGATATACCTGTTCGGGGTGCTGGCGCTGAGAGGACGACGCGCGCCGGCTGACGATGATCCCGAGGAAGATGGGGCAGGCCCCGCTACGGAGCACACGCAGCCTGGCGGCAAGCCTGAGAACGTCAGCGAGTAGGGGGCACCACTGCCTGCACGCGACCCGAGCCTCGCCGGGGGCCTCCCGGTGCCTCGGTCCTATGTGCTGTGCCGGGCCCACACGAAGATGTGGTCGCAGATGGGGATTCGGGTCCACGGCATGCTCATGAAGGCCCATGCCTGCGAGTTCAGCACCCGGGCTACCTTCACGGGCAGGAAGCGGTACTTCACCAGTTCATCAACCTCCGAGCGATGAGGCACCCAACTGCGGGGCATCGGGGCGCCCCCCCACCGGCGTCTGGTGATCGCGAGCCCGCACGCCTCAACCATCCGCGTCACCGACTGGTCGCAGAAGAAGTGGTAGTGGCCCGTCGAGTAGTACATCGGCCAGGCCTTCCCCATCTGGCGGGCGACCCGTGATTGCCGGTCTACTGTACCGAGCATCAGGGTTCCGCCCGGCGCGAGAAGCCGAACAATGCTCTGCAGGGCTGCGATTGGCTCGCGAATGTGCTCGATGACCTGGTTGAAGATGATGTAGTCGAAGTGGGCTTCCGGGAGGTCGAGGTCCTCCAGCAGGCCCTCATGGATGGTGGCACGGGTATGCTCGCGCGCCATCCGCGCCGCCGGCGCCGCCGGCTCCACTCCGTGCAGCTCCCAGCGCGTGTCTCCAAACTCGAGCAGGTTCGACCCGGTATTGCAGCCGATGTCGATGACGCGGGCTTCGGCGCCGTAGCTGCGCTCGATCAGCCTCCGCAGTGCGCGCGCGGATTGCCGCGGCGAAGGGGGGGATACCTTCTCCTCGTGGTAGTAGGAGTCATAGAGTTCGCGAATGGCGTTGCTCGCGGATGGAATCTCGAGCGCGAAACTGTGCTCGCAGACGCCACAGACCATAACGGGGATGTCGCCCTCGTCGTACCGGTGTATCAGGAACGCCGGCGCGGGCGGTGTGGGTGCGTCACATATCGGGCACTGCACGCGGCTGCCTCCGTGTCAAGCTCATGCCCCGGCGGAGAAGAACTCCGCGGTCCGCCGCAGGCCTTCATCGAAGTCGACAGAGGGCTCATAGCCAAAGGCCGCCTGCGCCGCCGAGATATCGGCCAGTGAGTGCTTCACGTCGCCGACGCGCTCCGGCTCGTAGATTGCCTCGATGTCGGCCCCCATGATTGCGCAGAGCCGGGCCAGCAGGTCATTGAGTGACAGTCGTTGCCCGCAGGCGATGTTGAACGCGCCACCGGCCCCGTCCGTCGCCTCAGCCGCCTTGATGTTGGCCTGCACCACGTTGGCGACGTAGGTGAAATCGCGCGTCTGCTCGCCGTCTCCGTAGATCGTCGGGGACTGATTTGCCAGCAGCTTGGTGCAGAATATCGGGATGACGGCGGCATACTGCGACTTGGGGTCCTGCCGTGGTCCGAAAACATTGAAATAGCGCAGGCTGACCGTCTCAAGGCCGAAGGAGCCGTAGAAGGCGCTCGCATAGGCCTCCTGGGTCAGCTTTGTGGCGGCGTACGGGGAGATGGGCATCGGCCGCATCGTCTCAACCTTCGGCAGAGCCGGATTGCTGCCGTAGACCGAGGATGATGACGCCTGGACGACGCGCTTGACGCCGGCATCGCGCGCCGCGATAAGCACATTCAGCGTCCCCGTGCAGTTGGCTTCGTGGCTGCTGATGGGGTCCTGAACCGACCTGGGCACCGAGGGAATGGCGCCCTGGTGCAGAACGTAGTCGGCACCCTCGAAGACCGGACGGAGGGCCTCGAGGTTGCGGATATCGGCGACATGCAGATCGATGTCCGCCTCGACCTCTGCGAGGTTCTCGCGCTTGCCCGTCGAGAAGTCGTCAACAACACGGACCGAGTCGCCCCGGTCCAGGAGTGTGCGGACGATGTGGCTTCCAATGAAGCCACCGCCGCCGGTCACCACGAAACACGGCATCGAGTTGTGCTCCTCCCGTTGCTACAGCCACACTGGTCCGGCGCTCATCCCAGGTCCACGACGTCGGCGCCCTGAACCGGCGAGTAGACTCGCGCCTCGAAACCTGACTCCCTGTACCGGGCCACGACCTCCTCGCAACGATCCTCTTCGACAAACGCCATCGCGCAGCCGCCGAGTCCGGCGCCCGCGATCTGGGCGCCGAGGACGCCCGGCATCCGTCTGGCGATGTCAACGATCAGGTCGATCTTGGGAATGCTGCAGGCATAGCGGCCCGGCTGCCAGTGCAGGCGGGCCGTCTCGCGCAACGACGGCTCCTCCGAGTTCGCGCGCGACTCCAGTTGCTGCAACAGACTATCGGTGGCCTGGTAGGTCCACGGATGTGGCTTAAACTCATCGTCATGCCAGACGACGCGGTCGCCGTCATGGGACGTGTAGGCCATCCGGCCGAAGCGCTCAAGCTCACCGGCGGCAAGGAACTCAGAGCATAGCCGCGAGCGCCGCACCTCTGAGACGCCATACAGCAGGATGTTGCGCACCTCGAGCGGCTCATCCTCCGGCACGGCCGTAGCCAGCAGCCCCTCTATGCGCTCCCTGTCCATCTTGCCCAACCTGTCCCACAGCGGCTCGATATCGGCGCGGTATGACACCATCTCGGGGATGGCGCGCAGCATCGAGTACAACTCCGAGTCGCTCACCCCGAGATGTTCCGGGCTGATGTCGCGCAGGTGTTGTATCTTGTCGGCATGCTCAGGGTAGGTCAGCTTGAACAGGGCTTCACCGATGACGTAGGCGAAGATGGTCGCGTTGTACCTCGCACGCGCGCCCTTCATCTTCTTTGCCGCCACGCCCGAATTGACTATGACGATCCGGTAGCCCTCTGGGAATGGCACGAACCCCTTGACTTCAAAGGGGAAGAAGCCGATGTTGGCCACCTCCCCGCGTCTTCCGAGCTTAATCGCCGCATGGTCTCCACTGCCGCCGCGTGTGCCGACGAACCACTCGCCCTCCCCGCACAGGTCCACCAGCAGGTTTGGCTGCACGTCGAGGTCGTTGACCGCGACGCATGCTTCCGCGGTGGCGACGACGATGGCAGAGGATGAACTCAGGCCGCTGCCGATGGGGATGTTGCTCTGCACGCACATGCGCATGCCCCTGAGCTTGCGGTCCGAGAAGCGCTGTTGCAGCCGCATCGTCGCGGCCTTGATGTAGTTGTCCCAGTCGCCGTCGTTGACCAGCGCGAGGGTCTTGGGGCTGTTCACGCAGGTGTTCCAGTCGTGCATGTCGAGACTGGCTGCCAGATCACCGATTGAGAACGTGTTGTCGGCGAAGCGATCCGGCATGGAGTTGGACAGCTCGACAATGTCGTCATCGCGAGGCGAGACAACGGCGATGCACTCATCACTGATGGCAACGACGTTGACATCGCCGCCACGGTGATCCACGTGACTGCCCATCAGGTTGATGCGGCCGGGCGAGCGGACGATGAAGACGTCATCGCCCGGGCCGTAGTTGCGTGTGTAGTGGTCCAGAGCCGTCAGATACTCGTCTCGTTTGGCGTCGCGGAGTCCCGCATCGTCGCCATACGTGAGGAGCAGAAAGCGCTCAACCTTCGGGTGCCTGGTCGCAAAAAGCGCATGCCACTGCTCAACCGGAAGGCTGGGCAGCGCCTGCTCCCCCGTTGTCTTGACAATCATATTGGTTAATCTCCCCAGCAGTCCCGTATGGTGTTGAGTTCTTCGAGCGTATTGAAGCCCATGCATTCATCCGGGGCTCCTACCCGAAGTGCGTGGAGGCTATATCGAGGCCGGCCCTGATCGGTACGGGCTGCTGCCAAGTACTTAACAACGTCTGTCAGGTACTCCTCCCCCTGCGCATTGGCAGGCGTGAGGTGACGGAGGCCCTCGTAGAGGGCCTCGGCCGAAAACAGATAGACCGACAGGTTCACATCTGCCGCCCCATCATCCAGTTCATGTGCCCGCACACGCTGAGACGCCCCACAGGCACCATTTGTTTCACTAGCCGGCAGATCGATCTCGACCTTCGGCACCAGCGCCGCCACCTCAGCCAGTAGGCGGTCGAGCGGAATCTGCTCGGAGTCGAGCGCCAGATCGTACAGGCTTCCGCACACCTGCCTGAGCTTGCTTTCCTTCGGGAAGTGCGCGCGCAGCAACGCGAGAACACCGGCCGAGGCCACACTCCCCTCGGCCTCCGCCGCCAGGCGCTCAAGCTCTGACAGCGCCTGAGATAGCGCGATATCGCTGACCTCGACGATGGCAACCGGACGCCCAGCGCTGTCTGTTATCACTCGACCCGAGCCGGGGTTGTCCGCTCGGTCACCGGTGACGAAGCACAGATCAGCCCCCTGGCGCTCCATCGCGTCAATGAGGCCGGTGACCACGCAATCTCGCAGAACCTTGTCGCCGGCCACCACAAGCACCCATCCCCGATATCCGGCGTCCTGCAGTGGTTGGGCCCCGCAACGGGCGGCATTGCCCGTCCCGAGCTGCTGAGCCTGCTCCACGAACTCGACGTTCTCGAACTCCCGAGCAACCACTGCGCGGACCTGATCCGCGAGGTGCCCTACAACAATCACGTGCCGACTGACGCCGCACCGCTCGTATGTCGCGAGGCTGTGGCAGATCACCGGTACGTCCTTGAGCGTATGGCAGACCTTGTTCTGATCGGGGCTCCCCATGCGGCTGCCACGGCCGGCCGCCATCACCACCGACACGATCGGCGTACTCGTCATGCGCCTGTCACCGAAGCTTTCGCCCGTCTGAGGGATGCGAGGCGTGCCAACACACCGCCGTCCCAACTCACGCACGAACCGTCCGCGGACCGGCGTAGCCCAATGATAACAGATTCTGGGCCTTCTGTTCAACCATTCAAACGTTCCTTTGCAGGCCTTCACGGAATCTGGACGCTACGTTCAACTCTGCGCCACGTTTCTCTCCGCGGCTCTCGACCCCATTTCATTCCACACAGGTGATGGTGTATACTATAGCGAATAGCACGTGTGGATTCCCAGGGGCCCTCATTCAGAGCCCCATTCAGTAGAGGAACAGGGACGCTCAATGCATGCACTGGTCAGTGGTGGCGCCGGCTTTATCGGATCACACCTGGTTCGCGAACTCCGACGAAGGGGGCACCAAGTCACAGTCGTCGACAACCTGTCTACCGGGTCCGTCCGTAACATTGAGGCGCTGCTCGATGATGACGCGTTCACTTTCGTCGAGGCCGATGTCTGCAACACCGACATACTAAGGCCCCTGATGGCGAAGGCCGATTACTGCTTCCACCTCGCCGCCGCCGTCGGCGTGAAGCGAATCATCGACCACCCGCTGGCATCCCTCGAAGGACTCGTTCATGCCACTTCGGCCGTCCTCGACCTCGCCAACGAGCACAAGGTCCCCGTCTTCTTTGCCTCAACGTCCGAAGTCTACGGCAAGCACGAGCCGTGTGAACTCCACGAGGACATGCCCAGCATCATCGGCCCAGTCAAGCACTGGCGCTGGCTCTACGCGTGTGCGAAGCTGCTCGACGAGTTCTGGGCCCTGGCCCACCACAAGCAGAATGGCCTCCCCGTCATCGTCGCCCGCTTCTTCAACGTCAGCGGCCCCCGACAAACCGGCCAGTGGGGGATGGTCGTGCCCACCTTCGTCAAGCAGGCCATGGAGAACAAAGAACTCACCGTCTACGGCGACGGCTGCCAGAAACGCTGCTTCATGCATGTGGATGACTGCATCGAGGCGATCATGCGCCTCACCGAGAACGACGACGCCGTCGGCCTCTCCGTGAACATCGGCAACTCCCACGAACTCTCCATCACCGAACTCGCCGAGCGCGTCATCGAACTCGTCCCCGGGAGCACATCCACCGTCAAGTACGTGACCTACCACGAGGCGTAC
>DPJP01000400.1:0-941 GCA_003542955.1 Armatimonadota bacterium
GGGATGCGGCCCCTCCCCGTGCGTTCCCATGGCGGGCAGGCCAATCGTGCACCAACGCATCAACTGATTCCAGGGAGCATCACCATGCCACTGTCCGAGCGCGACAACTACCTGCAAACGGCATCTCTGACCGGCGGCGAGTGGATTCCGGCACGCCTGGTCATCAGCGGAGCGAGCTGGGATCAACTCCGCGACGAGGTCGAAGACGTGCTCATCCGACATCCACGCTACTTCCCCAACTTCCAGAGGGGGCAGCGTGACTATGACGCCTACGAGTATGCCCCGCAGCAGCGTGCCGGCGGGACGTTCACCGACAGCTACGGCTGCGTCTGGCACGGGGAGGTCGATGGCATCATCGGCGTGGTCGAGGGCCATCCGCTCGAATCCTGGGATTCCTTCGACGACTTCCACATGCCGAACCCGGAGACCCATAAGCCACTGGGTCCGGTCGACTGGCAGGCGGAGAGAGAGCGGCTGGAGCGCGCCGCGGAGCAGGGCGAGCTGCGTATGGCAGGCACCGAGCATGGCTTCCTGTTCCTGCGCCTGTACTATCTCCGGGGTTTCGAGAACCTCATGCTGGATATGGCCATGGATGAGCCCCGCCTGCAGCAGCTCATCGACATGATCACCGACTACACGCTCTCCCAGGTGCAGCGCTATATCGAGTACGGCATCGATGTGTACGGGATCGCTGAAGACCTCGGAACGCAGAAGTCCTCGGTGATGGGGCCGCGTATGTTTGCCAGGTGGATCGCCCCGGCCTACCGCACGCTGATCGAGCCCCTCCGCGCCGCCGGAGTCCATGTCCACAACCACTCCGACGGCTACGTCATGGACATCATCGACCAACTTCTGGATGTCGGGATGAGCATCTGCAACATCCAGGACCTCGTCAACGGTGTCGAGAACATCCGCGACACACTCAAGGGGCGCGTCTGTGT
>DPJP01000400.1:983-6505 GCA_003542955.1 Armatimonadota bacterium
CGATGTCGACCGCCAGAGCATCGTGCCCTACGGCACGCCGCGGGAGATCGATGAACTCATCGAGTACGAGGTGCGCACACTGGGCTCCGAGCGCGGTGGCCTGATGCTGACCTGCGGCATCTACCCGCCCACGCCGCCTGAGAATGTCGATGCCGTCCTCACCGCCATGGAGAAGTACGAGCGCTACTGGTGGGAGTAGGGGCGGCCCCCCGTCGTTGTGGAGAGAGCCGCTCGAGTGACGCTGCCGGCAGCGTCTGAAGCCCGGCCCCTGCTCGATATGCCCCGCATCTCGGAGCACAGGAGACAGACTCGTCATGGCAATCCGCTGGCGTGAGGTCCGAGTCTTCATCAGCTCCACATTCCGCGACATGCAGGCGGAGCGCGACTACCTGGTCAAGGTCGTCTTCCCACGCTTGCGGCAGCGCCTCGAGCCGCACCGCATCCACTTCATCGACATCGACCTGCGCTGGGGCGTCACCCGCGAGCAGTCTGACAATGACCTCGCCCTTGAGCTGTGCCTGCAGCAGATTGACGAGTGTCGCCCCGAGGCCGGCGACCTGCGCCCCTTCTTCATCGGGATGCTCGGCGAGCGCTACGGCTACGTGCCGGAGACGGTGCGGACTGAGACGCTGCAGCGCTACGACTGGATCCCCGACTACCCGGGCCACTCGATCACCGCGCTGGAGATCATCCACGGCGTGCTGCTCAACCCGCCCATGCACGGGCAGAGCTTCTTCTACTTCCGCGACCCCGCGTTCATGGCCGATGTCCCCATACCGATTCGGGAGACCATCCTCGACGCGGAGAGCGTCAAGGCCGCCGAAAAGCAGGAGGCCCTGAAGCAGCGCGTCCTCGACTCGGACATCCCCTGCATGGAGAACTACCCGTGCGAGTATGCGGGCCTCCGTCTCAACTGGCGGCTGCTGGAGGCACACCTTGACGAGGGCCGGCGCGCGGAGCTGGAGGCGTTCGCAGCCGACGGAGTGATCAACACCGACGAATGGGACCGGGTGCCGGCGGCGATGCAGCGAGACATGCCGAAGTTGGTCACGGTCATGCTCGACGGGCTCGAGGAGTTCGGGCGACAGGTCGAGGACGACCTCTGGCAAGGGATTGCGGACCAGTACCCGGAGATACTCCAGGAGCCGGCGGAGGCCGAATTGGACACCCCCGCCGTCGAGCGCGATGCCCATGAGCGCTTCGCCGAGTCGCGGCTGCGCATCTACGTCGGCCGCGGCGATATCCACACGCGCCTGTGCGAGTATCTCGATGGCGATGCGCGGGAGCCGCTGTTTCTCAGCGGGCCCTCGGGCTCGGGCAAGTCGGCCATCCTGGCGCGGTTGGCGGCCGAGTACCCCGGCGCCCGCCCGGAGGCCTTCGTCCTCCCGCACTTCATCGGGGCGACTGCCTCCTCCACCTCGGTGCCCTCGATGCTGCGGCGGTTGTGTCGGGAGCTGCAGGAGCGTTTCGAGCTGTCCGGCGAGATACCGGGCAACGACACCGAGCTGGCGGGGACCTTCCGCGCATTCCTGGGGATGGCGCCCGAGACGGAACGCATCGCGATCATCATCGACGCCCTCGACCAGCTTGACGCCCGCGACCGCGAGATGGGCCTCCACTGGCTGCCGGATGAGTTCCCCGCCAACATCAAGCTGGTCGTGAGTTGCCTGGATGACCCCGGCGGCAGCGCGTTGCTCGAGGAACTTACGAAGCGCGGGCACCTGCGGGTGCAGGTCGAGCCGCTGACCGATGCCGACTGCGAGGCGATCATCGACCGGGTCCCGGCGCTGTCGGCCAAAGCGCTCGACGCCGAGCAGCGCAGGATGCTGCTGGAGAACCCGGCCACCCGCAACCCGCTCTATCTGCAGGTGGCGCTCGAGGAGCTGCGCGGCTTCGGCTCCTTCGAGTTGCTCGATGATCGCATCGAGCAGTTCCGCAGCGCGGAGGATGTCGAGGCGCTCTTCGGGCAGGTGCTGGAGCGGGTCGAGTTGGACCTCGGGAGCGCGCTGACGGAGGGGCTGGCCTGCCTGCTGGCCGCCTCACGCGCGGGGCTCTCGGAGGCCGAGCTGACCGACATGCTCACCGATACCGCGTCCGCCGAGGACATGCAGGTTGTCCTCCAGCAGCTCCGACCCTACCTGCAACGTCGGGGCGAACTGATCGACTTCTACCACCTGGCCCTGCAGCGCGCCATAGTCGGCCGCTACTGGGCCTGGGCCGGCGACCCTTCCTGGCACCTGTGCCTGGCGGACTACTTCGACACGGGACACGTCGGGCCGCGTATGCTCGCTGAGTTGCCCTGGCAACTGGCGGAGGCGGGGGGCTGGCGCCGCCTGTATGATCTGCTCGCGGATGTTGAGTTCTTCAATGCTCTCTGGGACTTCGACGTGTTCGAGACCAAGAGCTACTGGTCGCAGGTGGAGGCCAACTCAAAGCTGGAGAAGGTGGCGGCCTACCGGCCCGTGCTGGAGGCACCGGGTGGCTACGACGTGTGGCGCATCGCCAACCTGCTCAACGACACCGGCCACCCGGACGAGGCCCTGCGACTGCAGGAGCATCTGGCCGCGCGACATGGCGAGAGGGGGGAGGAGTGGCACCGCGCCGTGGCCCTGGGCAGGATCGCCGACATCCTTCAGGCCCGCGGAGAGTTTGACGCTGCGCTCCGTCTGCGCAGGGGGGAGGAACTCGCGCTTTACAAGCGCCTGGGCGACGCGCGCTCGCGCGCGATCACCATCGGCAAGATCGCCGACATCCTCCACATACAGGGCGAGCGCGACGCAGCGCTGCGCATCCGCAGAGAGGAGGAGCTTCCTGTCTATGAGTACCTGGGCGACGCGCGCGAACGCGCGATGACCATCGGCAAGATCGCCGACACCCTTCAGGCCCGCGGAGAGCTCGACGCTGCGCTCCGTCTGCGCAGGGAGCAAGAGCTTCCCGTCTACGAGCGCGTGGGCGACGTGCGCGAACGTGCCGTGACCATGAGCAAGATCGCCGACATCCTGTATACCCGCGGGGAGTTGGATGAAGCACTGCGCATCCACCGGGAGGAACAGCTTCCCGTCTTCGAGCGGCTGGGCGACGTGCGTTCGCACGCGGTGACCATGGGCAAGGTCGCCGACATCCTCTACGACCGCGGCGAACTGGAGGAAGCACTGCGCATCCGGCGCGAGGAAGAGCTTCCCGTGTACGAGCGCCTGGGCGACGTGGAGCAGCGTGCGGTGACCATGGGCGCTATCGCCGATATCTTCCATAGTCGCGGCGAGGCGGAAGAGGCCTTGCGCATCTACGAAAACGACGTGGTCCCCGTGTTCGAGCGCCTCGGCGATGTTGAGCAACGCGCGATCGCCATGGGTAAGATCGCCGATACTCTCCACGACTGCGGGCGGTCAGACGAGGCATTGCGCATCCACCGGGAGGAGGAGGTACCCGTCTATGAGCGCCTCGGCGCCTTGCGCCTGCGCGCAGTCACCATGGGCCAGATCGCCAACATCCTCCATGCCCGCGGGGAGCTGGACGAAGCACTGCGCATCCGCCGGGAGGAGGAGCTTCCCGTGTACGAGCGCCTGGGCGACGTGCGCGAACTGGTCGTCGGGCGCGTGAACCTGGCGCTCTGCCTCCTTGCGCGGGACGCGGCAGGTAACCGCAATGAAGCCGTCAGCCTGCTGCGCCAGAGCCTGGCCGATGCAACGCGGCTCCAACTCCGCGAGGCCGAGCAGATTGCGGGAACCCTCCGGCAGATCGGCGAGGAGCCGTGAGGCACTCCGCCACTCCCTCGGGTGGCCCCGGCACCGACCCATGCGCGCTGACATCAGAACTCGTGTGGAGATTACACGCGTTTGCCGGGCGGCTGTGGGGCGCTGTGAGCGGCGGCGGGGCATCGGGTAAGGGGACGGCATAGCCGAGTGAGTACTGAACGCGGGAGTGTGAGCTCGATGGACATGCGTGATCTGCTCTATGTCAACGAAAAGGATGGCAGCAAGCTGGGCATAGTTCCGGGTAGTTCCGGGTAGTTCCGGGGACACCATACCAATTACACAGAAAAGCCACAATAGGAGGAGGCCCGGGGATAGGCTCTGAGCGGCAGTCACATCAGGCGGGGGAAGGGAGTCGCGAGCGCGCTGCGGTGCCCCTACCCTCAGCCCCTTCCCCGGACCGCCCTGCGGGCGGGGCGAGGAAAAGGAACAGAGGCAACACCACAGAGCATACCCAACCTGAACAGGGCCTGGCGTCCCCCGTTTCCATGGTTTCTGGACGGTGGCCCTGGCGGGATGCGGCCTCCGTCGATTGCCATCGCCAGCTCCCGTCGTAATCGGGAGGGCTTCCGCACCCCGATATGGAACACTCCAGAGTCCATCCTCGAACCTCGTCAGATTCGGAGTTGACCATCAATGAAGACATGGAACGTCGGCATCGTCGGGTTGCGACGCGGGCGCGGCTTCGTGTCCGTGTTCGCCGCCCACCCGAGAGTCAATGTGACTGCCCTGTGCGACCTCGACCAGGGGACGCTCTCCGACCTCGGTGAGGCGTTCTCGCTGCCAGACAGTGCGCTCTACACCGACTACGACCAGTTCCTCGATGCACAGACAGACATCATCATGGTCGCGACCCCCATCCGCTTCCATGCCGATATGACCGTGAATGCGCTGCAGGCGGGCAAGCACGTGCTCTGCGAGCAGACCGCCGCCTACACCGTGCCCGACTGCGAGCGCATCGTCGATGCCGTCAAGCAGACGGGCCAGGGCTACATGATGGCGGAGAACTACTGCTACTTCCACTACATCCGGCAGTGGCGCGAGATCATCAACCAGGGCAAGCTGGGCACTATCTTCCACGCTGAGGCCGAGTACATCCACGAGATCGAGCATCTGCTCGTCGATGAGCAGAGCGGCAGCTTCTTCTGGCGCCATGAGCGGCCCCCGATCTGGTACTGCGCCCACTGCCTCGGCCCGCTGCTGACGTTGATGGATGACCGCATCGTGGCGGCCAGCGGCAGCTCCGCGGGCTTCCACAAGCGTCCCGAGTACAGTGACCATCTCGGCTTCCTGGATATGGAGATCGGGCTCTTCCGCACGCAGAAGGGCGCGCTCATCAAGATCGCCCGCAGCCAGGTGGCGCCGCGCTACCCGCACCTGGTCTACTACACGCTCTACGGCACGAAGGGATATGTCGAGAACGGTCGCGGAGACGGCACCGAGGGGCGCATCTGGACGGAGGATCACGCGAAGGACGCCGAACACCGCCCGGCCGAGCCGATGCACTGCACGACCGTCGATCCGGACGCGCCTGATGATGCCAAGCACGGCGGGCACGGAACCTCGGAGTACTACATGATCCGCGAGTTCCTCGACGCGCTCGAAGCCAATGTCAGGCCGCCGATTGATGTCATCCGCTCGATGGATTTCACCGTGCCCGGCATCATCGCCCACGAGTCGGCGATGTCGGACGGCAACTGGCGTGAGGTGCCGCTGTTCGAATGGTAGTGCGGGCCTCACGCCCCCGCCCCATACGCGCTAACATAAAGG
>DPJP01000340.1:0-218 GCA_003542955.1 Armatimonadota bacterium
AGAATGCCAGGTTGTGCCACTTGCCATACCACTCCGCGGGACGCGCGCCGCCGTTGGAGCCCCGCCAGCAGTAGATGAGCAGATTCCTGTGCAGCGGCACCGTGGGCACGCCGTGGAGCGGGGGATAGTTGAGGATCCCAAGCATCTTGCCGGGCCACCTGGCCTCGAGGCCCTCGGCGACCTGGTTATAGAAGTGGTAGAAGCGGTTCGTGGGCGTC
>DPJP01000340.1:225-3375 GCA_003542955.1 Armatimonadota bacterium
CCGAGCTGCTCATCGAGCGCCACGGCCTCCGGGCTGTAGGATTCCCCGCCGCTGTCGGTCACGCCCAGGGAGAAGCTGACCTCCTCGGGGTTGTCGGTGAACCACTTGTCGGCCGCGTCGATGGCGAGCTGTACCACCTCCGGGTTGGTCGTCTCAGGCTGCCAGCCGGCGCCCGGGTTGGTGGGGATACGGCGCGCACCGTCAATCATCGGGAAGTACTCCGGGTGCGTCTGCCCGTACTCCTCGACCGGCACGATGCGGTGGAGGTTGTGGTGGAACTGCAGGCTCAGGTGCAGGCGCCAGAGCGAAGGGTCGGCGCCGAACATGCCGCTGAACATGCGCGATTCGAGGTCGGGTTCCTCGAGCAGGTCGAAGTCATCGGGCACCGCGAGGGAGCGACTGCGCGGCACGATCTCGCCCAGTTCGCCGGGGAACAGCCAGCGGGCCCCGAGTGCCTCCTCGAGGAACCTGACGGCGGCGATGCGCACGGCGTAGGTATTCTGGGCAGTGATGATGAGCTTGCCGCCGGCAACCCGTACGATCACCCCGTCGAGCTTGAGGCCTGACGCTTCCGGGCAGGCCTCCAGCGCCGCCGGTGTTCCACCAACCTCGATTGTGGCGCCCTCGACCGCCTGCCCGGTGACGATGGCCAGCCTGGCGCCGCTGCTGCGCTCGATGATGCGCTGCAGCAGGTTGGCTGCCGCCTGCAGGTTGCCATTCGGCTGCGTCGGCAGCACGATGCTGCTCGCAGGCTTGCCATCCTCGACGAGTACCAGCGCCGAGGCGGGCAGGCTCATCGCGAGCGCCGCCAGAATCAGTATCCCGAAGACCGGCACGCGGTGCATGTGCGCTTCCTCCCCCCTGGGGGCGGCGGTTCTCACACATCCCTTCGGGGCACGATTTCGACCTCCGTGTCACCTGGGCCTGCATGGCGCGTGACGGCAGGCTGGGCCTGATCCCACCAGACGTGGAGGAGGACCCGCCGTGACGTCGAACACACCTGCGGGTGCGGCGCCGAGAGATGCAGCCGCCGCGCCTTCGACCGACCATCTGTGAGGAGGAAACCAGTGGATAGAGTACCAGTCGCAGTCATCGGCCTCGGCGGCCGCGGGAGGTACTATGCCCGCATGTTCGCCGACAACCCGCGATCACACCTCGTCGCACTCGCCGACCCGGATCCGAAGGCGCTCGAGATGTGCCGCCGGCACTGGGGCGAGTCGATCGGCTACTACGAGGACTACCTGCAGATGCTGCAGCGCGATGACATCCACACGGTGGTCGTCGCCTCGCCCGATCACGCCCATCACCGGAATGCCATTGATGTCCTCGGCCACGGCAAGAACCTGCTGCTCGAGAAGCCGATGGCGCAGAGTATCGAGCACTGTGACGAGATCATCGAGGCCTGGAGGGATGCGGGGACGCTGTTCATGATCGGGCTGGAGCTGCGCCACTGCGTGCTCTTTGAGCGCATGTGGGAGATCATCGACACCGGAGCCATCGGCGAGATCAAGATGGGGACCGCGGTCGATAACGTCTCCGTGGGTGGGCAGTACTTCTACCATGACAGGCAGCGGAAGAAGTCCTACACACGCAGCCTGCTGCTCCAGAAGGGCGTGCACACCATCGACCTGCTCAACTGGTTCATGGGCGGGCGGCCGACACGCGTGTTCGCCATGGGCGGGCTGTCGTACTTCGGCGGCTCCGCTCCGAATGACAAGCGCTGCCGCACGTGCTCGGAGAAGGACACCTGCCAGTTCTTCGTCAACCACGAGCGCTTTGTGATGGACTACGGGGCGACGATCCAGAAGGACGACCGCTGCGTCTACGCGCAGGAGGTGGACCTGCCCGACCACTCGCTGGTCACCATCGAGTATGACAACGACACCCGCGCCGTCTACACCGAATGCCACTTCACCCCGGAGTACACGCGGGAGTTCACGCTTATTGGGACGAGAGGGAAGATGTACGGGCTCTACAACAACGAGGGCAACTTCCTGATTCGCGTGTCATACCGGCACACAGATCACATCGACGAGTGGCGGCCGATCTTCACCGGCGGCGGGCACGGTGGGGGAGACCAGCGGATCGTCGAGCACTACCTCGACTGCGCCTTGTCGGGGCAGCAGCCCGTCGCCAACATCGCCGCCGCCCGAGACAGCGTCGCCGTCGGGGCAGCCGGCGAGGAGAGCATCGAGACCGGCATGCCGGTGGATATCTCGCCGTGCCCGGGGTGCTGACCAATGCCCGCCGAGGAGCGTGGACGCATGGATGCAGCACGATGCGCCAGGTCCGAAAGGCTGCCCACCATCGCCTTCGGCCCCGCGCGGGTGACACGCCTCATCAGCGGCGGCAATCCGCTGTGCGGGAACTCCCACTTCTCGCCGGAGATGGATGCCGACATGCGCGGGCACTTCTGCGCGGAGGCCGTAGTCAGATACCTGCATCGGCTGGCTGAGTGTGGCATCAACACCATTCAGGCGCGCGGCGACTACCACCGCGTCCTCTACTGGCTGGAGCTGTTCAAGCGCGAAGGCGGGATGCTCCACTGGATTGCCCAGACGGCCTCGGAGATGGCCGATGTGTTCCGCAACATCCGCGTCATCGCCGCCGCCGGCGCGGTGGGCATCTATCACCACGGCACCCAGACAGACGGGTTCTGGCGCGAGGGCCGGATCAACGATTGCCTCGATTACCTCAAGTGCATGCGTGATTGCGGCGTGCAGGTGGGGCTTGGCACGCACATCCCGGAGGTCATCGAGTACTCCGAAGAGCAGGGCTGGGATGTGGACTTCTACATGGCCTGCTTCTACAACCTCAGCCGCACGCCGCGCGAGAGTGCGCTGGTGAGCGGCAAGGCGTCAAGCGGCGAGGTCTATCCTGATGAAGACCCGCCCCGCATGTGTGAGACGATCCGCGCGACGGGGAAGACGTGCCTGGCATTCAAGATAATGGCTGCCGGCCGCCACTGCGCCACGCAGGACGACGTGCGAGCTGCCTTCGGCTACGCCTTCGCCAACATCAAGCCGCACGATGCCGTCGTCGTGGGCATGTTCGACAAGTACCTCGACCAGATTGGGCTGAACGCGGGGCATGTGCGGGAGGTGCTGGGGTAGGGCGGGGACTGCCACCTCTCGCGCTACGCCCATTCGC
>DPJP01000458.1:0-1468 GCA_003542955.1 Armatimonadota bacterium
TGTCAGGAGCTCTGAACATAAGCGCTCTCGGAGCGTAGGAGGGGCCGGTCCCGCAGCCGCGGGACCGACCCAAACGGCGGGCCGGCGTCTCTCGGCTGGCCCCTCCAACGACGTCTGAACGGTCCGCTAGATGCTCATGTTAGCGCGTATGGGCTGGAAGCCTGACCTACGCCCTCGGAAGCCCGACCTACCCGGGTCGGCATGACGACTGTGAGCCTCAGGGCTCGTCATCGCGCCGAAGCCACACGGTGAAGGTCCAGGATGGGTGCCTGCGGTCGCGGAGGAACTCGAGGGGCTGGCCGTCCTCGATATACGATGTGCGCTCGATGAGCAGCAGCGGGCTCCCCTCGGTCACGTGCAGAAAGCGGGTATCCTCCTCGGTGGCGCTGTCGGCCGTGATGCGTTGCTGGGCGGCGGCGATGCTGAGGCCGTACTCCTGCTTGAGTATCTCCGTGATCGAGTCCGCGCGCCCGATCTTGCGCTCGGCGAGGCCGGGCACCAGCCGCGAGTTGAAGTAGGCGGTCTGGATCGCCAACGGCGTCTCGTCGGCCAGCCGCACTCGCTTGAGCACGAAGACGTCCTCGCCCTCGGCGACTCTGAGTTCCTCCCGCACCTCGCGATCCCCGCCGCCCTCGGCGACATCGAGGAGGAGAACCTCGGCCGACGGGCGCAGACCCCGCTCCTCCATCTCACGGTGGAACCATGGTATGCGGGAGTACTGGATGCGCTCCTCGCGGACGGGGGTGATATCGCGGATGAAGGTGCCAAGGCCCTGGCGCCGCGCGATGATGCCCTGTTTCTCGAGTTCGCCCAGCGCCTGCTTGACGGGCGCCAGGCTGACGCCCAGGAAGTCCGCCAGGTCCGACTGCGGGGGCAGGCGGTCGCCGGAGCGCAGGACACCCTTGCGGATGGCATCGGAGAAGCTCTCGATGATCTGGGCGTAGAGGGGTATCTTCGATTCGCGTCGCGGTTTGTCGATCTGATCGAGCTGCATTCGGTGCTCCCGGTGCCTGTGCGTGGCCGGCGTCTATGCGGCCTGCTCACGGCGTGGGTATGCGTATGGTGTTGGTGCCTTCACGTCCGCCGGCCGCGCCGTCGGTCGGGGGCTTGCCCGCGCTTCTCGGCGCCGTGGTGGCTGGGCCGAGGTATCCAATAGCGATGAGCGCCTCCGCGTTGCGGGCGATCACCTTCTCGGCGGTGACTGTTCGCTCGACGTTCATCTGGTTCAGCGCAGTCCCGATCTCCTTCAGCGCGGTGACAACGGCCTCCGGCGCCTTCTGGAGTTCGGCGACGGCCTTGAACTTGCCACAGTACTCTCTGTCGGTGGCGGCGAGTATGAGCGCGCCGCCGAGCTTCATCTCGATCAACCACGCGCCGAAGTCGTAGTTGATCCGCTCGAGTGGGGCCGGGAGTTCGGCAACCCAGGCGTCACAACCGGTCTCCAGCTCGACGGCCAGGGCATGCGCCC
>DPJP01000458.1:1481-4348 GCA_003542955.1 Armatimonadota bacterium
CGCCCGAGCCATGTCCTTGCCGTCCTCCAACACGCGCCTGGCCTTTTCGACAGTGTCGAGCAGTGGTTGTGGCGCCTTCAACTCACGCAGGTAGTTGGCTGCGTTGTTGACGTTGTTCCGTGCCACCTGGATCATGCCCTGATCGGGGCCGGNNCTCCGGTCCAGTCGGGGCGGCCGCCTCTGCCGGCGCCGTCACGGGTGCAGCCGTGGCAGCAGGTTCGGTCGCCTGCGCGCTCTGTGTCGCATCGAGTTCGTCCTCGGCCAACAGCTTCGTCACCAGTGTATGCACCCGCAACGCCCCGCCCAGAGAGAAGTGGTTGCGAAGACGTCTCTCCCCCGGTAGCGGAGGGGTCGTGGTGGCGCTCCCGGAGTCGGCGGCCATTGGCTCGACGCCGCTGCCGCCCTGCTGCAGGAACTCATGGAGCGCCTTCGCCGAGATCAGGAAGGCGAATGCACTCGGATTGTCCGACGACCCGCCCATCGCCGTGACCATGCCGAGGACGAGCCCGCTGTTGCCGATCGCCGGGCCCCCGCTCATGCCGTGGTCGATATTCATGTCGGCCTCGATGGTATTGCCCTGATGCGTGATGCGGCTGATGTAGCCGCGGCGGACGGCCACACCGGGGCCCTGAGGGCTGGGATCGAAGATGTCACCCATCGGGAACCCGAAGCCCAGCACAGGCGTGTTCTTCAACGGCTCCTCCGCCTGCAGGGCGAGCACACTGATCCCGGCCGGTTGGCTGCGCAATGTCAGCAGCGCCAGGTCCTTTTCGGGGTCTGAAGCCTTCAGGTAGGCCTCGTAGCGTTGGTTCTCTCGCGTGCCCGAGCGCGTGCGCACGGTGATGCGGATGCTCGGGTGGCCCAGGGCGTCCTCGATAACGTGGTGGTTGGTGAGCACCTCGTTCTCACTGATGAAGAAGCCGGTACCCCAGGACTCCTCGATGGCCCCACCCTTCCCGGAGCCCTTCCACTCCACGTGTATGTAGACAACGGCCTTCTCCGCCCGCGCGACTGCCTCCGGGCTCAGGATCAGTCCCGCGTCCGGCTGTGCGCGCAGCGAACCGCCTGCGGCGACGGTCAGCACGACCAGACAGGCAGTTCTGAACCTCCAGACCACTAGCCTCACACCTCTACACGAGCAGCATTGGACGCGCAATGAGCATAGAACACGAGGAGAGAGCACCACGCGCGAGGCCCGTAGTGCCTTCTACGATTATAAACCAGTCGGGCTTGCTCTTGCAATCGGCGGGGAGCTACCAGCATGGTGCACCGGCTGCCGCGGGCGAAGGGGGGCACGGCGACGGCCGATGCCGAACGTCGGAGCGACCGCGGGACCGTCCGCCGCGCATCGCGCGATTGCTGCCACGCATCCGGCCTGATACTCCGGTACAGCCCCGGGGAAAGGAGGGAACCGGGCACGGGGGGGGAACCTGTGCACTGCGCAACATTCCTGACGACAGATCGGAGGGCCTACCATGGCCGATCTGAAGATTGCAGTTATGCTTGGCAACCTGAGAATGGACCTGTATGACGGCATGAAGGTCGTAGCCGAGATGGGAGTACCGGGCATCCACGTATCGATAGGTGGTGGACCGTTCACGCCTGAGAACCTCGACGCCGCCGCCCGCAAGGAGTTGGCGGCGCACATCGGGTCGCTGGGGCTGGAGATCTCGGCGACCTCGGCCTGGGGCGGCAATGTTGACCTGGGCGAGGAGGAGGGCTGGGAGGAGAACATCGCCTGGGGCAAGCGCATCATGGACCTCACCAGGGACCTGGGCTGCGACATCTGGCAGGGCCATTGCGGCATCATGCCGGAACACCCGTCAGAGCCCTCGTGGCAGCGCTTCCTCGACGGCATGGGTGAGTTGGCCGAGCACGGCGAGAAGACGGGAGTCCGGCTGGCCATCGAGACCGGCCCGGAGCCGGCATTCGTACTGCGTCGCCTGCTCGATGCCGTGGGCAGCGAGTACCTGCGGATCAACTGGGACCCGGCGAATATGATCCTCTGGCCGGCCCGCTATGCGCAGGACCTGGGTGAGCCGTATGACCGGCTGAAGTGGTTCGAGAAGTTCCAGCCCAATGAGGGAGCGCTTGCGCTGGCCGACGCCATCGTCCACACGCACGCAAAGGACGCGATGGTCTTCGAGGACGGCACGCGCAAGGAGGTTCCGCTCGGGGAGGGCTGGGTGGATTGGCCGCGCTATACCGGTTACCTGGTGGACTCGGGCTATGACGGTTACTTCGCCATCGAGCGCGAGACGGGGGAGGACCCCGTCGGTGACATCCAGCGCGCCGTCGACTTCCTCCGCTCGCTGTAGCCGCCCCACGCCCACAATCCGCTCTGCAACACACAACCGCCCCGGCATCAGCGCCGGGGCGGATCGCTCTCTACGGGTGCCGGTGGCACGAGCCTATGAGGTGAACGGCTTGGCCGCCGCCAGCGACGGGTTCCACCAGCATGTGGCAAAGACCTCATACCAGATCTCGCGGCTGTCCGGCTCGGTGTCCTCGCGCAGGTAGCGGTCCAGCGTGCGGCGGTTCGTGTTGCCCCGGAAGGCCGTGATGACGGCATCCTCCTGCTTCTCACCGATCACGACGGGGATGATCACGCGGACCGTGATCGACTGGATGCTCGAGTCGTGCTTGACGGTGGCCACGGCGACGCGGTAGGCCATCTGTAGCGCGGTGGAGAACTGCACCGCCTGCTTGAGGGATGAAGGCATCTCGATGGTGATGAATGCGTAGCCGGTGAATGGGTCCAGCATCACATTGACATCACCTGAGAGCCTGTTGCCGCCCGGCCAGTGCAGGGATGACAACGCGGCGAGCAGGCTCTTGTCCTGATCGGTCAGCGGTGCGCCGATATT
>DPJP01000337.1 GCA_003542955.1 Armatimonadota bacterium
GGCGGTCCGCCGGCGTCGATCGGCGGCATGGTCTCTTCCTTCTTCGGGCAACCCGTCACGGCGAGCAGCGCGAGCACCATGACCAAGGCCAGGATCGCGACTGCCACGAACTGGTGCGAACGTACCATCTTTTCCCTCCTCATGTCCAACTACGGGCGTTCCGTGCGACGCCGGCGGGGTGTTGAGATGCCCCCGCGGTGACGTCGCGACAGACTCAGTATAGCACAGTTTGCCGACACAATGAAGAGCCCTGCATGAATCGACAGGGCTCCCGGCGTGCAGAGCGAGACGGGCTAGTCGTCGCGGGGCTCGTGGCCGAGGACCTCGGAGAGCGAGAAGCGCCCGCGCAGGAGCTCACCGGCCTCCCGCACCTCTGATGCAGTGATCTGAGGCAGATAGTCGGGCGCGGCGACGGCCTCGTCGTGCTCGGAGGGGAAGCCCCCGTCGGGCACCTCCGAGCCACCCTCGCCGAGCGTGTCGGCCATGGCGTCCTGAACGTCGCGCGCGGCATCGGCCATACCAGCGGACTCCATAATGTGGCTGAGCCACCAGTAGACCTGGGCGTCAAAGGCGTCGCCGCCGAGGCTGCCCTCGAGGACGGCGATGGCACTCAGGCAGTGCTCCTGGAAGGCCACCTGGTCGGTGACATGGATCTCATGCTTGTCACCCCGCAAGGCGCCGAACTGCTCGAGAGCGAGCGTGTAGACGTTGTAGCCGAGCGCGAACTGTACGAGCCGGTCGGTGATGCCACAGTTGATGGCACGGCGCAACTGGTCGACAACCTCGGTGCTGCGTCGCTGATGGTAGTAGCACTCCGCGAGCAGCAGGTGCTGGATGCCGCGCAACTCGCGGCTACCGGCCGCGGCATGGGCGATGGCGTCGGCCACGGCATCGAGGTCGAAGCGGCGACGCTCGGCGAGCGCCTGCAGCTCGGAGAGCTGCATCTGGTCGCGTTGTGCGAGCACGGCGAGGCGGCGGTGGTAGTTGGTCTCGGCGGCCAGGAAATCGGCGAAGGCGATAGTGACGCCGGAGGCCGCAGCGCCCTGAGCCGTCAGGCGCTCGGCGATCAGTTCATAGAGCGCCTGGCTGAAGACACTGACGGTGTCCCATTGCCGCAAGGTCTGCAGCTTCTCGTAGATGGTGTCTATCCTGTCTTCCTCCATGGGTCACCAGACTGGGCACATGCGCGTCCGGCTAGCCTGTTCGGCGAGTCGGGGGCACACACCTTCCCGCCCCGACACGATCTGGCGGGGCGGGAGGCGATTGTCGTTGCGTTCCGCACGGGACCGGTGGGCCTCGGACTCAGCTGCAGCGGCCGGCAGGACGCCAGCCCTGCGAGCGCGGTGCCCGTCGTTGCCCGTGCGAGTACTAGTCGAGCTTGACCTGGGCGCCGGCCTGCTCGAGAAGCTGCTGCATCTTCTCGGCGTCTTCCTTGGTCAGGTCCTCTGCAAGAACCGCGCCGGGTGCGGACTCGACGAGTTCCTTGGCCTCCTTCAGGCCGAGACTGGTGATCTCGCGGACGGCCTTGATGACCTGGATCTTGTTGCCGCCATCGCCCTCGAGCACGACGTTGAAGGAGTCCTTCTCCTCCTCGGCGGCGGCTGCATCGCCGGCGACGGCGCCAACGACGGCGACGGGAGCGGCGGCGGTCACGCCGTACTTGTCCTGCAGCTTATCCTTGAGTTCAACAAGTTCGAGCACGGTCAAGCCATCGATTGCGGCAATGATTTCGTCTATCGACATCTGATATACCTCCGGTTTTCCGATTCCGGGAATTATCTGTGTTGGTGCACACCGCATACGCGGTTTGTGTCAGGCCGATTGCTTCTGATCGGCCACTGCCTGCAGCGTGTAGACGAAGTCCGAGACGATGCCGTTGAGCGTGAAGACCAGCCCAGTCACCGGCGCGGCAATTCCGCCCACGACGCTCGCGATCAGCTCCTCGCGTGACGGCAATGTGGCCATCCGGTTGGCCTGGGCCTCGTCGAGGACCCGGCCTTCACCGAAGCCGCCCTTGATCGTTATCGCGGCGTTGTTCTTGTCCCCGAACTCCTTGATCACCTTGGCCGGAGCAACAGCGTCACCATAGCAGAACAAGACCGCGCGCGGTCCGATCATCAGGTCACTGATGCCGGCCGCCGGCGTGTCGGCCACCGCGAGACGAAACAGGCTGTTCTTCACCACGACGAGGTTCGCATCCACGCCTGCGATCGTTCCGCGCAGCGCGTTCATGTTGTTGACTCGGATGCCGCTGAACTCCGTCACATAGAAGCCCGTGCACTGCTCGATGGCGGCCCGCAACTCCGCAACTGCCTGACGCTTCTCTTCTGTCGGCAATACGCACACCCCCTTCACTGTTCGGGATTACTGCCCGTGTGCACCGTGACATTTCCGGGAAACGCAAAGAAGGGGAGCCCGAGACATCGGGCTCCCCTCTGCATTCGTTCCCGCATGCGAAGCGGGATTGAAGCGGCATTGTGAGAGAGTCCGACCTCGGCCGGCGAGCCAATGGCTCATTAAACGGCGACCCCTTGTGGTCGCGCATACCCGCTGTCTTCGGTCGCGGTGCTGTTGAGTTGTCCGGATACGGTCTACTACTTGCCTGTGGTCAGGACGCGGGTGTCGAGCTTGACGCCCGGGCCCATGCTCGAGGTCAGGGCAGCGGAGACCACATATCGCCCCTGCACGCCGGATGGGCGCGCCGCCATGACTGCATCGACCAGCGCACCGAGATTCTCCAAAAGCTGCTCGTCAGAGAAGGAGGCCTTGCCGATGCCGAGGTGCATGACTGCGCCGCGGTCGACGCGGAACTCGACCTTGCCTCCCTTGAGGTTCTCAACGGCGCCGCCGACGTCCTCGGTGATGTTGCCCGCCTTCTTGTTCGGCATGCGCGGGCCGAGAACGCGGCCCAGGCGGCCGACGATCCGCATCATCGACGGGTGCGCGACGAGGATGTCAAACTCATCCCAGCCACCCTCGATGGCCTCGACGAGGTCCTCACTGCCGACACGGTCCGCGCCGGCCGCGGTCGCGGCAGCAGCGGCTTCGCCGTCGGCGAACACAGCCACCCGTGGCACCTTGCCGGTGCCGTGCGGCAGCAGCAGAGTCCCGCGCACGTTCTGCTCACCCTTGTTGGGGTTCACACCGAGCTTGATGTGGATCTCGACCGTCTCATCGAAGCCTGCCGTCGCGTTCTCCTTGACGAGCTTCATGGCTTCCTCGGGTGTGTAGTAGCGTTGCTTGTCGACTTTTTCGGCCAGTGCCGTGTAGCGCCCACTGTGTTTCGGCATTGTCCTGCCCCATTCCTGCTATTGTTGTCAGCCGGGGTCGTGCTGGACCGACTGAGGTATCTCCCGNNTTGCTCGCCTGCAAGAGCGGGCGTCAACCTGTACGGGCTGTTGACAGGCGGGATGCCTGCCACGCGCCCGGGTGCGGACGCCTGCCTGCGCAGGCAGGTGCTAGCCCGGGACGATGGTGATGCCCATGCTGCGGGCTGTGCCCGCGATGATCTTCGCCGCGGCGTCCACGTCACGAGCGTTGAGGTCCTCCATCTTCTGTTCGGCGATGGAGCGCACCTGTGTCTCTGTGACCTGGCCGACCTTGGTCTTGTTCGGCTCTCCGGAGCCGCCCTCGAGCCTGGCTGCGCGCAGCAGCAGGCTGGCGGCCGGCGGGGTCTTGCAGATGAAGGTGAACGTGCGGTCGTGGTAGACGGTGATCTCCACGGGGATCACGTCACCCATCTGCTGGGCGGTCTTCTCGTTGAAGGTCTTGCAGAACTCCATTATGTTGACGCCGTGTTGACCCAGAGCGGGCCCGACCGGCGGCGCCGGGTTGGCTTTCCCTGCCGGCACCTGGAGCTTGATCATCGTCAGTACTTTTTTCGCCATCCCTGGATACCCCTTCTGAGTGCCCGCCGTCGGCTTACGCAACCGGCGGTTCCGCGTTACTCTATAGGCCCGCGGTCCGGCCCGTAGAGGCGGCGACTGCGTCACCGCCCGGTACTCACCCGCGGCAATCAGTGCAATCTCGCATCGCATGCGGTCAGGCTGAGTGCGCACCCGGACCGCCGACAGTGTTGCATCTGGTTGGACAGGTGAGAACTACAGCTTCTCGATCTGAGTGAAATCCAACTCGACCGGTGTCTCGCGACCGAAGATGGAGATCAACACCTTCAGGGTCTCTTTCTCGGCATTGACCTCGACAATCTTGCCCGTGAACTCCGCGAACGGCCCCTCGGTGACCCGCACGCTCTGCTCGGTGGACCACACCGTCTTGGGTTTCTGGGCTTCCTCACCGATGGTCTGGAGGATCTCGCGGATCTCGTCGGCCTTGAGCGGTACAGGCTTGGACCCGGAGCCGACGAAGTGCGTGACACCGGATGTCTGCTGGATGATATTGCGCATATCGTCGGTCAGGTGGGTCTGGACCAGGACGTAGCCGGGGTACAGCTTCTTCTGGACTTCACGTCGCTTGCCGGCCGCCGAGCGTATCTCCGTCTCTGTGGGCACCAGGATTCGCCCCAGCAAGTGGCCCATGTCGCGTGCCTCGGCCACCTTTTCAATGCTGGTCTTGACCTTGTTCTCTTTGCCGGTCAGCGTGTGGACCACGTACCACTGTTTGTCCATCACATACTCCCATTGGTCGCTGCGTCCGGGCCCGCTGTTTGGGGCAGACCCGCTAGAGGCTCTGCAGACTGCTGATCAGCCAGGTGAAGATCGCGTCCCAGAACCCGACCCAGACCGATACAATCACGACGGCAATGATCACCACCACCGTGAACGCGTAGGTCTCCTGGTGGCTCGGCCACTTGACTTTGTGCATCTCCAGCCAGACGTCATGCAGGAAATCCCACAACTTGACGAATGGCCGCTTCAGGCGCTCCACAAAGCCGCCTTTGGTTCTATCTGCCGTTGCCATGGAATCGTACCTGTTCGTTGTGTCTTGGGTTTCCGCGGCCCCAACAGGCACCGGCCCGCGGGATCATCTGGTGTCCAACCATCTGCTGTCGGACCATCGACTGCCAAAATGTGTGGCAGGGGCAGCCGGACTCGAACCGACAACCTGCGGTTTTGGAGACCGCTGCTCTGCCAGTTGAGCTATGCCCCTGCACATCAAACCATTACTTGCGGAGTCTGGTCTCGCTGTGCTTGGTGTGGCGCTTGCACCGCGAGCAGTACTTCTGCAGCTCCAGCTTCTTCTCGACATTCTGCCGGTTCTTCGAGGTGGTGTAATTGTGCGCATCACACTCGGAACAGGCCATAACGAACTTCGTCTGCATGGTACTCGTCCTGTCTGCGCTCTGCGGCGGCTATTCGATGACCTTGCTCACGACGCCCGCGCCGACGGTGTGCCCGCCCTCGCGGATCGCGAACCTCAGGCCCTCTTCCATCGCAATCGGCGCGATAAGCTTCCCGCTCAGCTTCACGTTGTCGCCGGGCATGATCATCTCGATGCCCTCCGGAAGCTTCGTCTCTCCCGTCACGTCAGTCGTCCGGAAGTAGAACTGCGGCCGGTAACCATCGAAGAACGGCGTGTGACGTCCGCCCTCCTCGTGGCTCAGGATGTACACCTCGGCCTCGAACTGCGTGTGCGGCTTGATCGAACCAGGCGCGGCCACCACCTGCCCGCGCTCGATGTCCTCCCGGTTGATCCCGCGCAGGAGAAGACCGATGTTGTCCCCGGCCTGCCCCTCATCCAGAATCTTCCGGAACATCTCAACACCCGTCACAACCGACTTCCGCGTCTCCCGGATCCCGACGATCTCGATCTCGTCGCCGGTGTGGATGATCCCGCGGTCCACGCGACCAGTCGCGACCGTGCCGCGACCGGAAATCGTGAACACGTCCTCCACAGGCATCAGGAACGGCTGGTCGATGTCGCGAACCGGCTGCGGAATGAAGCTGTCAACCGCATCCATCAGCTCCCAGATGCACTTGCTCGCCTCATCATCCCGAGCACCGGTCCCCTCCTGCATCGCCAGAAGAGCCGAACCACGAATCACCGGGATGTCGTCGCCGGGGTACTCGTAGTCGCTCAGAAGCTCCCGTACCTCCAGCTCGACAAGCTCCAGCAGCTCCTCGTCCTCCATCTCGTCACACTTGTTGAGGAAGACGACCAGCGCCGGTACGTTCACCTGCCGCGCCAGAAGAATGTGCTCGCGCGTCTGCGGCATCGGACCGTCCGTCGCCGCGACGACCAGTATCGCACCGTCCATCTGCGCCGCGCCGGTGATCATGTTCTTGA
>DPJP01000140.1:0-693 GCA_003542955.1 Armatimonadota bacterium
TCGTTTGATCTTCCTCCGCCGCGCCCAATTCCACTCATCTCACCTGAGGATCAAAGGACCAGAGCCCCGACCCCGGCAGTCACGACCAAACAATACGCTATCATAGGAGCGACAGGCTTTCCAGCCTGCCGGGCGTGTGGGACAAACGCGAATCGCATAAGCCCCTGAGCCCGTTGACTTGTCCCAGAATCCCACTGTCCCACCGTCTCACATATCCCAGACGTTTATTGACGAATGTACGGCAGAAGGTGGTCTTTTTCACGGCGAAGTCGTCTACTGGTGACGGTGAGATTCTGAGATTCCTGAGATTCTTGAGATCCTGAGACATTGGGACGAGGGGTGAGAGAACCGAGCGGACGCGGGCCTCGACACTGGTTTCGCGGTAGAATCGGCCCGACGCTGTGAACCAGTAGCCCGTGAGGAGCATTGCGGTAATAGCATCGATCGCATGGAGCATGCCATGACCGGCCTCTTGAGGGAACGGTGAAATCCGAGGAGCCGCTGAGCCCGTTGCTTTTCCTCAATTCCTCAAATCCTCAGAGTTTCACACCCTCAGGCTTTCGCCGCATCGCCCCCACAGTGGAAGTGCGGGTGCGCATCGCTTTCTCCGGTGAGGCCGCGGACGGGGCGACGGCAGCGGATTCGCAGGAGCAGCAGAGGCGTGAGAAAACCCCGAATCGCACGAGCCCCTGA
>DPJP01000140.1:793-11738 GCA_003542955.1 Armatimonadota bacterium
CAGCGGCCCCGGACAGGTTGCCCATCTGCCGGACGGAGCGCAGGACGGTCTCCAGCTCGTCGGTTCCCATCACCGAGGCCTCGGTCCGATCATCGGTCATCGGTTCGGATGCGGTATCGTCCGCATCATCATCCACACCGCAAGGCTCTCCCTCATCCGCGTTGTCCGCGAGCGGGACGTCGTCCGCCTCGTCCGCGCCAAGCCCGATGCGGACACCTGCCTCCGCCGCCCGCTGAGCCAGGTAGGCGACCACATCCACCGATCCCCGCTCGGCGCTGACCTTCACGAGCCGCAGCATGTTGTCGTATGCCAGCGACTGGGGCCGATCGCGGTCCTCCCGCTCCCACCAGTAGACCGACTGGCGCGTGGTGCCGAGCAGCGCGGCGAAGTCGGACTTGCTCAGGCCCAGCCGAGTGCGCAGAGCGGTGATCTCCTGCGCGCTGAGCAGCCTGCCTGACTTCTCGCTCTCGGCGTCGAAGAGCGCCCGCCAGCGCTTGTACTCCCCGGCATTGTGGTGCTCTGCCCCGCACTTGTCGCAGATGCCAATGATCGCCTCGGGCACGGTGAACGGAATGCGGTCGAAGTGGGTCTGGTACCCCTCGACCGTCGCCTCCCGCACTATTCCCTCGTGGCACTCCTGACATTTGTAGCCGGACATTGTAATGTGTCGTCCCTCCATGGGCGCGGGGGCTCGCAGAGATACGCGCTGGGTGCTCCCCCAGCGACACGGACCTGCCCGCGCATGGGCAGATCGGTCAGACGCCGTGGGGCCAACCCCCGCGTCTTCATCCTGTCGTCGTACCTTCGCGGCATGTCTGGGCCGGGTGCGATCCGCTACGCCGTGCCGGAGGGCGAACACTGGCTATGTCCCAGCCAGTTTCGCCCTAACCTGGTCGATGAGCATTGCGAGTTCCTCGCTGACGTCTAGGGTGCGGCCATCGCGTGCCTCTACCCACTGGATGACTTGGTCCACCTCGCTTGGCGACAGGCCGGATGCTCTCAGTCGCGTCGCCAGCCTAGCACTGCCACGGTTCAGTCTCAGTTGAGAAGGCATCTCAAGCACGCGAGCTAACTGGGTGAGCGTGGGCAGAGAGCTACTGGTGACGTGAAGGCGACCCTCCGCGCGAACTTGATGCAGGAGTGCGGCGGCGCCTTTGTCCGTCTGCAGGCGGCTCAACTGGACGAGCAGGTGTGCGCACTCCAGCGGAAGGGGCGCCGCTAGTGCTGCTCTCCGGCGGGTCAGCCAGTCGCGCACGACACGGCAGCACTGCTGAACCGCCAAACAGAGCCCAATGGCGCTGGCCGTGGCGAGCACCAGCACGATTGCGCACAGCGCAAGTAGGAGATCGCACAACAACAGAATACCGAAGGTGACGATCCCTGCAATGACTGCGCCCCAGAATGCTGCGTACTCGGTGAGCAGGCGGCGGACTACCCGCCATAGGACAAGCCGCCCGGCATGGCTACAGAGAGCCCGGACCGTGACCACGGCGGCCGCGAGGACGCACCAGATGAGGGCAGCTGGCCAGGCGAGTGCCGACACGACCGGAGCCCAGGCGGGGCTCAGGAAGAGGCGACTCTCGACACCGAGAGCGACTGACGGGGCCCATGCCATCGCGTAGGCGTGCGCCAAGAGTATCCACGGATGGCTGCCGGAGTATGCATCGTCGCTCGGTACCCCTGTTGCAGACAGGGCGGCGAGCAGGAGGGCGCGCATCGTCAGCAGGACGAGCGGCTCAAACGACAGGTCAGTCAGTGTCAATGCGCCGCTCAAGGCCAAGGGTGGGCGCCCAGCTCTGGGGAATCGCGGGGGCCAGATGGACCCCGGTAGTGAGAACGATCGATCCCAGCAGGCCATCCCCAGCCATGCCGGNNCATGCCGAAGCCAGCAGTACAGTCAACCACAGGAGTGTGCCATAGGTGCCACTACTGGCGAGCGCGTTCCCGGCCCCGGTAAGGAGGCCCCAAACCACCAGGAGCAGTACGTGCAGGGCGATGTCGATGGTCGGCACGATCGCGAGCAACCGTAGGGATGATAGCAGGGGCCCGCACCCAGGCAATCTGGATATGTACGTAGCCATCGACACCCGTTGATGCACGAGTTCGCCGCAGAACAGTTGGGCAACAAGCGTCGACGAGAGAGCTTCATTGAGGTCCGCTATTCCCTCGGTTCGCGAGGCTGCCTGTTCGAACGCAGCACCGCGTAGCCAGAGCGATTCGCCGCGTACCCCAGCAGCCACCAGGGCCTGGCGAACGGGGTGGGGCGCGGAACCCGCCACATTCAAGGCTGCCTTCCTGTCATGCAGCCCACCGGTGGCGAAGGCCGCCAGGACAAGCCTCGCCACGTCGGTCCGCAGCCCATCTGGCAGGGGCAGGCTGCGAGCGCCCAGAGCTTGCTGCAGAATCCCGAGGAGGTGCAGTGCGCCGGGAGGCCACTCGAACTCGCAGTCTGTGCCTCCTTGCACTGAGTAGTGGTCGCCCCGCTGGATCGCTTCTAACGCCTGGTCCATCTCCTCCTCTTGCAGGCCGGCCGTCGCGGCGCAGAACGACGCGATGGCTTCCGCTTGAGCGATTAGCGGGGCCAATCCCTCGACGTCCATCACCTGAAGCGCCACCACCGCTGTCTCGCGCCACTTGCCCTCGGTCAAGAGAGCATTTTGCGCCACCATGGCCGGGTGCGCAAGCACGAACCTCGTCGCGAAGTACTCCTGGAAGCGTCTGTGAGCGAAGCTGAATCTCACGTCGTCACTCGTGCCCCCGTCTGGTGAGCTGAGACGGCCGATGCGCATGTACGTGAGGGAGTTGAGCACCCTGTCCAACACAGCGACCTCGAAGCACTGCTCGCGGAGAGCGCCGCGGATCCGGTCTAGTGATGGGTTCAACCCCAACCCCTCCTCAGCGGTCATGCAGAAGGCCAGAGCCTTGGCGGCGTGCTCGACGTCGGCAACGTCAAGACCGTAGCGTTCTCTCACCCGCAAGGTGTCGCGCTCGATGCGTCGGGTCAGGAACTGCTCGAAGACCTCGTGGCCCTGTTGCGGGAAGGCATTCCCCCCCTGCACATGTTCGCACACAGTACTCAGGAACATGGGGTTCGCCAGCAGTTGACGAAGCTCAGGTGTCGCGGTCAGGAGGTTCGCGACGATCCGTTGCTCTGCTTGCGGCTCGAGTCTGGCCCTCCTGACAAGGGCGAGGGCACGCTCGGGGGATAGCGGCATGATCCGGAAGCGGGGCCACCCGAACTGCCTGGGGCCACGGAATTCGCGGGATGCCACCACAGCACGGCATTTGTTCATCCCATGCAGGAAGCTGAGGATCGCATCCGCATATCGGTTGACCACGTCGCTACCCTCGGGCGCAGTCAGCACCTCCGGTATCTCGTCGAAGGAATCGAACAGGAACAGCCATGTGCCGTCCTTCAGCCCCTGGTCGAAATGCTCCTCAATGAATCGGTCAACCAAACGGTCATGCGGGGCAGTGAGTGTCGAGAGCACGAGCCGCCGGACAAGCGAACCATCGATTCCCTCTGTGTCGCCTCTCTGCAGATCTCGCAAGTTGACGTAGACGGGAATGACGCTGCGGCACGTGCGGCGTCGCGACGCGCGGTCAGCAAGGAGCATAGCCAGATGGCGCAGTGCAACGCTCTTGCCGGCCCCCGGCGGCCCTTCCAGGAGCACTAGACGGTCCTCGGTCTTCCTGAGGGCCTCTGACAGGCTCCTCTCCCGCTGGACGCGCCGGCTCGGGGATAGGACGCGGAGCAGAACCGGTGTTCGCGAATAGCTCTCGGCCTCGACTTCGGCCTCAAGCTCCGCGAACCGCCAATCCTGCCATTCCTCATACTCGCTAACGCCCGCAACTGTGTTGCGGAGGTGTTGAGCAAAGAGCTGTCGGTCCTCGGCCAGTCTCCTCTGGTCTGCGTTGTAGAACAGGGGCTGGATGTGCTTGGTCCACAGCTCTCCGATCTCACCTACCAGTCTGAGCGCGTAGCGCAGAAGCACCACCAAGGCAATGCCCCAATACACCCAGGGCGGCAATGGCCCACCTACAACGGCACCCAAGAGCTCCCCGAGTTCCTTGAGCGTGTCCATTCGCGATGCGCCCCAGACCCGTGATGTGGTAGAGCAACGTAGTGTGTCCGTTCCCTTGTTGCACGGCTCATACCTTCAATACGTCGGTGCCGATCGCCGGACAGCCGTGATGAATAGCGCGAATGCTCCACCCTCGGCCATGTGACGTCAACAGCATGCACAGCGGCAATAGGTCCCGCGCGCGGAGGCGCGGTCTCCTGTATCATTCACCCAATCGGTCGCGCGCGACGCCGCAAGCGGCGTCTCAGGCGCGGCAACCCGGGCGATGTCGGCGTGGAGTGCGTGGGCCGGGCTCGTGACGCCGCCCATACGTCCGGGCGGCGTCCCTTCGAGCGGCCCCTCCAGAACAGCGCACACCAGCTCCCCCCTGAACAGTGGACACCAGCCCCTCCAGAACAGCGCACATCAGCCCCTCCGGAACAGCGCACACCAAGCCCTCCAGACCACCGCACACCAGCCGGAGTCCTAAGCTGACGCCCCTCTACCCCTCCCCCACCACGTCGGCGATGACGCTCAGGCTCTTGGCCCAGTCATCGTCGGGGATGTTCTCCGTCACGCCGATCATGAAGCGGTCGCCGGGGGCCACGGCAGCCAGGAGGTCGCGGGTGAAGGTCTCAATCTCCGAGGAGGGCCAGAGATGGACGGGAGAGGGATAGTTGATCCAGATGATCTTCTCCGGCCAGGCCGCGCGGGCATCCGCCATTGGCACGTCACCATCCGGATACGGTGAGAAGGCCTCGATGATATCCACCTTCGACTGCGCGACGAGGTCGAGCAGCGGCCGCATCCGGCCGTCCATGTGGACGGCCAGCAGCTTGCCCTCCTCATGCAAGAGGTCGCAGAACTCGTCGTAGAGCGGGACGCAGTAGTCGCGGAAGCGCTCGCGGCCGATCATGTCCGCGGTGATGTTATCGCCGATATGCAGGCACTGCGCGGGACTCTTCGCGCAGAGCCGGAACTGCTCGCGGCGGCGCTCGGCTATCGTCTCGTAGAGGCGGAAGAAGAGGTCGGGCCGCTCGTGGAGGTCGATGGCGAACTGCTCGTGGCTCATCAACTCCCACATCATGCACATCATCGGCGTGCGCGGCAGCCACCCGCCCAGGACGATGCCGGCCTCGCCGATGGTCTCGGCGCGCTTGAGGTAGCTCTCGTATGTGGGCTCATAGACCTCATCGCGGACCATGAGCTCGACGACGCGGTAGTCATCAGGCGACTTGATGAGGTACTCGCTGATGCGCGAGGTGTCATAGCCGCCGCCGGTGCGCCGCACCTGGGAGACCTCGCCCGCCGGCGTGTGGAAGGTCTCGCGGTAGTAGAGTGTATCGTCGCGGTAGAACTGCTCCGTGGTCATTGTCACATTCGGGCGGGTGATGGAGAAGACGCCCGCATGCGCGCAGAGGCCGAGGCCCTGGTTGCGGAGGCGTTGCTCTGCCTCCCCCCGCGGCAGCAGGGCATCATAGATGGTGAAGGGGACGCGGTCGGGTTGCTCTCCGTTGAAGACGGCCTGTATGCGCTGCCTGGGTGTCATGGTTGAGTTCTCCTGAGGTGGTGGGATGAGGCGCGTGTGTGTGAGGGGAGTGAATTGGGGACAGCGACCTGTCGCGTTGCGGCCTGATCGCGTTCGCCACAGCGGCGCGGCGCGCCAGGTGGCAGTCCTCGGGGGCGGCCCCTTCACGCGTCCCGCACACACACCAGCGCCCTCATTCGCCGTCGCGGGGTCGGATACTTGCCGATGCGTCGACGAATCAGGGCGGAAGATAGAGGGTGGGGTCGGCCAACGTTTGAGTTCGCCCCCTGTGACAGGGAAGGGGCCGCATCCCGCGGGCGCAGACATTGTCCGGCATGAGTGCATTTGACGCCAAGACCTGCTTCAGCACCACTGACGCACATGCTGCCCGCGACACTGAGCGCACCGTCCAATTCACTATAGCCATTCGACATGTGCTGCAGGGAGCCCATGCAACGTCGACCTGAGACTACGGGACACGGCCCAGACGCCCAACGGCGGACGTCGCGGGGCGCTGCCCCACACCCCGCTGGGGAACTGCGAGTTCCCCAGACCCCGCGATAAGGAACGGCGCTGGAAGTGCCCTGTGGGTCGGAATGGCGCGGCGCAACGGCCGTGCGGATTGTCCGGCGTCCGCATCGCAAAAGCGCGATGCGTCCGACTCGACAATCCGCACACCAGGCGCCGAACGGCACACGCCACATGCGTAGCTCCACACACATTCGGCCAGAATTGATTGGACCCGATGCTCGACACTAGTGCTCGCAAGGCTGGGATAGTGCTTTGCAGCGCCTGCTCATCTATGGGAGTGTCCAACAAAATCCCCCCACAAGATGTCTGCGAACGCGGGAAGACCGGTCCGCGCTTGCCATTCGCATTCGCCCCGCCATCGCTTCACGGTATGGTCTCCGTGGACCAGTCTCGTGACGCCGAAAACAAGGCGGCGTCTCTCGGCTGGCCCGTCGAATACGTCTGAACGCCGCTTCTGAGGCCCGTGTGAGCGTCTTCCTCCCTACCACGTCGGGCTTGCGTAGGCGACGTCGACGCAGCTGACGATTCCCGCGCGGCCCTGTACATTCACGCCACGGCACTCGAGCACGTTGACACCCTCGCGCATCGGCCAGTCGAAGCTCTCCCCCACGGCCTGCCAGTCGGCGCCGTCGATGCTGAGTTCGATGTGGTCGAGCCAGGGCATGCAGTGGTCAAAGGTGACGGTGAGCTTCGCGGGCTCGTCGATGAAGGCGGCGCGCATGATCGGCCGCACCACGTTCACCGACCAGTACATGTCGGGCAGGTGGGAGGTCCAGCGGTTGCCACCGCCGGGATGGTAGTGGCGGATGAATGTCGGCAGCAGGCGCTCGTCCACCCACTCCCAACCGTTGATAAACACGCGCGCGTAGTAATCCATCGCGCGGTGACGGCTGAAGCGCGCCATGTTGAGATGCACGCGCTGCTCGTCAAACTGCTCGAGACCGGGGGTGAACTCGCGCGCGATGGCGATATGCTCCCCGCTCGGGACGACGAACTCGGGCTGGTCCTGGACCATCTGCACGTGGTCTGCTTCATGGCTCAGCCAGGCATCGCGGATCTCGAGCGCGCTCAGCGGCACACCGTCGCGCGCGTAGTAGGCGTTGAGGTCGGGATCGAGCAGCACCCACTTTCGCAGCTCATTGGACCATATCTCCGGGACGGAATGGCCGACATTCCCACAGCGGTAGTCGCGCGGGAAGCCGCAATCGGCAACGGAGAGCCCCACACCGCGGGTGACCCAGCCGAGGGCGAGGGCACAGTCGCGGAAGACCATACTGTAGTGCCCGCAGCAGAACTGGTTCCCCTCCGCGGCAGCCCGGAGGACGTCCAGACCGTCCTTGACGGTGGCGAAGGCCTGCGACCAGCCGTGATTCCAGCGGCTGCGGACCCAGCGCTTGAGCGCGAGGAAGGCCTCGAACTCGGACTCGGCGCCCTGGACGGCCTGCTCGAAGTCGAACTCTGAGCGTAGCTGAGCAATGCGCTCGGAGTGGGGCTCGCCGTAGTCGAACTGCGTCCAGTCGCCGACCATGTCGGGGATGTCGCAGCGGATGATGTCGAACTCGCCGGGCAGCTTGAGCTTGGCTTCGCGGTCCATGGGGGCGGGGATACCTCCCTGAGATGACGAAGTCGCACGCATCGCGACAGCAATCCGTGTGTCATCATTCCCGCCGAGGATGGGCGGTTCCTGCGTGGCGTCGAGGGGCGAGGGAACGGCGGGGACGGCAGACGGCAACGGCAGTCAGGGCCGATTGCGCGGGGTGCGCGAGGGCAGGGCCGTGAGCCGTCCTCGGCGAAAGGCGAATGCGAAAACAGAGTAACACACCGGTAGACATGACGGCACCGGCTCCCCGCACGAGGTGGGCATGATGCGACTTCGACTGGTCTGCGTCCTTGCGACGGTTCTCTGCGCGATGCTCTTCGCAGAAGCCGCGGTCGACGAGAACACGACACNNGCCGACTTCGAGCGCTCGGCGGCTCCCATCTTCGCGGCGGGCGACTGGCGGGCGGCGCAATCGGGCTCGGGGGGACTGGTCGAGGGACGCCTCGGCAAGGCGCTCAGCCTGGGTGAGCGCCGGAGCGTCACATACCCCGCCGACGGCAAGATCAACCCGGAGGCCGGCACGCTCGAGTGCTGGCTGCTGTGGACGCCCGAGCTTGCCGCCGCCGACAGCTTCAACGTCGTCGGATTCACGACGGCCGTGGGCAATTACACGCGCATCAACCTTGTGTCAGGCAACCGCCTCGGCATGCCCTTCAACGGCGGGCCGAAGGACCAGGCGCAATGGCAGCGGGTGGACGTCGACCCCTCCGGCTGGGCCGAGAACTCCTGGCACCATATCGCCGGTACGTGGCAGGGCGCGGAGATCAGACTCTACATCGACGGCCAACAGGTGGATGCAAGCTCTCAGGCGCAGGGCTTCGTCGACACTCCCACGGAGATCACCGTCGGCCCCGGCCCGCTGGTGATNNNCCCGACCTGCCGGTGGCCGCCTCGGAGCAGGCCCTGGGCACAGTGGGTATCGATGCGTTCCTGGGCCCGGATGACCGCAGGCTGCCGCTGATAGTGGGCGAGAGAGCCTACGCGCGCGGGATCGCCATCAGGGCGCGCGGGTGGGTCGAGTTCACAATCCCGCAGGGCATCGGGCGGCTGACTGCCGTGGCCGGTCTGAGCGCCTTCGGGCCGGAACTCCCCGCCGCGTTACTGCGGATCATGCGGGGAGAGACCGAGCTGTTCTCATCCGGGGTGATGACCGCGGAGAGCGCCCCGGTGCCCGTTGATATCGCCGTCACACCCGGCGAGACAATCCGCATCGAGGCCGGGCCGGGGCCTGGTATCCCGGGCACCATCGCAGTGCTGGCCGACCCGGTTCTACTGCCTGCCGACGCCACTCCGCCGCCGTCGTTCTCGCGCCCCGTGACGGCGGAGGAAACCGAGTNNTTGCAGCAGATGCAGTTGAAAGTGGCCGACTACAGCTTCCACCTGCCTGATGGCACCGACATGTACGCGCTCTACGAGGGCCATCCGGTTGACGCTATCGACCCGGCCCTGCCACCTCCGGGTAAGATGGGCCCCGACAGCATCGATATCGAGCTGTGGGCCTGCCCCGGCGAGTATGAGGCCGCGCAGTTCACCATCGTGACGGCGAAGGACATGAGCGTGGTGCGCATCAGCCTGGAGGACTTCCGCTCGCCGGATGGCACCATCCCGAAGTCCGCCGCGCAGGTCTACCTGATCCGGCGTGGTCTGCAACGCGACCTCTACCCGCATCCGCCGGAGCCGCGCTACTTCGAGACGACGTCGCGCTTCCTGTTCCCCAACCAGGACTTCTGGCTCGAGGCGGGGACCTTCAAGGAGGTCCAGGTGCTCGTCCACGTGCCGGAGGACGCAGCACCGGGCGAGTACACGGGGAGAGTGTATGTCACGCCGAGGGGGCTCAAAGGGACCGCCGTCGCTCTGAAGCTGCGCGTGCTGCCGCTGAAGCTCCTCGAGCCGCAACACAAACGCTACGGACAGTACTACCATTACTCGAATGTGCGTGACAACCGGGGGGCCTTCGATGCCGAGCTGGCCGACATGGCCGCTCACGGCTGCACGACGATGTGGGCGCACCTGGGTCCACAGGTGCAGAAGGGTGACGACGGCACCATCACCTGGGACTTGAGCGAGTTGCGCACATTCCTACAGGGCCTCACACGACATGGCTTCCACGGGCCACTGACAGTGGCGGATAACCTGATCGCGCTGGGACGCGCCATGGGCTACCCGGGCCTCAATGACAAGGGGGAGGGCGAGCCGATGTCGGAGAAGCCCGAGCTGCTGCGCGTGGCAGCAGAGATGTTCGCGGATATGGAGAAGCTCAACGCGGAGTTCCCACAGTTTGAGTTCGTCCTCACACACATGGACGAAGTGTTCGGGCGGGGGAGGCTGGAGCGATACATCGACCTGGCGCGGGTCGTCCGCAAGACCACGTCGATGCCGCTGTACATCACTCACCACACGCAGCCGGGCGGTTGGGAGACCTCCATGGAGAAGGCCGACCCCTATATCGACATCCGCTGCATGAACGGGCATTCGCTCGAGACATGGCTGCAGGCGGGCAATGACTGGGAGACGATGGCCGAACTGCTGGAGCAGAGCGGTGACAGCGGCTGGATCTACCACAATATGCGCGGGGCGTTCTTCCGCCCGGAGTGGAACCGCTTCATCAACGGGCTGTTCATGTGGGTCTCCCCGCTCGAGGTGCATATTCCGTGGATGTACTACTCGGTCGCCGGTGACCCCTTCGATGATACCGACTCGCAGCGCTATGACTTCGTGTACGCGGTGCCGATGCCGGGCGACCCGACGACGCTGGTCTCGACCCTGCACTGGGAGGCATTCCGGGAGGGCTATGACGACATGCGCTATATCGTCACCCTGGAGGAGACTATCAAGGCGGCGAAGGCAAAGGGCGTCGCGACGGCGGAGGCGGAGGCATGGCTGGATGAGATGCGGGCAATGCTCCCGCAGTTGCCTGATGACATAGCCGCGGTCGAGGTCGAGAGCCCTTACACGGCGCTGGTGACGGAGCGCTTCTGCGGCGTCGACTACGACCGCCTGCGGCGGCAGACGGCGCTGCATGCGATCAAGCTGCAGGAAGCGATGGGGGAACGGCAGGAGTGAGAGTTGAGGGGTGAGGGACGAGGGGCATACGCGCTAACATCAGAACTCCTGACGTTGCCCGTCAGCGATGCCACGAGCCCCTGTGCGAGCGGGCTTCGTCTGTCGGGTGTCGCGGGAGATAGATGTCCAGATTCCAGGTCACGCAGGGCCTTCAGAACA
>DPJP01000169.1:0-4059 GCA_003542955.1 Armatimonadota bacterium
ACCCTCTGAGCCTCCAACCACTCAGCAACCATGTAGCGTAGCCCCGCAGGCGCGGGGCTGCGAGCGTCCCCATCCCATGCGCCAGGGGCCATCCGAGAGAGTGCACTGTCCCAGAATCCCAGAATCCCACTGCTCCACCGATCACCATGGTGTCGAGGGCGCGAAGTCCGTGGCGAATGCGTTGGGGACAGGCGCCAGATGCGGCGGTTCTGTGTAACTGGTACGGTGTCCCCGGAATCCCCCAAGACGAAGCAGCGATACCCGCCGCCAAACCCTACGCC
This sequence comes from Armatimonadota bacterium, assembly GCA_003542955.1. Taxonomy (GTDB): domain Bacteria; phylum Armatimonadota; class Zipacnadia; order Zipacnadales; family UBA11051; genus UBA11051. The sequence continues at coordinate 282 of DPJP01000169.1, forward strand.
CCGCAGCAGTGCTTGTACTTCTTGCCGCTGCCACAAGGGCACGGGGCATTCCGGGAGACCTTCTGCGTTGCGCGGATAGCTGCGGCGAAGTCGATACGCTCAATAGAGGGAATGCGGAAGCTCAAGGTTGTCTTTCCGCCGTAGTTTGTGACGGCGAAGTCACCGGTGCGTATGACGTCCATGCCGATGAGCATGCCGAAGCCCATCAAACTGGCCTCCGTCACAGTGAGCGAGGGGATGTACAGACGGCTCTGCAGCATCAAGGAGACGAGGTACGTGGAGCTGTCGCATTGGCCGGCTGCTGTACTGAGCTTCGTGGCGCCGGTCGGTTTGAGAGCCAAGCGCTCCGCCAGGCCCCTCGTGATAGCAGAGCGGCTGGCCCCCGTGTCCCAGATGGCCTTCACACGCTCAAGACTATCGGGCGGGTCCTCCGGTGGCACGAAAAACACCCCGACCTGCGCCTCGGTACGGAGCAGGTCGGGGTGTCCGTCATATTGCCATGTGAACGCCATGGACTTCCCGGGCGGTAGCTCCCGCATTCGGTTCTCCCATCAAACCGAGCACCCAACCAGGCACCCACAGAACGTGGCCGTGTAGCAGCTTGGGCCGGCCTCGCAGCGCTGCACCAGAAACGTACCCAACTCGTGCTCCTGTGATGCCTGGCGAACTGCCTCAGCTTCGTTGTCGTAGACGCCGATGACTTCCTGCTGCTTGATCACCAGTACCTTTCCATGGTACTTGTGCAGTAGCTCGTCTTGGGCCTCGATGAAGTAATCGAGTTCGCGGCTGAGAATCGCGTCCGGCATCTCAACTACCTCCTCCCCGTAGTACTGTGCAGTCTCTCGCGGCCTCAGGCGTGGCCCTTGCCGACGGAGAACCGCGCGGTGGCCAGAGCGTTCTTCGCGATGGAGGTCTGCCTATCCTCCTGTGGAATCCGCTCGGTATGACCAACGGCGCGCCGGTGTCCGAGTGAGTGGGACCCGCGGGCCGCGCACTTGGTATGCGCCGCCGGCGGATTCCGCACCTATAGTGTACCCACTGGTACGGCGCAGTCAATACGGATTTGGGCATCCACCCATCCAGGCCTCGAACGGTCTCGGGTCCCTTGTGCGGCCTGTCGCGGACTGCAGCCTCCCCAGGGTCACTCCCTCGCATACCCCTCCAGCATCTCCGGCAACAGAGCCGTACCCTTGCCCACGTCGAAGGCCCAGCGGCCCCATCCCGCGCCGTTCTCGCCGTCCGCAGCCGATCCGGCAGCACACTACTACCCTCTGAGCCTCCAACCACTCAGCAACCATGTAGCGCAGCCCCGCAGGCGCGGGGCTGCGAGCGTCCCCATCCCTCGCGCCAGGAACAATCCGGGGCGGTACCCTGTTCCAGAATCCCAGAATCTCAAGAATCTCAGAATTCCACCATTTGCCATAGTGGCGGAGACGTGACGTTCGTGTCGAATGCGACAGTAATAGGCGCCACATGCGGCGTCTATGTGTAATCGGCATGGTGTCGCCCGAACCCGCATTGAGCACCACGCGGCAGATTGCCCCCACGATGACGCACTCGTGCCAGGTCCGCGGCCACTAACGGCCGCTACCTTCGTGACGGTCTCGGTCGTCCATCTCGAGGCCATCCACATCATCCGACCCGTCGTCGTCGGAGTCGACCCGTTCCGTGTCCTGTGCGATTCGTTGGTCTGAGCCGGCTGGCGATCTGGCGCACCCACTGCTCGTCGCCGCAACTATGAGGTCTCTTCCTGTCCGCGCCTGTTGCGCCGCGAGGGAAACAGCATCGGACACGCTCGCTCGCGAACCTATCCATCCTCTCTGAACGAGTTCCACGAACATGGTGTTGTTGAGGTAGCGGCCTACGCTCTCGTACGTGAGTGCGGTGCCGCCGCGCGGGCCTGCAACCTGGCCGCTCGTGATGAGCAGTTGGTAGTAGTCCAGAGGAAGATACATGCCCTTGATGAGGCCAGTCGAGTCGGGCTCGAAGACAATACGGGGGCAGAGCTTGAACAGGAAGGCACCGGGGTGCAAACGGTAGAGGTTGGCCTCGTTGTCCGGACCGGAGTCTGGGTTCTCGGCACAGAACTCGCACATGCGCTGCACCTGCTCGGCAGTTCCCTCATCTGGTCTGAACACTGCCTCTGAGCCTGAATTGGGTCGTTCCATGGCCTTGTACTGAACGAGCATGTAGGATTGGTAGCGGTGGTGGTAATACAACAGGTCAACACCCAGCGCATGCTCAAGCGCCGTGCGGTTGACGTTCCAAACCGTGAGACGCTCCCCATCACGACCGAACTCGGCGGCACCCGTGAGATGCTGCTGCGGCAACCGGGACCAGTCCCCGAAGAAGGATGCATCACGGGCGATCATCTGGTCCTCGATCAGGTAGCTTGGCGCGAGCCCCCGTAGGAACGGTGCGGGTTCTCCATCGTCTGCCGGTGTCCAGGAGCCGAGTACCAAAGACCTGTTGAATCCGAACATGTCCAACGCTAGGCCAACGGCATCCTTCTCAAGCGCCAGGACATCGAATCCCCTGCCAGACAGGGCTCGCCCCGCAGCCCGGCTTATGCGCTCAAGGTGCTCCAGCCGAGCCGATACGGCCGGGCGAAGGCGCTTCACGCTATCGATGAGTTGCCTCCAGGTATTGAGCGGCGGGCGCGCCCCGCCCCCCGAAAAAGCTGGCATCAGGTGGCGGACGAAACGCGCCTCCACATCATCCTCGACACTCCCGATTCCCAAACGATGCAGGTCAACGATGTCCGTGAACCTCACGCGGCGCTTCGCAGTCGCGACTGCATCCCCGCGCCTGGCGATTGCTGCATAGTGCAGGTGCTCGTGATCGAGCGAGATGATCGCCATCTCAGTAGGCTTCAGATGGAGGTCTGGAGTGCTCAGAACGTCAGTGAATGTGCCGGAGGCCTCCACTCGTTGCGCGATCTTGTCGGCGCGTGATGGCTCGCGCACCACGAATACGAGACCTCCCCTGTCCCTCATCTGCGCTGCCTCCTAAGCCCTTCGTCTGGCTACCTAACCTCCACCCGCGCTGGCATATCGCGCGGTCACTTGAGGTAGTAGTAGTCGCTATGGAGTGTCTCCATCGAATGGTACTCCTCTACCTTGACGAAGATGCTCTGTGACTTTGGGAACCGTGTCAGGTAGCTGTTGGCAATTATGGTCGCCGTATCACTCGCCTGGCGCTTGGAGACCGGGCCTGCGACGGTTATGAGAATGGCGCGGCCGGGTGTGCCACGCCATGCGATCGATGAGTTGGGCACGCCATGGAGCTCAGCGGCTATGGGTTGCAGCCACGCGTTGTACTCCGCAGCCGTGTACGGGTCAGGGCGCGGGGTGAACAACCTGTTGCATCCATAGTATGTCAATACGCCGATCGCGACGAGGACCACGGCAACGCAGGTCCCTGCCTTCTGCTTCGCCTGTTGCTCTGCTGCGCTTGGAGGCGCGCCGAGCTGCGTTGCAGACTGTTCTGGTACCGGGACGCCCTGCAGTCCGGCAGAGGTCTGCTCCGGTGGCTGCTGCATTGTGGTGGCCGGAGGTGTGCCTGTGCCTGGGGTTGGGCCTGCAGCCTGTGGGGCCTGCTGGCCTAGTCGCTTGCACCTGGGGCACTCAACGTCGAAGTCAGTCATTGCGTAGCCGCACTTCGGGCAGTCCATCTCGTGCGCCTCCCTGTTTGGCATCGTGTGATCTCATGCTTCGTCACGGTCACAGCCCCCCCTACCCCTCCACCCACGCATCCATGTCGCCGGCGGCGTAGGCGT
>DPJP01000169.1:4069-6530 GCA_003542955.1 Armatimonadota bacterium
TAGCGCTGTTCATCGTGGCGGCGCACGATGGGGAAGGTGCTCAGCACGTAGTCGGCTTCGTCGCGGGTCAGGCCGTAGAGGTGGAAGTAGAGCGCATCCAGTTGGCAGCGCAGGTGCAGGCGGCGCTGTTCATCCCATGCGAAGGGCGGCTTCACTGAGCCGTCGTCGTTCACATAGCCCATATCCTCGGCGAAGCCCGCGATGTCGTGGGCGGTGTAGGTCAGTTCCAGCACGCGCGGGGCGATGAAGTCCGATAGCCGCGCGCCGTGGAACTCCTCCTCGTAGCGGGAGGGGGGCAGCACTGGAAGCTGCGCGACGATGAAGAAGTTAAGGTGCCGGCTCCCGACCTTGCGACGAACGACGAAATCCAGAGCGAATGTGGAGAGGTTCGCGAGCAGCGGGCAGATGCTGGGGGATTGCTCATTCGGCAATAGCACCGGGAGCGTATTGCCCACGCCCGACATCGGGATAGCACTGGCCACAAGAGTGCGCACGTTGTTTGGGTTTGCAATGTCTCGGAACGCGAGAAGCCAAGATATGGGGGCCGGCCCCAACCGCTCACGACATTCCTCGGCAGGTACCCAGTAGCGAGGGGGCGCCGAAAACTCGGGGTCCGTCTTCTCCGACAGGGTGCTGCTCTCAGACGCCTGAACACTCTTCGTCAGTTCCGGGCTGTCCAGTGCACCGGCGTACCGGTGGTCGAAGTGCCACACCATCTTCCCTTCGTACAACGGCAGGAACTCCTGCTCGCCTCTGCGCCAGGCGTTACGCCCAACCGGGTAGCATCCGCCAGCCTCAAGCTCTGCCGCTGTGCAGAACAGGTCGGAGTCATTTGTCATATGGAACATCGTGAAGAAGCCAACTCCCCACGGGTTCTCATCTCCGCCGCCGGTCTCACGGGCCAGCACAGGCACGCGGTTGTAGATACCCCGCGTGAGTTCAAGGTCGCGCCGGGTGNNCGGAATATCGGGCATGTGCGGGTATTCGGATTCATCAGAGCGCAGTCCTCCGGGTCCAGTGGGAAGACGCGCTCCGGGTCAAGCAGGTCCGTGACGTTGTGCAGGAAGAAGCCGGCAGCTATCTCATCCTGTGGCGCACCACCCGTGAAGATGATGATGCTGAACTTGACTTCGCGGTGCACATCGGCGAATAGGCCCTCGCGATTCTCGAAATCAAGAAGGGTTTCGAGACTCTTCGTCTCGATCAGGTCGCCGAAGAATGCTGAGGTCGTGTTATCGGTGGCGATCCCGCTGGGGACGACGAAGCCCTCGCGGCCGTGCGGGGCCAAGAGTGACCGCCCGCGCTCCGTCATCACCGCATACAGGTTCGTGTCACCCCGGCCCATGAGCGGGTATTGCCCGGAGTTGCGCGTCCAGGCCAACTCCAACTCCGCCCGCCGCCGCGCCTGCTGATACTCGGCCCAGAGCGCCGGGTTGCTCTCCGGGAGCTGCTCAACCATGGCCTTCCGCCGCGCCGCGGTGGGCGCGAGGGCAATCGAGGGCGCGCGCAGGGCGAAGAACTCGTTCTCCTGCAGTTTGATGCGCTCCCACGGCGGGTTGCCGACGACGGCATCAAAGCCCGCGCCCGGCACACTGCGCCCGTGGGCGTCGAAGAACACATCCGGGAACTCAAGCTCCCAGTGGAAGAAGCGGTACTGCTTCGCCAGCCTCCGGCTCTGCTCGAGTGCCTCGCGCGCGAACTCCGACAGCTCCCCATTCAGCCCCTGCAGGTGCTGCACGAGTTCATTGTAGGTGGCATCGGTGTACTCGTTGCCGAAGGAGGCGCTGCACCACAAATCGGCTATCTCGCGGTAGGGTTGGCGATGGGCGGCGTCGATGGCGGCGAGGATGGCGCCCTTGTGCTGCACGGCGTCGCGGGTCTCAGACAGGCCGTCGGCGATCTCGCCGAAGCCGAAGACAAGCAGGTTCGCATGCTGGGTGAATGCGCCATAGTCGAACAGGGCGAGCTGCCCTGCGGCCTCCTGCTTGGCGGCGCGCTTGCTCCTGGTGGGCTGTTGCGGGTGGGTGGAGAGCGCCCGCACGCGCGCGCCGATCAGAGAATTGCCGCAGCGCAGGTGGTGATCGAGGAATGAGAGCGGCTTGCCTCGGGCCACGGTATCGAGCCACAGGGAGAGTTTGGCAAGCTCGACGGCAAGCGGATTCAGATCGACGCCATGGATGCAGCGCTCGACCACGCGGCGCTTGATGGCGGCGAGGTCGGGCTCGTCGGTGGCGCCGGCGAGCGCCGGCAAGCCCCCGCGCTCGAGTATGCGCCGGGCGAGGAAGTCGGTCACCTCGACAAGGAAGTGCCCGCTGCCCATGGCCGGGTCGAGGATGTTGATGTCGAGAATCTCTTCGGGTGTCTTGCACCGGTCGACAAGCGGGCCGACGGCATGCTCGACGATGTACTCGACGATGAACTGCGGCGTGTAATAGCTGCCGGTGGCCTTGCGCTCGCCCTT
>DPJP01000438.1 GCA_003542955.1 Armatimonadota bacterium
GTGGCCAAGTCCGTGGCGCTGGTCCGGTCTCTGGCCTGAGTATGCGCACCGCGGCGGCATCATCACCGTTGCAGCGCCCAAGCGAAACAGGAGACGAAAGCGATGCGGAGTGGAATGCGGGCAATGGTACTGGGCGCTGCGGTCCTTTGGCTGGCAGGGCATGTCCATGCGGCGGGCGTGGTCGGGCTGAAGCTTGATCCGTTTGAGGCGGAGGGCGGAGCGAAGCTGTTCAAGGCGACAGAGGTGTTAGACAACCTCCCGGCGGCCCTGGCCGGCGTGCGCGTAGGCGACACGATCACCCACGTGGACGGCAGGGCGATCGCGGGCATGACCCTGAAAGAAGTCGTGGACCTGATCCGCGGTGATCCCGGAACTGCGGTGGCGCTGACCGTGGTGCATGAGGGCGAGCAGACGCCGGTCGACATCAGGATCTGGCGCGCCCGGGTGAACGAGCAGCAGATGGCGGTGCTCGGCGGCAAGAGCGCGACCGTGGACTTCGACTTGCGGCCGCTGCCTGCCCCGCAGTTGCGTAACGAGGTCGGGGGCACGGTGGCGCAGTCGGTGGCGAGCGGGGATGGGCTCGAGCTGGGGCTGAGCGATGATGGCCGCGTGGTGAGCGTGCAGGTGGATGGCGTGGAGTTGGCGGGGGGCGAGACGCCGCCGCTGGCAGGGCTGTTCGTGTGGGACGCGGCAGCGAAGTCGGAGCTGATGGTGGTGCGTGGGGGCATGACGCCGATCGATGGCGGGCTGCACACCAGCGGCCACGCTGAAGGCCTGGACCTGGCCTTCGACGCCGACTGGACCGCGCACGCCGACCACCTCGCGGTGGACGTGACGGTGCGTAACGAGCGCGCGGGGGACCGGGCGATCACGGTCTACTTCGCGCTGCCTTACCCGGAGGGCGAGCCGGTGTGGTGGGATGACTTGGATACCGCACGGCCCGCGGACGCCAGAGTGACTCTGGGCAACTTCTTCGGCCCGACGACCCCCCGGAACGGCCTGGAGACCCTCACGCCCACGACGGTCGGGGCGAACGGTCAGCACTCGCGGTTCCCCCTCGGGTGCGTGACCGGCGATCAGGGGCTGGCGCTGGCTATTCCGATGGACTACCCCATCTACCACCGCATCGCGGCCTCCGGGGACAGCGGGCAGCTCTACCTCGCGGTGGACCTGGCGCTGACCGAGGCAACCACAAAGTTCCCCAACGAGGCGAGTTACAGCCTCGTCATGTACCGCTGCGACGAGGGCTGGGGGCTGCGCGCGGCGTTGCAGAAGTACTACGCGATCTTCCCCGAGCAGTTCGAGAAGCGGATGGAGGACGATGGCGGGTGTTGGACCGGCGGGGCGTTGCAGGGCATGATCAATCTCGAGGAGTTGGGCGTCCGCTATCACTGGGGCGACTCAGACGTTGCCTACGACGACCAGATGGGCATCTACTCATTCATCTATAACGATGCCCCACGCTATCTGGCCGACCTGGGGCAGTATCAGCAGAAGCCGTCGGCGGCAGACGCGGTGACTCGCATGCAGGCGCTGCTGGACGCGCCCGACCCGCGAGCGCACATCCTGGACGTGCGTCCGGAGGCCTTCGGGCGTAAGTCCTATGAGGGCCGCGAGCGGTGGATGGGGCGCCGGGCGGGGGAGGCATGGCTGCGGGCCGCCCTTGCGGCGGTGCGCACGTCGGCAATGCTGGGGGCCGATGAGCGCGTGCAGGTGGGCTATGTAATCAACCGGCAGGAATTCGGCGGTGCGGACTGGTGGACCGGCCGCGCCCTGTGCAACGTCGATCCGGACATCCCGGGCGGCTATGGGCAGTTCCTCTTCAATCGCGTGCTGGGGATGGGGTCGGATCCGATGCGCACGCAGGGGGGGTTCAAACACTCCCGCGCGGTCGGGGCGCAGGCCGACGGCGTGGGAATCGACAATTACTTCGTCAACGGGGAAACCGCGGACTTTGACCGGGCGCACCTGGCGGCTTGCGATTTCCCCGCAACCTACGCCCACGACGACCTGCGGCCGGTGGTCCTGGGCGACACGGCCATGTATGAGTGGGTGCGGGAGCTGCAGTCCCGACTCGCCGCCGACGGCCTGTGGGTGGCGGCCAACACCGCGTCTCAGCCATACTTCCCCTTCGCCTACAACCTGATGGACATAGTCCTGCTTGAGTGGGGGCTCGAGAAGGAAGCCGCAGCAACGCGAATGCTCATCTACCACAAGCCGCTGGTGACATCGCCCCGGAAGCCGGAGTTCTACAGGGAGGCCTTCGTCAAGTCACATCTGCCGATGGCGGCGATGCCGGGCGGCTACGGTCAGGGCGCGTTCCTGCAGCCTGCTGACAGGTACCTCGCGCCAGGCACCCCGGCCGCGGCGCTCTACGCCAAGTACGTGCCGATCATCCTGCGGATGCAGGGCGCGGGTTGGGAGCCACTGACCTGGGCGACGGCGGACAGCGCGGACGTGAGCGTCGAGCGCTTTGGCAGCGCCCTGCCGCTGCTCTTGAGCCTCCACAACCACGCCGACGCTGCGCGCTCGGTGACGGTGAGCGTGGAGATGGGGGCGCTGGGGATCGCGGCGAGCAGTGCGCGGGATCTGGTTCAGGGCATGCAGTTGCCGGCGCGAGTGGAGGCGGACATGCTGCTGGTCAAAGTGACGCTGCCGGCCTGGGACAAGACGGTCATCGAACTGCGGGCGGATGGCGGCGTCCCGGTGACTGATGCGGTGGAACCGCCGCGCGCGTTGGATATCTGGGAGAAGCCCGGCACGCGCGCCGCGCAGGAGATTGCGGGGCCGGGCGGCCTGCCGCTCGTCTGGGTGCCGGGCGGGAGCTTCATGATGGGGAGCACCAACGAGCAAGTGCGCTACGCGTTGCAGAACCCGAACGCAAAGGTGGAGTCGCTGGCCAATGAGCAACCAGCCCATCAGGTAGCGCTCTCCGGATTCTGGCTCGGCAAAACGGAGGTCACCGTGGCACAGTGGCGGGCGGTGATGGGGAGCGTGCCCGGCACGTCCAATGATCGGGGGGACAGCCATCCTGTGGTGGAGGTCGGGTGGGGAGACGCCAACCTGTTCTGCCAGAGACTGGGTCTCAAGCTCCCGACGGAGGCGCAATGGGAGTACGCAGCGCGTGGACCCGAGAGCCTGCAATTCCCGTGGGGTAACGAGTGGGACGCGGAGCGAGTGTGCTGGACGGGGAACAAGGGCCCGGGCGGGAAGACATTCCCGGTGGGCAGCTTCCCGTCGGGCGCGAGTTGGTGTGGGGCGCTGGACATGGCGGGCAACGCGTGGGAGTGGTGTGCGGACTGGTGGGATAAGGACTACTACAAGTCTTCACCCGTGCAGGATCCGCCGGGACCCAATGGTGGCGGCGGTCATGCGTTGCGCGGCGGCTCGTGGGGCATCGACTCGAGCCACCTCCGCTCGGCGTCACGCGGCTACGGGGGGCTGGCGGCGAAGAGCCCCAACGGCGGCTTCCGTGTCGCGGTGTCAGTTCCGTAGCCGGCGTTGGCGACCGCTGCATCGCGGCAGACGCGGCCGAGACGTGCGTCGAGACGG
>DPJP01000293.1 GCA_003542955.1 Armatimonadota bacterium
ACACCGTTTTTCATAAAGGCCGGTCGAGAGGAGCCCCGAGTCGTATCCGGGGCGTCGGAGGTCGGCCCACGTGGGGTATCTCTCTGTGCAGCAGTGATCATGTCTTGGGCCGACCTCACCCACGCGTCTCTCAACGGCGGGATCCCGCGGCCGCGCGATGCGCCCCGTCCCGTCGTCCAGGCCGACGCCCGCGTCTCCCGCTCCCTCCTCCACGCTCGCCCCTCACCCCTCCACCACGTCCCACAAGTCCGGCACGCCCATCTCCTGGCTGTGGTAGAACTCATACGGCCACTCCCAATACCACTTCTCCCGCGCCTGTGGCTTCGTCAACGCCTCGACGTAGGGGAAGCAGCCAAGCGCCGGCGGCACAGTGGCGTCCGGCGGCCGGCCCCAGAAGTCAGTCGCCAACAGGTACTGCGCGCTGCCCTTCCCCCGCGCCGGGCTGTCCTCCCGGAGCCAGTAGACGCCCCTGACGGTATCGATGAACTTCGGATCGCCCGTGATGCCCTCCGGGCCCTGGTTCGCGGAGGCGGGTTCGCACAGGTTCGGGCCGAGTGTGATCTCTCCCACCGGGTCGCGCAGGATGATAGGGTCATACCTGCTGCAGAGGATGTTGTTGGCGATAACCTCCCCGCGGCCGCGCCGGACATCCAGCGCGTCGGCATTGTCAACCACCGTGTTGCCGATGATGCGGTTGCCCCCGCCGCCCTCCGGGCATGCCACCAGTATCCCCGTCCGGTAGCGGTGTCCGTGGACGAGGTTGAGCGCGATCAGCGAGTCGCGTATCTCCGCGTACAGATGCAGCCCCCACCCCGCGTTGTGGCGGACGATATTGCGGGTGATGGTGTGGTGCGACCCGCCCACATACACCCCGTGGTGAAACTGCACGTGCGAGCCGTTGTACTCGACCAGGTTGCTGTCGAAGGTGTTGCCGCTGGTATTGTGAGAGGCCAGCCCCATCGCGACATTGTTGTGCGCCCAGCAGTTGCGCACGGTGCAGTTGTTGCCGCACAGCTTCACGCCATCATGCCGGGCGCCGAAGACCTGGAAGCCATCGATGATTGTGTACTCGCAGCCGGGCTCCGTCCAGATGCAGTGGGTCTCGGAGCCAATGATGACGGCCTTCCACTTGTCTTCCGACTTGAGCACCGTCGGCTGCTCGGGGGTGCCGGTGTGCTCGGGCCGCAGTTGCACTCCGCCGCGGTACGTGCCGGGCCTGACAATGATCGTGTTGCCGCCCGTGACGCGTGACAGCGCATACTGCGGCGTCGGCCACGGATGCTGCTCGGAGCCGTCTCCGTTCTCCGAGCCGTCGGGCGCCACGTAGTATGTGGCTGCGTGGGCGACAAGCAGCGGCCCAACCAGCATGAGCGTACAGACCAGGGCGCGAACCATGTTCGTGTGTCCCTCCCGCTTGTGTCGATGACGGCCGGTATAGTATTGTTGAGGCCGACCCGACGGCCCTGCAAGCAGATTCCACACCCAGGGAGCTGCAATCATCGTATGAGCGAACCACTCACCACCCACGAGCGCATGAGTCGTGTCTACAACCACCAGGAGCCCGACCGCGTGCCCTGGCACGACAGCCCCTGGGCCAGCACCATCAAGCGCTGGCAAACCGAGGGCCTGCCCACGGGTGTCTCACCCGCGCAGTTCTTCGGCTGGGAGAGCTTCGGCGGCATCCATGTCGACAACAGCCCCCGGTACCCGATCGAGATGATCGAGGACACGGAGGAGTACACGATCCACAAAACTGCCTGGGGCGCAACCCTGAAGAGCTGGAAGACCCATGGCGGTGTGCCGGAGTTTCTCGACTTCACCATCGTCGATCATGACACATGGGCGGTGGCGAAGGAGCGCATGCAGCCGGCCGAGGACCGCATCGACTGGGCCGCGCTGGAGCAGAGNNAGAGCTATCCGAGGTGGCGCGCGGAGGGCGCATGGATCGTCGCCGGCGGATGGTTCGGCTATGACGTGCTCGCATCGTGGACCGTCGGCTACGAGCGCATACTCATCGCGATGGCCGCCGATCCGGACTGGGTCCGCGAGATGACGGAAACCATGCTCGAGTGCAATATCGCCATGTACGAGATGGCCTGGGACCGCGGCTTTACCTTCGACTGCGTCCGGTGGCCTGACGACATGGGCTACCGCAACGGGCTGCTGTTCTCAGTCGACACCTACCGCAAGGTGCTCAAGGCCGCCCAGAAGCGACTCTGCGACTGGTGCCACGACCGCGGCGTCAAGACGATGCTGCACTCCTGTGGCAATGTGATGGAGCTGGTGCCGGAGTTCGTCGAGATCGGCATTGACGCGCTCAACCCGCTCGAGCAGAAGGCCGGGATGGATGCGCTGAAGCTGAAGGCCGAGTTCGGCGACCGCCTGGTGCTCGAGGGCGGCATCGACGTCCGCAACATGACCGACGGCGCGAAGATCGAGGCCGAGATCGCCCAGAAGTTGCCGATCCTGAAGGCCGGCGGCGGGTACATCTTCCACTCCGACCACTCGGTGCCGGAGGACGTAACCTTCGCCGACTACTGCCGGGTGATGGAACTGGCCCGCTACTACGGGACGTACTAAGGCGACATACTGAGAATCAGGAAAGGGAGAACCACACCCCCATGCCTCACAGACCAGTCACCGCCGTCATCGTCGGCGCCGGACACCGCGGCGTCGGCTATGGCTCGTACTCACTGACACACCCCGATGAACTGAAGGTCGTCGGCGTCGCCGACCCCGACCCGGTACGCCGCAAGGCGACCGCGGAGAGGTTCAGCCTCCCCGAGGCGAGCCTCTACGAGACCGCGGAGGAGCTTGCCGCCGGCCCGCGGATCGCCGATGCCGTCATCAACGGCACCATGGATGCCGATCACGTGCCGACTACGCTGCCGCTACTCGAGGCAGGCTATCACGTGCTGCTCGAGAAGCCCATCNNCTGCTGCAACTGCTCGAGACTGCGCGCCGCACCGAGCGCAAGGTGCTCGTCGGCCATGTGCTGCGCCATGCGCCCTTCTATGCAGAGATCCGCCGCCGCGTCGCCGATGACGAGATCGGCCGCCTGATGAGCGTGATGACCACCGAGCGGGTGAGCTATCATCACATGGCAGTGGGTTTCATCCGCGGGAAATGGAATCGTGCCGAGACCTCCAACCCGATCCTCATGGCCAAGTGCTGCCATGACATGGACCTGATCGCCTGGATGAAGTCGGGCGTCAGGCCGGTGAAGGTGGCGAGCTTCGGGAGCCTGATGTACTTCACGGAGAACAACGCGCCGAAGGGCTCGGGCGAGCGCTGCCTGGTCGATTGTCAGATCGAGGCCGACTGCCCGTACTCGGCCTACAAGCACTACATCGACCAGAACCTCTGGGGCACGTATGCGTGGCACTGCCTCGAGTACCTGGGCGAGCCGACGCTCGAGAACAAGCTCAACTCGCTGAAGACCGACAACCCGCACGGCCGCTGCGTGTGGCGGTGTGACAACAACGTCGTCGACCATCAGACCGTGATCGTCGAGTTCGAGGATGGCGCCATCGCCACCCACGTGCTGACCGCCGGGACCTCCTACCCCACGCGCACGATGCATTTGGTCGGGACGACCGGTGAGATCGAGGGCGACCTTGAGCACGGAGCCTTCGTGGTGCGCCACCCGGACGCCCGCAAGGGGCATGAGTATACCGAGGACCCCGTCGACCTGAATGTCTCAAGTGACATGCACGNNTTTCGTGCGGGTCGTGCGAGGGCAGGAGCCGTCGCTCTCGACGACCGACGTGCTCGACTCCGTCTACGGCCACCTGATCGCCTTCGCGGCCGATGAAGCGATGAACGGAGCCCGCTTGGTGGAGATCGAGGATGTCAGGTAGCGCGAACCGGCGTCACGAATAGGGGTCGCGGGCTTTGATCGTTTGATCCTGGAGCGCCGGACTGCACACTACACGCTCACACCAAGATCAAACGACCAAAGCCCCGACCCCGGCCGTCACACCGCCCGCCGTTCTCGCGCCTACCCGGGCATCATGCAGCGGAAACCCGTCAGGCCGTTCTTGTCTTCGACGCCCCCATGGCTGCGGGTGGTAGTGCGGAAGTCGTCCGGCTCTGAGTGGCCCCATGAGCCGCCCCGCAGCACTTTGGACTCCCCCTCCTCCGGACCGGTGGGGTTGTAGGTGGGGCTCTCGCCGTAGTAATCCGCCTTGTACCAGTCGCGGACCCACTCCCGTACGTTCCCCGCCATGTCCTGGGCGCCGCACCAGCTCGTACCGGCGGGGATGCTGCCGACGGCGAACGTCGCGCCGGTGGGGCCGCGGTATTTGTAGTTACAGCACTTGCTCTGCTCCCAGGTGTTGCCCCACGGGTACGTGCGCTTCTGCGGCCCGGCGGCGGCGTACTCCCACTGTGCTTCAGTCGGCAGGGACGGGCCCCGGGAGGGGCCCTGGTATCGGCGGCAGTACGCATTGGCTCCGTTCCATGACACCGTGGCGACGGGGTGCTGCCCCAGGCCGGCCTTGGGCTGATACACGCCACCGACATACTCGATGCCGCATTGCCAGTCGTTGATCCCCAGGTACTCGGTGACATCGGCCGGCGTGGTCTCGTTGAGGAAGCTCGCGTACGCGTCGTTGGTGACCTCGTGCTTGGCCAGCCAGAACCCGGGCGTCCAGGTCAGGTGCACCGGCTGTGCGTCAGCCGCACCGTCGGCGCTCCCCACCTGATACCAGCCTCCGGGCACCCAGACGTACGTCTGTCCGTCCGGCCCGACTCTCTCCTCCCCCTCCTCACGACCCTCACCGAGCACCGCGTAGATACTGAAGCCGTCGATGGGCGCCGAGACCGTATTTGCCTCCGCGTCCACCACCGAGCCCGCGACCGGCTCCCAGCCCTCACCGACCGCCTTGTGGATCGCGAGCGTCGACTCGCCGACGGGGCCGGGGATGTCAGTCTCTTCATAGCGGATGGTCAGTTGCGCGGCCTGGGAAAACTGCGTCCCGTCGGGGGAGCATTCGTAGCACGTTCCCGGCACCAGGTCGTCGTCGGCAGGGTGAGTCACACCGGGGGCGACGGTGATCCCAAGCTCGCTCTGGACTGCGCCCGCCGGAACCTCCAGTGTCACATTGCCGTCGACGGTGGCGACCGTTCCGCCCTCCGGCCCGACCATTGCGCTTCCGCCGCCGATCGGCCACGGGTCGAGCCCGACCACGCAGCGTAGCAGCGCAATCGCGTCGGCGACTCCGGTGAGGCCATCAAAGGTGCAATCGCCCAGCGCGTTCTCCGGGTCCAGCCCGACGACGATACGCAGGATGCCGATGCCGTCGGCGACGTCAGGCGTGCCGCTGCCGTTGAGGTCTCCGCGCAGCCCCGCCTGGAGCAGATTGGCGACTGCTTGTGCAGCCGGCGGGGCGTCACCGCCGGGCGCTCCGCTGTGACAGCCGAGAACCCCGGCAACGAATACGAACGGAATCAGCAACTGGGCGACGCAGAGCCAGCGCGACCGCTTCATGGCAGGTGCTCCATCGTGTAGTGTGATGCATCCGGCAGCCGCTGTTCCACACGTCGGCGCCGGTTTCCTTCCGTCGGCTGCCGCAGCTCTCAGCCCTCCGCCATCACCACCCGGAACCCGTACTGGTCGCCGAAGCCGTCCGGCGTCCAGGACATGCGCAGCGCGCAGCGGCAGTACCAGTCGTCGCTGATCCATGAGCCACCGCGGAGGACCCGCTCGGAGCCCTCCTCGAACGGCGGCTCCGCGGGGCCGGTCGGGTTGTGCTCGGGGCNNCGTCTCATAGTAGAACATGTCAAACCAGTCGGCGCACCACTCGAACACGTTGCCGGCCATATCGAGCGCGCCGCACCAGCTTGCCCCCTGCGGGAAGCTCTCGACCGCGAAGAAGCCGAGCAACTGCGTGTCGTAGAGGGGACCCATATTGTCGGCATTGCAGCACTTGCTTTCGTCCCAGTCCGCGCCCCACGGGTACCTGTTCGCGTTCGGGCCCGCCGCGGCGTACTCCCACTGCGCCTCCGTCGGTAGCGCATAGCCGTAGTGCTCGCAGTAGGCCGCCGCGCCGGTCCACCTCACATACACAATCGGGTACTCACCCATTCCCGCCTTCGCTTGATAGGTGTCGCCAACCAGTTCGACCCCGCATTCCTCGCCGGCGAAGGCCAGGTACTCATAGATGTCCGCGGGTCGTGCCTGGTTGAGGAACGCCGCGTACTGGTTGTTGGTGACCTCGCATCGCCCGATCCAGAAGCCGTCGAGGGTCACCTGATGCACGGGCTGCGCGTCGGCCCAGGCCTCCTCGCTCCCCATCATGAAGCTGTCGCCGGGCACCCACAGCAGCGTCTGCCCGTCGGGGCCCACCATCGTGTCACCGAGCGCCGGGCCGCAGACGATCGGCCAGGGCGCGAGGCCCACCAGGCACCGCAGCAGCGCGATGGCATCGGTGATACCGGTGGCGTCATCGCAGTCGCAGTCCGCCAGCGCATTCGCCGGGTCCAGACCGACGATGATGCGGAGGATGCCGACGGCATCGGTGATATCCGGCGTCCCGCTGTCGTTGAGGTCGCCGGGCAACCCCACGTCGCACGGAGCGCATCGTTCAGCCGCGACACCGGCGGCGCCGGCCCGCTGCGCTCCGCTGTGGCAGCCGGGCAGACAAGCCAGTAGCAGCAGCGCGACGGGGAGAAGTACCAGCGGAGCGCGGGAGCATGCTGTCACGGTCATTGCCCTTCCTCAAGAGGATTGATCTGAGCCGGGCGGCTATTCGTCATGGTCTATCGCTTCTCCTCCCGACCACAAAGAAGAGCGGCAACCGGGCCGCCCTCGCGCGATACAGCCTTCACCCACACCGGGCAGGAAACGCGCCCTCTGCGGTGAACCACCATCCCTGAGAGCCGTTAAGCAAGCCACCCGACCCGCCGCAGCTCATCTCGGCCAGGACTGGACCCCACATGCACAGACCAATGGCACCCCTGGTACCCATCGCAGTTATCCTGCTCATCGCGGCAGCGGCTGCCGCCGACGTGACTCCCGTTCCCATCACCAACGGCGACTTCAGCCTCGGCGCGGATGACCATGGAGTGCCGGTCGGATGGAACCCCTACGGGGGCTCGGAGGCGGCGACGCTCAGCTACGTCGCCGCCGAGCAGGCCGTCATCCTCGATGATCGCGACGGCGCTGCGGAGGTCGGTATCACGCAGGGCTTTCCCGCTCAGCCGGGCATCGGCTACGAGGTGCGCGTGAAGGTCCGCGCCTTCACAGATCGCCCCAGCGGCGGGGCCTTTGTCCAGCTCATCTTCTATCCCTCCGGCGAGTACGCGCAGGCCGGTCTTGCCACCAGCGTCACCGAGGGCTTCAGGGAGATTGCCGCCTCCGGCTTCGCCCCGGCGGGCACCACCCGCGCGCAGATATACATCTACACGCACCGAGACCCAACGCCGAAAGTGATGGTGAGCGATGTGAGAATCTCTTCAGGGGTCGAGCCGCCGCCCCCGCCCGTGCCCCCCGTCTATGATGCGCTCAAGGACCTCCACCGGACCATCCAACTGGTGAGCGACGGCCGGCCCGATGCCGCGATCGTCGTCAACGGTACGGGGGCATATCGTGCTGCCGCCGACATCATCGTGGCGGCGGTGAAGGCGAGAACAGGCGCCGACCTGCCGATCANNATCATCGAGGACACCGACCCCCGCGCCGCGGTGCCGCTCACAGGCAATCTCATCATCCTCGGCAACCGCTCGACAAACCGAGCCTCCAGCCGTCTGTATGACCACTACTACAGCCTCATGGACCTCAAGTATCCCGGCGTGGGTGGCTACAGCCTCCGCACATTGCATGACGCCTACGGCAACGGCTACGGCGCAGTTCTCGTCGGCGGCAGCGATGACGCCGGCGTGCAGGCCGGGGCGGAGGTCCTCGCCCGCCAGATCGAGCAGGCGCCGCTTGCGGACCGCAACCTCCGGCTGGGGTGGCTCATGGAGACCCGTCTCGGCGAGGGCCTCAGGGTTCCCGCGGATATCAACGTGCCGAAGGGCGAATGCCGCCTCAAGCCCGGCCCATGCCTCTGCTGCCATGGCTATGACACCTGGGAGGCCTCCGTCGGCTACCGCTCAGTCGGCTACTTCGGCTGGAACTCCATCTCCAAGCGCATGGCCATGTACTACATGACGGGCGACCCCTTCGAGGCCCGCGAGTTCATCCGCCTGGCATTCCCCGACGAGCAGGCGCTCAAGGAACTCGACGAGATCGACCAGGAGCGCATCGAGAACAAGAAGGACCCCCTCGCCGGGCCCTACCACTACAACGCGATGATGCTGATCCTGTTCTGGGACCTGATCGAGGAGAGCCCGGCCTTTACGGATGAGGAGCGGCTCGCGGTCACCAACGCCTTCGCCCGGCGGCTCAACCACCCGCAGGACAAGGGCACCTACGCGCTCAGCGAGGTGCCCGACAGTGTCGGCACGCGGCACATGCAGTGGTCGGTCCTCTCGCTCTATACCCTCGCGCGCTACTTCAACAAGTACTACCCGAGCCCGATGTGGGCCCATGCGGAGCGGGTCGGGCAGCTGCAGTTCCACTCCCTGCATGAGCACGAGTGGGTCCGCGGCGAGTTCGACTACCTGCCCTGGTACCCGACCGGCATCGCGCCGGTGCTGACCTACATGATCCTCTCAGACGACCGCACGCCGCTCGAGAACGGTGCGCTGCGCAAGCTCCTCCGGGGGCAGGAGGTGCTCATCTCCGGGCGCGAGCCGGACTGGGCGCTCAACACCGCCGCGCTGGACTACTTCAACAAGGCCGCCTACCTCACCGGTGACGGCCGCTGGATCACCTACCGTGAGCGCACGGGGATGAACACCGACATCCTCCGCCTGGGGCAGTCGTTCTGGCCCGACCAATCGATCGAGCCGCAACAGCCCGACGACCTGGTCGGCGCCTGGACGGTCAACCAGATGTCGATGGGGCTGTGGCAGGAGCGCAACTCCGGCCTCAGGCTCGACCAGTCGTTCGTCAATGCCTCCTACCGGAGTGCCACGGATGCATCGGGCGACTACATCCTCATCGACGGCTACTGCGGCGCCTACCGCGCGCCCCATCACACGTTCCCCATCCTCGAGTACCGCCTCAACGGCCACACCCTGCTGCAGGGCTACTACAACCAGCTCTTCACCAGCGCCGACGGGATGGTCGAGCCGCTGGTGGCGATGGATGCGGCGCTCCTGCATCACGACGTGACCGGCTCGACGGCGACGGCGGTGGCGGAGGTGCCCCGGATGCCATTCTGCACCTGGCGGCGGACCATCGCTCACCGCACCGGCCGCTACGGGCTCGTCGCCGATGACATCAGCTTTAGAATAGACAGCCCGACCATGGTGGTCGAGACGGTCTGGGAAACACGGGGGGGCGACTGGAACCAGCAGGAGCAGGCGGTGCAGATACCATCGGCCGACGCGGACCTCTGCTCCGAGTTGCGCCCCTCCCAGCTTCAGCCCACCACCGAGGGCCCCGTGAGCAGGATGACCTGGCAGGGCGCGGTCAAGCAGGGCGAACACCGCTACAGCTTCACGCTCATCACGCAACGCGCGCCGGATGCCCCGCCCTCCGCCTGCCTGCAGGTCGCCGATAACGCGGCAGCCCTGGCGCTCCCGGCCCCCGCCGTGACCAGCGTCGGCGAGTACCGCAACAACCGCGCGGAGCTGGCCGTCCTGGCCGCCGATCACCTCTACGGCCACGAGTTGACCTCCGCCGGCCTCGCCGATGTCATCCTGCAGGCCGACCGGCCGGTCGAGGTCGACTGGGACTTCGCCGAGGGCAGTCTGACCGTCGTCGCCACAGAGGCCACAGGTATCAGGCTCAAACTCGCCCCGGAAGCGAAGCTGCTGCTCGGAGACACGCCCCTCCCGGTGATGGCCGCGGGCGAGTTCTCCACCGTCTCACTGCCCGCCGGGCGGCATGAGATCACCGGCGCCGTACCGGGCGCGGATAATGATGCCGCCCTCAGGGCGGCCCTGGACACAGCCCGCAGGCAGCGAGAGGAGCAGGTCATCGAGGCCGCGCGCCCGCACGTCCCGCAGGGGGAGCCGTGGCCCGCCCAATGGCAGGCGGCAACCGGGGCGGCGGTCTCCCACGTCGAAATCATCACCAACCCCGAAGGACCGCTGCTTGCCGTCGCCGCCGACAAGGTCATCCATCTGCTCACTCCCGCGGGTGAAGCGGTGCGGCGCTTCGAGACCGACGGCTGGATCAGGCACCTGCGCTGGTGGGAGAAGCCCGGCCTGCTGCTCGCGG
>DPJP01000294.1 GCA_003542955.1 Armatimonadota bacterium
CCCCGAGATCATCCCCAACGACGAGTTCGATGCTATCTGTGCGCACGTCTCCGGCGACGAGCACCATCTGCTTAGCCAGTGGTACATGCTCGACGAGAACGCGGTTCCGGCGGAATACTGCCTGCTGCCGCGCGACAGGGTCTCCTCCGAGCAGTGGGGAGAGATCGAGCGTCGGCTACATGATGCGTTGCTGAGGGGCGCGCGTGCCGCTGGCCTGGACGAGCACGCACTGGTCAAGTTTGAGCGCTCAGCCACCGAGCAGGAGATCATGGATGGTGCGTTGGAGGCGGATGCCGGCAACGCGTTCAGTTACATCCGGGAAATCGCGCGTCTGCCGGAGGACCGGTCGGCCGCCGACTTCATCGACCTGGAGGGCGATCACAGGGATACGGAGGCCCGGAGACTTCTGGCTGATCTCAGGGAGCGACTGCACGCGCACCTCTCCGCGGACCATCATCACGTGCTGACGACCCGCTGGGACGACGGTGACATCTCGGAGGAGCATATCGAGGGGCTCTGCGATCTGGTCTACAAGGACCTTGAGCTGGCCATACTCGAGCAGATCAGTGCGCGTGACGCCGTGGACCCGCTCGATGACGAGACTGCGCAGCACGCGGAGTTTGCCCGCGATCGCGCGCGACACTTCGTTGGGCGCCAACATATCATCCGGCGGATAGTTGACTTCGTCGGGCGCGGCGGCGGGCACCCGCTGGTCGTTCACGGGCGCTCCGGCTCGGGCAAGTCGGCGCTCATGGCCCGCGTACTGGAGGAACTGCCACAGGACGCCACAGTCTTCTCCCGCTTCATCGGCGCGACACCGTCATCGACACATCTTCACTCCCTGCTGCGCGGCCTCTGCGAGCAGGTCCACCGCGAGTTTGGGTTCGCGGCACTGGCGGAGCAGTGGCAGCCGCCCACGAGCCAGGCGGATGAGAAGCAGTCGCAGAATCCCTACGAGATACCGGGTGATCCCAAGGAGCTTGCGGGCGCTTTCGAGCGCTTCCTGGGTTTCGTGCCGGATGAGCGCAAACTCGTGATTGTCCTCGACGCGTTGGACCAACTCGGCGCCGAGAACAGCGCGCACTCGCTCAACTGGTTACCGCTGGAACTGCCCGGAAATGTCCGCATTCTGGCCTCGGTGTTGGAGCGTGAGGACACGGCGGGGGCCTGCTATCGGGCGGCAAGGGGGCGTTTACCGGGCGAGGGCCTGATAGAGCTGTCGGAGCTTTCGGTGGATGACGGTGCGACCATCCTCAGCACGTGGCTTGCCGCTGCCGGGAGGACGTTGCAGCCTCATCAGCGCAACGATGTATTGACGAGCTTCGAGGCCACTCCCGAGGGGCACGCACTGTTTCTGCGCCTGGCCTTTGAGGAGGCGCGACGCTGGCGGTCATTTGACGGTCTGCCGACCGGCGCGGACGACGTGCCCGGCCTCAGCCATAGCGTCGAGGGGATCGTCGAGGACATGCTGGCGCGGCTGGAGGACCCGGCGAACCACGGCCTGCTATTGGTCGAGCGCGCCCTGAGCTACCTGTGTGCGGCGCGCAAAGGCCTGGCAGAGAATGAGATGCTGGATGTCCTGAGCATGGACGATGACGTGTGGAAGTGGGTGGAGGCCGGGGCACACCATGCCTTGAGCGAGCGACGCCTGCCGCCGGTGATCTGGTCGCGGCTCTACTTCGACCTGCGGCCCTACCTGACCGAGCGCGCGGGCGACGGCACGTCACTACTCAGCTTCTACCACCGTCTGCTTGGCGAGGTCATCCAGAAACGCTACGCGCGTGGCGACAACGAGCGGCTACGCGCGCACCGTGGGCTGAGCGACTACTTCGCACGTCAGGAACCGTGGGCGGACCCGCAGGCACGCGCTGCAAACCTGCGGCGGGCCTCTGAACTTGCCTGGCAGCAGACCCGCGCGAGAGACTGGCACGGTCTGGAGACCACGCTGATCGATCTTCACTCGCTCGAGGCGAAGGCAGAGGGCGGGATGGTCTTTGACCTTGCCGCGGACTTCGCCACTGCGTGGTTCGCCCTGCCTGTCGACCGTCCGCAGGCGGCCAATCTGCGCCTGCTTGCAGCGGCTATCAGTGTCGACACTCAGTTCATCGCCCGCCATCCGACGACTCTGTTCCAGTGTCTGTGGAACCGATGCTGGTGGTACGACTGCGAGGAGGCGGCCGAGCGTTACGACCCACCGTTGAATGGCTGGCTTCGCGCCGCCCCGCCGTGGGAACGCCAGGAGCCCCGGCTGTCCACACTACTGCGGCGGTGGCGCGCGGAGAAGGAGGTGCGGCAGCCAGGCTTCTACTGGGTGCGATCACTGCGGCCCCCGATGCAGCCCATTTCCCGTGCACAGATATCCTGCCTTTCCGGCCACGGGAATGTGGTGAAGAGCGTGGCCTTCGACCGGTCCGGAGAGCGCGTGGTCTCAGGGTCTGGAGACGGGACGGTGCGCATCTGGGACGCGGCGAGTGGTGAGGAGATCGCCTGCCTGCGCCGACGCGAGCATCATGAGGTGAACAGCGTGGCCTTCGACGTACCCGGCGGGCGCGTGGTCTCAGGGTATGGAGACGGGACGGTGCGCATCTGGNNGACGGGACGGTGCGCATCTGGAGCGCGGACAGTTGCGAGGAGATTGCCTGCCTGAAAGGGCACGACGGGCCGGTCACCAGCGTTGCCTTCGCCCCGTCCAGCGACCGCGTGGTCTCAGGGTCTCGAGACATGACGGTGCGCATCTGGGACGCAGGAAGCGGTGAGGAAGTCGTCTGCCTGTGTGGGCATGAGAATGCGGTGAATAGCGTAGCCTTCGACCTGTCCGGCGAGCGCGTGGTCTCCGGTGGGGGTATGGCCGATGGCACCGCAGACAACACGGTGCGCATCTGGGACGTTGGGCGCCACGAAGAGACCATCTCCCTGCTCGGACGTCTGAAGAAGTTGGCGAGGGGAAGGGTGGCATGGGCCCCACCACAGTGCGCAGAGATCGCCTGCCTGCGGGGACATGCCGCGAGGGTCACCAGCGTCGCCTTCGACCCGTCGGGGAAACGCGTGGTATCCGGATCATGTGACCGGATCGTGCGCATCTGGGATGTGGAGAGCGGTGAGCAGATCGCGCAGGGACTCTGGCATTCGGAGGATGTCAACAGCGTTGCATTCGACTTGTCCGGAGAGCGCGTCGTCTCCGGATCAAGCGACAACACCGTGCGCATCTGGGACGCAACACATGGTGGAGAGCTTGCTCGCTTTTGCGGACATGAGAGCATGGTGGAGTGCGTTGCCTTCGACCCA
>DPJP01000503.1:0-10892 GCA_003542955.1 Armatimonadota bacterium
CTGAATGCCTGACCCCGGCCGCACGTCAAGAGCTTCCGAAGCGCCGGAGACGGATATCGCTCTCGGGACCTATATCAGCAGTTCTGAAGTTGGCGCGTATCCCGCACTGCCCCCCCCACAGTCGAGCACGCGCCAACCGTCGCCCCTGCTTGTCATATCGGCGCCGTGCGTTTCCGTCAGCCGGGCGGGAAGTGGAAGAGCTGCCAACCCGGCGCGTAGCGGGGATTGAGGACAGCCAGAATCTGCCAGGCGCTCAGCAAACTGGCCAGCACCAGCGCGACGACGAACCATGCGAAGAGAATCACAAGACTCCTGCGGCTGAGCAGCCGTGACCACCCGCCCATCGTCATGTGGATAATGCCTGCCATCGCGATCAGCGCGTAGCGCCCCCCCGCATTGAACTCCACATCGGAGAGCCAGAACGCCGACTGCTGGCCGGCAACAACGGCGACGAGGGTCAGCAACGAGAGCACCGCGCCCCGGCGGCGGCGCTCGGACAGGCTGTCGTCCTCGTGAATGTCATCTGCTTTTCGTACACCCCAACCGACCAGCGCCCCCAGGAGTAACAGGGTGACGAAGCCGTAGAAGCACCACTCCGCAGGCCCCGNNATCCCCGCTGAATCCATGTGCTCAGGTACGTCTCGCGGGCAGCGAGCCAGGCGAAGAAGCCAAAGCGCCCTGAGGCGAAGGCATTGTCGAGTGCGGACCCGTACGGCGCCGCGGTGTGGATGAACGGCGTGCCGTAGTAGATGAGGTTGCGGATGTACCACCAGCCGCTGAAGGCGAAGGCGAGGCCCAGCGAGAGCGCAACATCCCCGAAGCGGCCGCGGAGCCTGCCGCGACGGGCGAGGATCACCCACGCCCCAATCGCCGGGACGACTGCGACGGCCGCAGAGAGCTTCGTCAGCGCCGCCGCCCCGATGCTCAGCCCCAGCAACACCGCGCGTGCGGTTGACGGCTCTTCCGTGACGGTGAGCAGCGACAGATAGAGCGCCACAGTCACGAGAAGGAATGCCAGACCGTCGGGGTTGATATAGCCAGCGTACAGGATGGTCAGCGGCATCAGCACCGTGGCGGCAGTCCCGAGGAAGGCGACGCGGGGGGCGTCGGGCCACAGGCGGCGGAAGAAGGCCAGGCAGACCAGCAGAGCCCCACCACCGACCAGCAGGGCAGTCCACCAGCGCAGGACATGCCAGCGCCAGCGCTCCTCGAGGCCCCCGGTCGCGGCATGGACGACGGCCGCGAGCGCATAGTAGAAAGGCGGGTGCTGCGCCTCGTAGCCTCCCTCGCCACCGCCGACGGGAGCAAAGATAGGGAGACGTCGGTGCTCGGCCAGAAACTGCACGTACTGCATGTGGGCCGCCTCATCAGGCGTGCGGCCGAGCGGCTGGATGATCGAGAAGAGGATGAGTAATGCGAAAAACAACGCCCCCAGGGCGATGAGGGCGATTCGCCCGGAGCCGTCGATGGAGTCTGCCTCGGCGGCAATCCGCGGTTCGCTCGTCAATGCAATCACGCCTCCGCTGGGGCTCCGTAGCAGCGTCGGGTGCGGGCACACCGCCGGACACCGTGGCTGCCGCGGATGAGGACGGCACTCGGTAGAGTATATATCCGGCCCCAGGACCAGTCAACGCGGCGGCGGAACGGTCGACATCGACGGCGAAGAGCCCTCGCGCAGGCTATACGGTACCTGTCGGCGAACCATCATCTCTGGAGCTGACGCCTGTTGCCAGAGAGGTGACCGCCATGCCGCGTATCGCGTTCGCAATGATCGTCGCGCTCGCCGCAGCCATCTGTGCGGCGGCCGCGGATGATGTGCCGACCGCATCATCGTGGATATGGTACCCGGAAAACCCGTCAACAGACGGCCGCGACCAGACGCGTTACCTTCGGCGCTCGATCGAGCTGGAGTCCGCGCCTGTGAGGGCCACGCTGCGCGTGCGCGCCGATGATGCGTACACATTCCGCATCAACGGCAATGAGGCGCCGGAGCACGTCGGCGAGGGCGCGGCAGGCTCAGTGTATGACCTCACCGGCGTGCTCAGGCCCGGCGAGAACGTGCTGGCCTTCAGCGTCTACAACGCCGGCAACGTCGGCGGGTTGATTGTGCGCGGCTCGATCGAGCTTCCCGGTGGGCAGGTGCTGCCGATCTGTAGCGACACGTCGTTCCGCGTATCGAAGGAGGCGCCGGAGGGCTGGGAGGCACCCGGCTTCGATGACAGAGGCTGGCCGGAGGCCTCGATCGTCGGCAGCGCATTCGCCACGCCGTGGTTCCGCCACTCGTCCTTTGACCTGCGGCCCTTCATCACGGAGGCCGACTGGGAGAAGTGGCGCGCCTGGCGCGAGCCGCTCCTGAAGCTGCCCGATGGGCTGGATGCCGAGCCGGCAGCGCGGGCGCGCTTTGAGTACCTCAACGGCTCCTGCGCGCTTGTCATCAATGATGAACCCCGGCCCGCACTGGTCTACCGCGGCACCGTTGACCCGCTGACGAGCCACGGTCGGCGGCAGATCGACCTGTTCCGGGATGCCGGGGTGCACGTCTATGCCGCCTACATGCCCCTTGCGCAGTTCTGGACGGCGCCGGGGGAGTTCGACTTCGAGGCGCTCGATGATACGATAAGGGCATACCTCTCGGCCGATCCTGAGGCGTATATCATGCTCCATCTGCGCCTGGTGCCGCCGGACTGGTGGATGAACCAGCACCCGGATGAGATGGTCCGCTATGCTGCCGGGGAAGACTTCAACACAGCGGACGAATCGGGGCGGGTCATGCGCCCTTCGTTTGCCTCGAAGGTGTGGTTGCGGGATGCGCTCGAGATCTGGACGGCTGCCATCAACCACCTGGAGGCGCAGCCGTGGGGCAAGCGCATCATCGCCCACCAACCGGGCTACGGCATCTACACGGAGTGGCACTACTTCGGGAGTTGGCACCAGCAGTCACCCGACACCGGCCCGGCCATGACGGCGCACTTCCGCGAGTGGCTCAGGGCCCGATACGGCACGGATACCGCGCTGCAGAAGGCCTGGGGGAAGCCCGAGGTGACACTGGCGACGGCGAGTGTGCCGGGTGTCGAGCCGCGACGGTCTGCGGGCCCGTTGGGCTTCCATGAACCCGTACAGGGGCAGTGGGTGATGGACTACTACCGCTGCCAGCAGGAGGTCACCGTCGAGGACATCGACCTGTTCTGCGCCGCGGCGAAGCAGGCCACCGGCGGCCGCGTGCTGTGCGGGGCGTTCTACGGCTACTTCTATGGCGTGCCGCCGCAGACGCAAGGCGGGCACCTGGAGCTTGAGCGCCTGCTTGCCTCCCCCAATATCGACTACTTCGCCGCGCCATACGACTACAGCCATCGGCTGATGGGCGATGACGGCCGCACGAGGGCAATCCAGGACGCCTTCCCGATCGCCGGCAAGGTGCACATGATCGAGGCCGACACGCGCACGCACCTGCACCCGGTCAACGAGCACGGGCGCGTGCAGGATGTCGAGCAGTCTCTGGCCGCGATCAGGCGCGAAGTCGCCACCGCGCTCCTGCACCGGAGCGCGCTCTGGTGGTGCGACTTCGGCAGCAACGGCAACGGGGGATGGTACGACCACCCGGAGCTGATTGCCGAGGTGGCGCGGATGGTCAGGCTCGCGCAGGAGCGTCTCGAGCAGCCGCAGACACGCAGGGCCGAGGTGGCCGTTATCTGCGACCTGCGGAGCTGCTACCGGCTCGGCGACGATGCGGCAATGCGCGCCCATCACACGCTGTTGACCCGCGTGACTGATGAACTGTACCGCACCGGGGCGCCATTCGACACGCTCCTGCAGTCACAGCTCTCGGAGGTCGATACGTCCGGCTATCGGCTTTTCATCTTTCCCGCCTCGATCGAGGTCACGCCTGAGGTCCGCAAGACCATCGCGAAGGTGACAGAGGGGCGCTCTGTGCTGTGGCTCTGGGCGCCGGGGATCAGCGACGGCGAGCGCTACGGGGCGGAGCCGATGGCGGAGTTGACGGGCTTCGGCATGGCCGAAAGCTCGCGCGGGGTGATCACAGACCGGGTGTTGTGCCCGGCAGGCAGTGCGCTCACGGAGGGTATCGCCCCGACGAAGCAGTGGGAGCTGGTCGCGCGCACGGCAACGCCGATTGCCGAGGCGCTCGACGCCGCAAACTGGTACAACCCGCGCGACGAGGAGACAATGCGGAAGCAGTACACGCGCTTTGACTGGAAGACGGACGAAACCGGACTGGCGTGGGATGTGAGCGCGGCAGTGAACTGGTCCGACATCCACCTGACTGCGCCGATCGGCACCTGTGACGGCATCAGCCTGAGGGTATCCGGAGAGGGCGCCTGCGAGGGTGCTGGGCTCCGGCTGGTGGTCAAGGGCGTCGAGGGCGAGTTCGTCGCTCCGCAACTGACCGTCAAAGGGAACCAAGAGACACACATGCTGCCATTGGCCGCCTTTGAGAAGGCGGCCTGGGACCGCACCAACGCGACCGAGATCACCTTCCCCCTGCGCGGGATGAAGCTGGTCATCGACGCCATCGGCGGCAGCAGGGCAGGCACTCTGAGAGTGGCGGAACTCTCCGCGGTCACCGGCACAGTCACAGGCCATGACATCCGCAGCTACGCCAACCCGGTCGGCTTTCTGCCGCTGCCGATCATCATGGACGAGACGGCGACCACCCTCGGTGTATCACCTGGCACCGGCGAGGTCGTCGTCGCCGGCCGCGGGGCGCAGGGCGCCAGGCAGGTGCTCTCGACTGTTCCGTATGTCCCCCGCGAGCTTCTGACGGCGCTGATGGACGATGCTGGGGTATGCCGGTACATCGATTCGCCGGATGTCATCGTCCGCGCCGATGGGTCTCTCATCTGCCTGCACACGGCCGTCGGGGGCGAGTACCGGCTCAATCTGCCGCACGCCGCCGAGGTGCGCAACTCGCTCACGGGCGAGTACATCGGCAGCGGGAGGCAGATGTCCGTGACGCTGCCGGCGAATTCGACGACGCTGCTGTCGGTGCTACCAACGGACGAGTGATGGAGCCGGGGGGCAGGCATTCAGAACTCAGTTCTGCTCAACTCACGGGGCACGCCATCCGCATACGCGCAAAAGTGAATTGTGNNGTGAGTGCCTGACCCCAGCCGTGGCCCTGGGGGAACAGCACCGAAGGATCAAAGCCCCGACCCCGGCCTTTGCCCGATACATTCGCGAGTATGAGGAGTACGCACATGACCCGCACCGCATTGCGTTGGACGATTCTGCCGGTGTCTATCGCGGCGATGGTGTTCGCTGCCCTCGCCGTCTCGGCCGCCGAGAACCCCGTCGCCTCGATCCAGTTGCCCGGGAAGAACCTCGCCGACAACGGCGGTTTCGAGCGCGGAATCGAGGGCTGGGAGTGGTTCGGCGGCCGAAGACACGGCGAACTCGTCACCGACACCAGGCACAGCGGGCAGGCATGCCTGAAGGTCAGCGGGGTCAACGAGGATTACCGATACCTCAACCAGACACGCGTCTACCTCACCCCCGGAGAGACGTACACGCTCTCGGCATGGATGAGGTGCGAGGGGTTCACTCGGGCCGGTGAGGGCTCACAGGTGCTCAACCTCACCAACTACGGATGGACACAGAGCGCCAACATCGGCCCGCTGAAGCCGGACGAGGACTGGAAACACTACTCGGTCACATTCCAGGCTCCCCCCACCACTGAAGTCGCCGGGCGGCTCTCCTATACGCTGGTGATCTTCTGGCCGATCAAGTCCGAGGGCACAGTCTGGATTGACGACATCCAGATCGAGAAGGGCTCGCAGGCCACGGAGTACACCGACAGCTACGTCGGGTGGGGCATCCAGGCAACAGAGACGCTGAGCCGCACGTGGGAGCGCGTTGTCGGCATCCAGAAGACCCTTGCCGAGGGCTTCGGCGGCGCGGAAGTGCCCGCGGGGCTGCTCGAGCAGGTTGCCGACCTCGGCCGGAGGCTCACTGACGCTACAGAGAAACTGCGGGGCTTCGCCGCCCTGCCGGTGACGGAGGCCCGGGAGCTGCCGGGGCAGGCCGAGGCGCTGGACGCCGAATCCGCGCGCCTGAGCAGCATCGCTTTCCTGAGCGATCCGTTCCGCCCCGTGAGTGAACTCACCCTCCCCGATCGCGAGCCTGAGCAGCACTCAATCGATCTCACCTGCTTCCAGGGCGAGAGACGGGTCCTGGCGCTGACGATCGCCAACCTGGGTGCGCGATCGAGCGTCGCGCACGTGGCGCCCGGGGAGTTGTACGATGTCGGCCGGCAGGTGCGATGGATCGGTACGCCCTGGCTGACCGCCTACACCGCCCCGCCCATCCGGGGGCACATCAAGACATGGGAGCAGTTCACGGATCCACTTCCCCTGCTCGGCCCGGACGGTCTGTGGACCATCTCTCCCGGCCTGCTCAACCAGCTCGTCTGCGTGGTCGACACCTCGAGCCTGTTGCCCGGCGAGTATACGGGGCAGATCGAGATCGCATCCATCACGGAGAAGGCGCTCCCGCGGACGCTTCAGTTCCACCTGCAGGTTGTCCCCGTGCGACTGGACAGATTGCCCGACATCGAGATCTGCGACATTGGGATGATGGCCGATTACGCGCTCGGCAGCATCGCCCCGCTCGGGCTCAATACATTCAGCGTACCGGCGCAGTGGACTGTGCCCTCCTACGACGCGGCCACCGGCGAAGCCACAGTCGACTTCACCCGCATCAGCGTGCTGGTAAGAGAGCGCCTGGCAGCTTGCCCGGATGCGCGCTTCTGGATCGGCTTCGGCGTGGGCGCGGTCATTGCCGGCCATGCGGAGCGCAACCTGGGCATCTCCGCCACTGACCCGCGCTTTGATGCATACGTGCGGGGCTGGACGCGGGCGGTTATCGAGGGGTTCGGCAAGCTCGGCGTACAGCCCGTGCGGCTCATCCTCGAGACGGTCGATGAGCCCGGCGCGGGCCAGATGGAGCTTGCGGCGCGGATATCGCGGCTGGTTCATGCCGCGGACCCGCAGGTGCGCACGCAGACGTACGTCACATCCTTCCACGCCGATGACGAGGCCTGCGCGCGGATGTACGAGGCTCACGACATCATCGGCCTTATCCGCCCCAGCGTCAGCCAGGAGTCGGTGGCCTTTCTGCGCGAGCGCGGGAAGCAGATCTGGGTCTATGACTGCCAGAACAATGCCGAGAGCTTCGACCCGATCAGCTACTACCGCCTGCTGCCCTGGTTGGGCTGGCGTCACGGCCTCGAGGGCTGGGGGCACTTCTCCTGGCTGGACTCGATGAGCGGGCGCAACTATGTGCCGTGGGAGGGTGTCGCCGAGCAATCACTCGTCTACCCGGCGCTCCACGGCGGCCAGGTCATCAGCCGCCGCTGGCTGGCCATCGAGGCGGGCACAACCGACTACCGAGCCCTGCTGACACTCAAGCGGCTCACCGACGGCGTCCGGACGCGCGCACTGCTGCCGCTGGAGCGGGCCGCCCGCGAACTCGTCGAGGGGACGCCCGATGCCGCACTGGCCCTCGCCAGAGACGGCCGGGAGTACTTCACCGGTCTTCAGCCGGATGCCGACCCGGCGGTCCTCTCAACCTTCCGCGATACTGCCGCACGGCGTGCGGGCGAGCTGTTCGGCACCCTCGGGGGTGCGGAACAGAGACTGACCGCGACGCTGGTGAGCAACGCCGAGCGCGCTCAGGTGCAGATTGTCGCCCCCGGCAGGGGTCTACTCACCGCACGCTCCCTGTGCGACCATCGACTCCCCTGGCGCACAGAGGTGCAGGCGGTGCAGGCCGGAGCCTCCTCAGTCGCCCTGCCGTGTCCGGCGGGCGAGCGCGTGAGCCGCTGCGTAGTGGAGTTCGCAGGCGCCGACGGACTCGTTCTCACGGTGACACCGACACCCATTCCAACCATCAGCGTCGACAGCGAGCTGCCGCCGTACAGCGCGGACAGGCTCAACGACGGCCTGGCGATGCCGGGGATGAAGTTCGAGCCCGAGCACGGGTGGATGTCAGGCGGCGCGGCGACGGAGCACTGGGCCGCGGCGCAGCTTCCATCCCCGATGCAGCTTCGCGGAGTGCGGGTCTGGTGGATGACCTTCTACGGCCTGCCACGGGAGATCAAGGTGCAGGTGGGCGATGGTGATGGATGGAAAGATGCGCCCGGCTTCGAGCAGTGGCGCCCGGCCACCGCCGCCGTCGAGGAACTGACCTTCGCTCCCCTGACAACTGACCGCGTCCGCGTGGTCCAGAATGCTGGCGGCGGCAACATCGCATTCCAGAACCTCATGGGCCTGAGCGAGCTGGAAGTAATTCCGGCGGAGTGAGAGCCGTCCATACACAATAGCGCAGATCTCGCGGAGAACATTGGAGGGGCCAGTATCATGCCAAACAGCACCGACCCGGCAATCCCACCATCCCGAGCCCTCATCGACGCCGAGCGCGTAGTCGCCGCACGGGGGCAAGGCTACTTCCCGGTGATGATCAGACTGGCTGATGGAGCCCTCGGCGCGGTCATCCGCGGCGGCGCGCCACATGTCGGCCGCGGCGGTCGTCTGGACTTCATCCGCTCCGAGGACGGCGGCCGCACGTGGTCATCACCAGTCACCGCAGTCGACAGCGAATGGGATGACCGCAACCCGGCTCTCGGGCAGATGCCCGACGGCACGCTGGTGCTGGCCTACGGCGAGGCCCGCAGCTACCGCCCCGATGGCACCTTCGACCTCAACGCGGGCCCCTATCTGCCCCGCCTGGTGACCTCCCCCGACGGCGGCAGGAGCTGGTCGGGGAGCCGCGAGTTCTGGGCGCCGTTCAGCAGTCCCTCACCATACGGGAAGATCATCGTCTGCGCGGATGGTACGGCCATGATGGTGGTCTACCAGATGCCGAGCAACGCCGCCGGCATCCTCCGCTCGACCGACAACGGGCAGACATGGGGCGACTACAGCCCGCTGCCGGGCCATGATGAGACGCAGGTGCTCGGGCTCCCCGACGGCCGGCTGCTGGCCTTCACCAGGGCGGAGGGTCAGACGGTGCACGGCCTGATGCTCAGCGAATCGACCGACATGGGCAGGACGTGGGGCAAAACGCGGGAGCTGCTCAAGGCGCAGCAGTGGCCCTTCGATGCCACACTGCTGCAGAGCGGTAACCTGCTGCTGAGCTACGGCTCGCGCCGCGACTACTTCGGCGCCGCGGTGATGCTCAGCCGCGACGGCGGGGAGACGTGGGACGGAGAACACGCGACCTTCATCGGGTGGGATTCGCTCAGCACCGATACCGGCTACCCCAGCACGGTGCAACTTGACGACGGCACCATCGTGACGATGTACTATGCCGTCGGCACCGCCGAATCACCCGACGAGCAGGCAATCGTGGTCCGCTACCGCGAGGAGCAGGTGGGGTAGTCTCACCCCTACTCATACTCCCACTTGTGGATCCAGGGGTCGCTCGTGCGCTCCTGGAAGGCCCGGAGCTTGTCGCACATCTGCTCCACCGTGTCGGCGTACTCCGGCTTGTCCGCGAGGTTGACCGTCTCGTGCGGATCGGTCTGCAGGTCATACAGCTCGAACCGGGGCCGGTGCAGGTACGCGTCTACCGTGCGCTGACCGTAGGCAGAGACATCGCGCCGCAGCGCGCCCTGCCAGGTCGCGGCGGCCCAGAGGTCCGAGGCCGAGGAGTAGGTCAGCGGGTGGGCGATATTCCAGATGAACTTGAGCCGCTTCTGGCGCACGACGCGCATCGGGTAGTAGTTGGTGATCTCATGGAATGTGTGCGCGGCGTAGATATCCTCGCGCCAGTCGGCCGGGCTCTGCTGGTCGATGATGCCCCTGAATGACGCCCCGTGGAAAGCTCCCGGATTGTCGTAGGCGCCGGCGAAGTCGAGGATCGTGGGGGTCAGGTCGGCCCATGTCGCCAGGCCGTCACAGGTGGTTCCGCGCGCTTGATGCAGCGGGCTGCGGACTATCAGCGGCAGGTTCATCCCCGGCTCGTAGAGCGTTGTCTTGGCGCCGGGGAAGGCCGCTCCGTTGTCTGAAATGTAGATGATCACCGTGCTATCCCACTTGCCCTCCTGCTTGACGACCTCCAGCAGTCTCCCGATGCCGCGATCCAGCCGCGCGACCGACTGGTGGTACTGGGCGAGTTCCGCGCGCGCATCGGGGATGTCGGGCAGGTAGTCGGGCACGGTAACCTCATCATCCGCGAACAGCCGCTCCTCGTCGCCGGGGTACGCCTGCTCGGGATTGCCGAAGCGATCGGGCCTGCAGGGGTGCGTCTCCAGCTTTCCACCGCCGCGATGGGGGTTCATCGAGCACCAGTAGAGGAAGAACGGCTCCTCGCCGGAGATGTACTCCCTGCATGCCTCCGACATCGCCACATCATCGCGCGCGAACTGCATCTGCGGGTAGCCCGCCTGGAACGGGAAGATGCTCTCCGGGGCGTAGTGCATCTTGCCGACGCGCGCGGTGCGATACCCGGCCTCATTGAGCAGCTTCGGCAGCGTGAGGGTGTCATCGAAGCATGAGAAATGGTGTATCGAATGCGTGTGGCCGTAGGCGCCGTTAGCGTGGTTGTAGAGCCCGGTGAGGATGACCGATCTGCTGGCAGCGCAGGAGGCCGTTGTGCAGCAGCCGTTGATGAAGACAACGCCCTCGGAGGCAAGCTGCTCGAGGTTGGGCGTATGGATGCTCGGGTTGCCGTATGCGCGGGTGTCACGCCCGTGATCATCGGCAACCATGAGGATGATGTTGGGGCGGTCTGTGGGCATCTTCAGTCAGCTCCGTGGGCGCGTGTGGTTGTGCACGGGAGCTTTTCGGCGGGGGGAGGGAAGGCACCTGCAGGCGGCCGGCGGGGGGCGGACAGGAGAAGCATCACCGGTCGCCGCGCGGGCCTCACCCCCGGCCCCT
>DPJP01000503.1:10928-11113 GCA_003542955.1 Armatimonadota bacterium
GGGCGGAGAGGGGAGCAAGGGCGTGCCACCACGAATTGGACCTGACTGGACGAAAACGCAGCTTGCCTCCCGGCAGCACACCACGTTGCACCCTCCGCACCGGCGGGTTGTCCTCCCCTTCGCGCGTACTCGTCGTAACTCCCATCTCCGGCCAAGGGCTCGCATAGCGAGACCAGGAGACGGGG
>DPJP01000185.1 GCA_003542955.1 Armatimonadota bacterium
GGCATCAGAGGCTACGGCGGTGGAGGTGTCGAGCAGTTGGCCCTCACCATCAACGTACTGGATGCCGCTCGGGCTCGCCAGGCAGTAGCGGCTGTGGAGCTGCTGGAGCATGTAGTAGCTGCGCAGCGCGTGGTGGTAGCCGCCATCGAAGGTGAGAAAGCCCGGGTGGCCGAAGGCGACGGCGGCGGCGAAGAAGCGGTCGATCGAGGCGTCTATCTCCCGCTTGCTCTCGCCGAGGCCAGCATCCCGTCCGAAGAACATCTCGACATTGCCCATGCCGAAGTTGCAGCAGAGGTCATGCATCTTGAGAAGGTCGAAATCGACCAGCCAGGGATTGGTGGCGGGCCCGTAACGCTGATCCTGTGCGTAGTTGCCGTCGGTGAGGCCGCAGTATGAGAAGTGGTTGTTGCCCTCCGAGTAGACCGGTCCGTCCCAGGCGTCCTTCTGGAGCAGCATGATCTCCCCATACGAGTAGTAGACGGCAGCAAAGGTGCCGGCGCCCGGCGCGCGGGGGTCATAGTCGACGCGGCTCCAGGGAGTGACGGCTGTGTGCACATCGCAGTAGGCGGTGCTGAAGCCGTACTTGCTTTCATTGATGGGCGAGAGCAACTCGCAGAACTCCACCGCGCGGGCAGGCTTGGGCGCGTAGCAGCGCGTCCAGGCATGCTGGAGCTGGTTGTCCGGAGTGCGGTTGATCAGGTCAGGAGTCCAGTACTCGTTGACCGGAGCGAAGTCGGTGAAGTTGTTGTATGGGCCGTATGTGAAGCCCAACTCGTCCTGCATGTAGCGGGAGTAGGCCGCGGCCCCCTCGTCGCCACCCTTGCCCGGCGCGGCCCTGGTGCGGAAGGTGAAGCTCTCTCCCCCATCGCGCCACATGGTCTCGTGGTCGGTGACGACGACCTCGCGCATGCCGTAGCGGTGACAGCGCTTCCAGTAGGCGCGGTCAGTGTCTCGATTCCCCGCCCCGTGAGCGCGCCAGAGCTTCGTGCCGGTGATGTGCTTCCAGGGCGAGACCGGGTTGGCGATGGTGGGCAGCACTTCCTCATAGCGCGGGGAGAGCGTGATGAAGAAGCGCTCGTAGCAGTCATTGCGCTTCCCGTGCGTCAGCTGCGTATACCGTGTGCCGCCGTTGAAGCGGACCTCCGCGGGCTTCGCCACATTCTCCGCCCACGGCTCGGAGGCGTTCGAGAGGTACCAGTCGGTGTTGCCGGTGAGGAAGAGCGGGGCCTCGGGCGGGCCGGAGACGGCGACGGCGGGCCTGCTGCCGCCGTATGTATAGTATGGATTGGTGACCAGGCGGGGGTTCTCCAGCCCCTTCGCGGAGCCGTAGCGGACCTCGGCGACGTTGCCGCCGGTAGCGACTGTATCAATGACGAGCGACTTGCTCCAGAGCCGATAGGTGTAGGTGACGTCGCAGGAGACCCCGCCAGCGCCCGCGCGCCAGCGCGAAACCACGGCGTCACCCTGCTGCTCGGTGCCGACGTGCTCGAACCCCTCCGGCATGACGGCCTTTCCGTCGACAGCAAACCGCACGCCGCCATCCATGCACGGGCGGATGAGTTGCCCGCGGCCCTCCCACTCTGCCGAGAGGTCGCTCCAGGTCCCGGTCTTCGGCTCGAGGCGGTAGGTGAGCCTGCCGTCGGCGCCGGTGTAGGTGAAGACGAACGCCTCACCGTCGCCGGTGATGGTGGTGGTGAACTTCTCGGTCAGATTGGCGGGGAGGATAGTCTCGGGTCGGGTGGGGAACGGCAACCGGCCGGGTCCGGTGTTGGCGCCGACATCCTGCCCCGGCAACATGGCAATGCCGCGCTGCCTGCGGGGCGCGAACTCAAGCGGCGCGAACCTCTCGGTGAAGACCGCGAGGTTGTCGAGATAGATGGTCCGGTCGGCCTTGTTGCGGCCGTTGGTGATCTCGAAGCGTCTGAAGGAGGCGCCGTTGGCCACGCGCTCGATCTGCTCCGGGCTCAGGCGCCTGTGGCAGAGGAACCACTCCTTCCAGCGGACGGCGATGAAGCTGATGGTGAACTCGGCGCCCGCCGCATCCGAGAACACCGCGGAGACGCTCACGGATGGGGTGTCGGCGTCGCGCCCGAACCAGTTGTTGCCCCAGACCCACAGCGTGACGGCGTCGAATGGGCCGACTATGCGGATCGGCTGCGGCGGGACCAGGCTCACGCGCGGGGCGTTGCCCTCCCCGCGATAGGTGAGCTTGCCGACGTGCTCGCCCCAGATCTGCTGCTCGCGGGAGCGCTCGAAGGATGCGACGGAGTTCTCGGTCTCAACCGTCCAGCCGGTGAGGTCCTCAAAGTCGATCAGCGGCGGGTTGTCATCCTCGGTGCGACCGGCCCAATCCATCTCATAGGGCCGGCTGCCGACGACCTCCTGCGACTGGCAGAGCGATGTCAACGCAAGCAGCGCGGCGAGTATCCAGAGCATGGTGGCTCCTCCACTCGATGTGGCGGTGATCGGCGTGGGGTGCTGATCCACTATTCGCACTGGAAGAAGCGAGGGCCTGCAGACGGTGGGAGGGAAACGGCCGTACTGAAACGCGAATGACGCGAATGGACGGCGAACGTTGAAACGCCCCATGGGCGTCGCGATGTCGTTGCAGTCATTCGCGTGGCTTCGCGCTATCCGCGGCTGGCTGTCGTTTGCCGCACCGGCGTCAGCCGAAAACCTCGGCATTGGCGCGGGCGTAGTGCTCCTCGAAGCCGAGTTCGAGGTAAACCTGGATCGCGGTGAGGTAGTCGTCGATGATCTCCCACTCCGTCGGCAGCGGCATGAAGGATGAGCGGCCGATGTAGCCCTGCCTGCCCTCGTAGGTCACCCACATCAGCTCCGCATGCTTGTGCAAGAGCGCGGAGTTGAAGAAGAAGTCCGGCGGGGTGGGCGGATCGCCATCGCCATTGAGCTTGCCAAGCTGACGGCCCTTGGCGCCGAAGAGCGCCTCCGCCCGCGATTGCCACTCCCGCATGATCGGCCAGTAGGGCGGCTCGTGCGAGCGCGCCTGGAAGGCGAAGTTGTAGCCGCATGCATGCAGGTCCAGAATCGCGTGCAGGCCCAGACCCCGGCACAGCTCCAGCAGCGCCTCTACCTCGACGGCCTCCGAGTGGTCATCGGAGAGCCGCCTGTTCATCGCCCACCCCGCGCCGTTGAACTGCCCGCCGACAAAGATTGCCTCCGCCGGGTCGAAGTAGTAGCAGGGCTGCTCGGAATCGGCATCATACGGCACCAGGTCGCCGTCGAGCTGGATGCCGGAGGCGAAGGCCACACATGTGTCGATGCCACCGCAGTAGAAGCTGTCGGGGCAGACGGAGCGGCCGTCGGGGTTCAGGCAGGGGACAAGGTAGAGGTGCAGCGACTGGGCCAGCTCGAGCAGACGGTCATGCGGCCGGCCGTCGAGGTCCACACCGGTCTCAAGCAGGTGGATGAGGTTCATCACACTGGCAACGCCGGTGGGCTCGTGTCCGTGTGTGCCGCCGATGACCATGAGCTTCACGGCGCCCTCGTTGGGGTACTCGACCACGTGCAGGTCATAGCCGAAGGTCGAGGCGCCGAAGCTGCTGCGTTGCCCTTTGACCAGCCGACGGCGGAGGTAGCTCTCGACCTTACCGAGGTTGCCCAGCCAGAAGTCGGGGACGGCGACCTGGGGTATCTTGATGTGCATGAGGATGACCTCCCGGTGAATGACTGCGACATGCCGGGGTTCCTTCGTCGCGGGGGGAGGGAGACCTGCGGGGGAAGGACAGCCCCTGCCTCACCCCCCCTGCCCCCTCTCCCTGCTTCCGGCGC
>DPJP01000280.1 GCA_003542955.1 Armatimonadota bacterium
GCGGCGCGGGAGCAGGCGGCGGCGGTCCGCCCGGCTCGCCGGGCCGGCGACCGTGCTGCTGCCCCGGCTGCCACCCGCCGGGGAGCGTGAACGGCTGGCCGCGCCACCTCGCGCCGGTGCCCGCGCGCAGGGGCGTGACGCCCGCGGCGGTGACGAACTCGACGCCCAAGTCGCTCTGGTAGACAGTGCACTCGTCGGTGTAGGTGCCGTCCTGATTCGGCGTAGTGGAGTAGTCAAGGGTGGTGCCCTTGATGGCTGCTACCGCGCTGCCACCCTGTATGCGGGCGCCCTCGCCGGAGATGAACTTGCCCCACAATGTGCCGTACTTGAGTTGCATCTGCTTGTCGGTGACGGCCTGGATGACGAGGTCCGAACGCGGCCCCATGCGGACGATGCTGCCGTCGGGGAACTTGATCTCGGCCTTCGAGCGTCCATCCGTGCGGACTCGACTGCCCGCCGGCAGCAGCGTGCCGACCTTGCTGGCCGTCCATTCGCCGGTTGCGCCGACGCGATGCTGCACGGAAAGGACCAGAGCCGTGATCCTGGCTGTGGGCGCCTGCGCGGCAGCGGCCGAGACGACGATGCAAGTCGAGATCAGGGCACCGGCTCGCAGGCATCTGATGAGTGGTATCATTGTCACGTTCGCCCCTCGACGACAAGTGGTGCCACGTGGCCGGGCTGACGGTCCGGGAGCTTGACGGCATAGAGTTCAACCGCATCGGCAACGCCCCGTATCTCCGTGGGCCCAAGGGGCGTCATCTCGTATTCATGCTTCAGGTGCGCGCGGGTATCGCCGCTGATGATAATGCCGGTGCTGAACTCCTTATTCATCGACTCGAGCCGGGAGGCGAGGCTCACAGTGCGGCCGATAACCGTGTACTCCATGAACTGATCGGAGCCGAGGTCGCCGGCCACAAGATCACCGGTGTGGATGCCGACCCCGATCTGCAACTGCCGTATGCACGGATTCCCACTGGTCACTCGCATCTCGTAGAGGCGCTTGTGCATCTCCAGAGCCGCCACCAGCGCCTGATCGGCATGGTCTTCGTTGGGGATCGGATCGCCAAAGACGGCCATGATGCCGTCACCAATGAACTTGTGGATCGTCCCCCGCTGCCGGCGGATGACCTTCGTCATCTCCGACAAGTATTCGTTGAGCATCTCCACGACTCCTTCAGGTTCTATCTCATCACACATGGTCGTGAACCCGCGGATGTCGGAGAAAAGCGCGGTGGCGACGGTGCGTCGGCCGCTGACGTAGGCCAGCCTGGGGTCGCGGAGGATGACGTCGAGCACCTCGGGAGCCACACGACGCTGCCAGGCCGCGCGGATGGCCTGCCTGGCACGCGCCTCAACGAGGTACATGTACACCGCAACGGACGAGTACGAGAGCAGCATCGCCAGCAACGGCGCGACAATCGGCACCCATACTCCCACGTTGACGAGCAGCCACGTGGGCACCAGGACCAGCAGAAGCAGCAGCGGGATGATCAGCGTCGGTACGACGACGATAGGGCGGATCGAGGCGGTGCCGAGGGCGGCTCCGGCGGCAACTGCGAGGGTCAACAGCCAGGTCAGCCATACCGGCACAGGCCAGAGGAAGCGCTGTGAAAGCAGTGTCAGGATGCTGTTGGCCTGAACCTCGACTCCGGGCATCTCTGCCGACTGGCGACCGCGCACGGGGCTCAGGTGGATGTCCTGGAGCAGCGGAGCCGTGCCGCCGATGAGCACGATCTTGCCCCTGAAGGCCTCCTCGCTCACCAACTCGGGGTTGACCGCCTGGTAGTACGGTATCGTGGTCACGGTTCCGGCGGGCCCGGTGTAGTCGATCAACTCCGTGCCCCCCGGCAGATAGGGGTGGGGCCGCGACGCTCTGCGGTCATGGGGCAGGTCGATGCTGCCGGTGGCAGTCTGGTAGACGGCCGCCGCCAGCGACGGCCAGCTCTCATCCTGGTATTCCCTGCTCATGACCATACGGCGGATGGCGCTATCGACGTCTTTGTCGAAGTTGACGATGCCGACGGAGGCGGCGGCGTCCTTGAAGTCCTCGTGCGGGAAGCTCGCCGAGGTGACGGTGGTCTCGATGTCTCCGCGCGCCTGTTCACTCTCATTGAGCTCGGCGGCAAGCACGACGGTCCCCGCCCGCGCGATCGCAGCCCTGAGTGCCTCATCATCGCCGGAGAGCGGCTTCTCCGAGAGC
This sequence comes from Armatimonadota bacterium, assembly GCA_003542955.1. Classification (GTDB taxonomy): domain Bacteria; phylum Armatimonadota; class Zipacnadia; order Zipacnadales; family UBA11051; genus UBA11051. The sequence continues at coordinate 2,201 of DPJP01000280.1, forward strand.
CAGTCATCGGAGGTCAGGTCAATCCCGCTCGAGACGTCGCTGAAGACGATATCGACGCCGATCACGCGCGCGCCTGCGNNCACGGCCACGTTCCGTAGTTGGTGATGGACTCGTGGTCGATCGCGACAATGACGATGTCGTCAGGGGTTACGGGCTCGCGCAGGGAGAGACGCCAGTCGTAGGAGAGCAATTCGAGACGCCAGAGCAGGTTGACGCCGGTGGGGCTGGTGTGATGGAGCAGCATCACGACGGCGCCGATGAGGACGCCGAAGAGCGCCGCGGTTCGCAGCCGAGGACCCGGCCCGGCCTCGCGTGAACCGCTGCCACGGCCGGGAGCGCGATCCGCCGTCACGCCCGTGATGCGTTCGAGCAGGCTGCTCATGCCGGCTGCACCATCCCTGACCTTGGGCTCGCAGGCGGATGCTGACTGCTGAAGCGCCGCCTACTCGTACCAGAACTCGACGGCTGTCGGGTAGGCCGTACTCAGGACTTCCCGGACTGCGTCGACGGCGGCCTGCTTGTCGCTTCCGGGTATCGGGGCGCTCAGCAGCAGGATCATCCCACCCGGATGCCCATGCCCGGTCGCGACCTTGAAGGCGAAATCAGGCCAACTCGCCGTCGTGCCCCCCTGATAGGCCAGAGCGTACAGGACCAGTATTCTGGATTTGCCCTTGCGGACCTCCAACTGCTTGGCGATCAGGTCGCCCTCGTGCGGCAGCGCGCCGGCCGGGGCCACGACCACCGCCTCCTGCTTGCCGATCGACCAGCCGTCGGCGGTGTAGCAGTGGAGCGGGGAGTGGATCGGCCGCCAGTCCTTCCCGTAGATGAAGGTGATATCCACCCACTCGACGGGGGCGTTCTCGTCAACATACAGCAGGTCGCGAATGGCGTCGGGCTGCAGGAGGGCCATGGTCAGATCGGTGATCTCCTGCTCCTGTGCCACGCGCGTGCCGATGCGCTCGGGCAGGCGGCTGAAGTCGGGCATGTAGCCGCCGTCGGTATCGCGCACGCGCACCAGCGTCTCGGTGGCGAAGATGGCGCCGATGAGGAGTGCGGCCGCTGCTATATGTCGTCGCGTAATCGTCTGCATCTGAGCAGTACCGTGACCCCGATCAGCCCGAGGAATGCCAGCACGAACACGAGCATCCCTGAAGCGGTGTGGAAGAAACCCTCGGCGGCCTCGTGGCCCAGCGCGGTCCCCAGCATCACCGTCAGCCAGATGCGGACCGCGTTGGCGAGAATCGCCACCGGCAGTGATGATGCGAAGATGAGCAGGCGCTTCCAGGTCGGCGCCTTCACCAGGTAGGCCAACAGCGCCCCCAGCGCAAGCATCGCGATAGCCGACTTCAGCCCCGAGCAGGCCTCCGCCACCTCGAAGGTGTAGTCGGGTGTCTCGAGCGAGACGCCGTCGATCTCCAGCCGCATGCCGAGCATCTGGGCCGAGATTCCGGCCATTCTCGCCCCCAGTACCTGCATGGGCTGTGAGACCTGGTCAATGAGCAGCTTGCCCAGGGGCACCATGAAGCCGAGGAAGGCCAGCGGGAATAGCAGGCGGGTCAGCACGGGCCAGCCCCACAGCAGCCACGTGAGCCCGACCAACCAGCCGATGAGCGCGAAACTGACGGCGAAATTGACGTCCAGGTAGGTGGCCGCAAAGTGCAGGCAGATGGTCGGCGCCAGCACCACGATTGACCAGACGTGCCCGGTCTTGGGCAGTGCAGCCAGAGAGCCGGCCTGGCGGTAGATGATGTAGGCGCTGATCAGGGGGATCAGGAAGCCATGCGTGTAGTACTCATCAAGGCGCCAGGTCTGGAAAAGCCAACTGAGGTTGGCGCGGAACAGGTAGACGAGCAGACCGGCGATGACCACGGCGGGCAGCAGGTCGACGACGTCCACCTGTGGGATGGGAGGAGTCTCGGGCGTCTGCTCGGGCTCGGGCTCGACCGCGGCCCTGTGCTTCTGAGCAGGCCGCGTCGGCGCCGTCTGTTCAGGCGCGGCTGCGCCTGCCTCTGCGATGTCGAGGACGTCGTCAAGCAACTCCGAATGGTCGGCCCCAGTGGCTTCAGAGGCCGGCGCCTGCGGGTCCGGGGGAAGCTCGGCGGCATCGCCGGGCTGTGGTCGCTGTTGGTCTGGTCCGCGGTTATCTGTCATTTCGAGGTCGAGCGGCGTCGGCGGCCGCTATGGCGGTGGCCGCTGCTCCGGGAAGCACTGCCGAGCTTGATGAGGCCCTTGTTGGCCAGGTACGTGGACACGCCGATGACGCCGCCGATGACGAGCACGGCGCCGATGAACAGAAAGCTCAGGCGGTAGGCGACGAACCACTCACTCCATCCGGCGGCGACGATGCCGAGGCCCTGCCGGGCCAGTCCGAGTTGCGCGAAGACGTCGGGCGGGAGCTTGGCCCCGCCGGTCGCGATGGTGGCGAAGTAACGCAGCAGAATGGTAAGAAGGCCGGCAATGCCGATCGCGGCCCCGGCGCCGATAGCCGCGCTCTTCACCACCTCCTGCGGGCGAACCTTGCCGGACCGGCGTCTCCGCGACTTGTGCACCCGTCGGCTGCCCGACCAGTCGGCGCCGCAATGGGGGCACGTTGGGGCGTCCACTGGGATCTCCTTGCCGCAATAGCACGTGCGGAACTGTGTGCGCCCACAGCGCGAGCACAACTCCGCGTCCGCGGGAAGCTCGGTTCCGCAGCGATAGCAGGGCTTGGACCCCGCGGGCGGGGGTGAGTTCTCAGACGGCTGCTCTTCCATGTGTGGCCCCGGAAGCCGATGGGCGCAACGGCCGGCCCATGCGGGAGTTCAATTGCGCACGGCGCGCCGAGCGGCTACAGCGTATGCTTGAACAGAACCCAGGCGCCGTTGGCCAGGCGCTTGTCGAGTACCCACGTGTCGTACTGCGCGTCAGAGCCGAGGCCCTGCTGCCAGGCGCGCGCCCAGCCGGTAGCCTTCTCCGCATCCCTGATCTGGAAGACATACGGCGTCAGCAGCATGTAGTTCACGCGGCCGACCTTCTCCTCCATGCGCCGCACGTCGAGCGTGCGGTAGGGCAGCCAGATTGCGGGGCGGTCGGCGTACCAGGCGACGGCCCACGGCATATCGGTGATGATCGGCCCACCCTCGGGCAGCAGTGTGTTCAGCTCATCGGCGGCGCGCTGCAGTTGGGTTCCCTGGTTGAAGTCGCTTCCGACGCCGGGCACCATCGTCAGCGTGAGCGGCGCAAGATGCACAATGAGCAGCAGCGCGATGCCGAAGTTGCGCCACCGTCCCTGCGCCCGGCCCTCGATGCGCGCCACGCGCCGGTCGAGCAGGCTCGTGAAGAGCGCCATGGCGGTGACAACAGCGACAGGCCCGAGGGGCGCCAGAGCGCGGCCGGCCACACCAAGCACACTGAGCGTCACGATCAACAGGAGTAGTGTACCATAGAGCACATAGCGGGCGCGGCTGAAACCGTCTCCCCCGAACGGGACGAGGATCGCCACCCAGAAGAACGCGCCGACGAAGAGACCACCGACGCCGGCGACCATCGGCAGCATCTGCATCAGGTTGCCCCTCAGTTTCACGTACATCTCCCGAGGAGCGCTTGCCGTGTATTTGATGACGCCGCTGAATTCCGGCGGCGCAAAGGAGCGGTAGAGCGTGTTCGCCGGGTAGCTCAGCGTGCCCATTGCCGCCTCGGTGCAGCGATAGGGCAACAGCCGGCCGGTGAGAGTGTAGTTGCGGATCGCCCATGGAGCCGTGACGACCACGCAGACGGCCACAAACGCGATTGCGTTGACCGCCGCGCCCTTCCCCCGGGCGTTCGCCCAGACGACGATGAGCACGGGGATGAACAGCGCGACCCAGGGGTAGTCCGTCAGGTAGATGAGACCGACCAGGAGCCCCGCGGCCGCGCTGAGCCCAAGACGCGCGCGGTCTGATTCCCAGTGGAAGTAGAGCACCACGAACAGCAGCGTAACCAGCAGCGTCAGAAGCGACGTCTCAAGCCCGGAGATGGCATACCGCAGCAGAGCCGCGTCCGTGGCCACGATGATCGTCGCCATCACGGCAACCGCCCTGTTGAACACCTTGAAGCCGAGGAAGTAGGTCACCGCGCACGTGAGCATGAACCAGAGCCCGCAGCACCACGCCGCGGCGCGCCCGGTGGCGCCGAAGACCTTGAAGAAGACGCCCATCAGGCCCGGATGCAACGGCGCCATCGCAACCTCAGGCGACCTGTCTATCGAGGGCTTGGCGAGTTCACCCAGCGTCAGGGGACGGATGAACTTGGTCGTGAAACCCTCTCCCCGCGCGAAGTTGCGGGCAACCTGGGCGTAGTCGAGGGCGTTGACGTCGGTGAGGTCCTGAAACTGCGTGGCGTGGTACACGAGATACAGGAAGGCGACGGCCAGGGCAAAGACGACTGCGAGTCCAATAGAACGGACCTTCGCCTGCACTTCATCCGTTTGGCGCATGGTGCGAAGCGACCCCCTGAGTTCGATTCGTGCTGTGAGCCGGGCCGGCGGATAGAGCGACACGCCGCCGTGTGGGTGACAGGCACATAACGCCGCGCGTCTGGCGTGCCCTGTCCTTGTCGGCCGAAGGAACCGGAGAGCCGCCAGATGGCCTCAGTACCCATAGTCGGGCAGGTCAGGCTTCAGCTATAGCCGGGTAGGTCAGGCTTCCAGCCTGACGGTTGGCCCAGACCACCTGTCGGCCGGACTCCCTATCCCACCTGGTGCGCGCGTTGCGACAGTATAGCACGAAGAACGGCACGCGGAGAAGAACGGAGCATCAAGTTTTGCTCAGGGATTTGTTACATTCGCCGGGTGCAGTGCCCGCTTCTCACACAGGAGCATTGTCGGCGCCCAGCGCGCCTGTTCGGCGGCGTCCAACTCGGACCACGCGGCGACGGCAAGGGTGTGAACCTGCGGGTCCCACTCCGCAAGCTCCGTCCAGCTCGTCAGCAGGGCCGGATGCTTCCCCGGTTCGCTGCCGTCGACGCGACCGGCGATGCGTGGTCGGTCGGCGTCCTGGTTCCACATCAGCCTGAGCCACGTGTTGGCCAGGCGCTGCATGTCCTGGCTGGTGAAGACGATGCCGCGCCGCGCTGCTTCCACCGCGAAGCCGACATCTATGTGGCCGTGCATGGTGTCCTCCGCGGCCGTCTGCAGCCCATCCCCATACTCGAGCCAATCCATGTAGTGCCATGTGCAGGCATCGGTTGCATCGTCAACCATGAGCAGGCTGTGGAAGAGGCCGGCCATCTGACGGGCACGCTCACCGATTGCCGGATTCACGCCCTCGAGCGAGCCGAGCACAAGCCACGCGCGACCGAGACTCAGGGACTGATTGTGCGGGAGCATCACATTCGGGGCGCGCTCGGTCGGCCATGGCCCCGCGCGGTAGGCCCCGCCCAGCGGCTCGATGCTCACCCAGTGGCGCTCGTTCTTCTCGAACAGATTGCGGGTGATGAAAGCGAGGAAGGCATCGGCCTTCGCCCCGTAGCGTGCCTGCAGTCCGGGAGTGGTCTTGACGGCCTCGATGAAGCGCGCCACCGGGTAGGCGATCATGCCCTCGTGGGCGATATGCTCGACGTGCTGCGGAGCGATCGTGCGGATCATGAAGCGGTCGCCCTGATGCGTCTGGCCCGTGAGGGTGAATGTGAACGGAACGATCTGGTCGATCGTGGCGCCCGCAGGGCCGTAGGTGACGGCGTCGGCGATGATCTCCTGGGTGTCCCAATCCCGGATGCGGAACCGCTCAGGCCCCGTCTGGAACTCGACGATGTAGGTGTGGCCGGTGCATTCACGGAGCCGCTCATCGACCTTGATGCGCTGTTCTGCGGGACCGATCTCGGCAGCCGAGACGTTGTGCAGCCGGTGCGCATAGGC
>DPJP01000207.1:0-235 GCA_003542955.1 Armatimonadota bacterium
CGTCACGAGGTCGGCCCGCCGTCTGACGCCCCTCTCACCCCGCACTGATACGCGTTCTCGCAGCTCCCACTCCCCTGCAGTTCCCGCTCCACACCTCACCGGTATGCTTCTTCTCGCATACTCCGCACACCCCGTGCGTGTTGGCGCTCCACAGTGGTGCTTGTGGGCCAGCTGGATCTAGGTCGGCCCCGCGAGCTTGTCCACGGGGGGGTGGGGGGGTAACGCACGAACGAAC
>DPJP01000207.1:308-574 GCA_003542955.1 Armatimonadota bacterium
GGGGGGTAACGCACGAACGAACGGATTCCCTCGGGAGGATGGAGGACTGGATCGGGCCTGGATCTGTCGCGAATGTGGAGGCCGTCTCGCCTCCACAAGGAACAAGATATCTAGTATATATATATATTATATATCTAGATATACTAGTTATTGTAGATTCAGGGGATAGTTGGACGGCGTACGTCCACGGCCGCTGTCGGCACCAGGAGTGACGACCTGTATCAGGGAGTCATCCGTTCGTTCGTCCGCCCCCCCCCCCGGGGGGC
>DPJP01000207.1:581-4454 GCA_003542955.1 Armatimonadota bacterium
CGTTCCCTCGCCCCTCGCCCCTCGCCCCTGCCGTACCGTTCGTTCGTTCGTCCGCCCCCCCTGGTAGGTTGCGCTCGGGCGGCTCGCATCCAGCCCGATGGTCGACAGAGGTGGTACTATGCTGTCGGCCGGGATGGCGAACCTACCCACATCGGCGAGGTCCATCCGCTGCGGGATGCTGCCGTTCCCTCGCCCCTAACCCCTCGGCCCTCGCCCCTGCCGTCCTCACCACTGCCGCAGGATGACCTTGCCGCTCTCGCCCGAGGCCATCAGGTCGTAGCCGGTCTGCGCCTGCTCCAGCGGCAGTTCGTGCGAGATGAGCCGCTTCACGTCGAGGCCCTCGCGCACCAGCCGCGCCATCTCGAAGAACTCGCTCAGCCGCCAGTACCAGGCGCCGTAGACCGTCAGTTCCTTGTGAATGAGGTCGCGCGAGGGATTGAAACTCGCCTCCGGCTGCTCGCCGACGATGCCGATCTTCCCCGCGCATTTGCAGGCCTCGAAGGCCATGGCGACGGTCTCGGGCCGCCCGGCGCACTCATAGCAGACATCGGGACCCTCGCCGGCGGTCAGCTCCCGCAGCCGTGCAATGGGATCATCCTGCTTCGGGTTGATGGTGGCGACGGCGCCGAGGTTTTCGGCGAGTTTGAGCCTGGCCGGGGCGACGTCAATGCCAATGGGCCGCGCCCCGTAGAAATCCAGCAGCAGGATGTTGCCCAGCCCGATCGGCCCGCAGCCGAACACGGCCACGGCGTCATGACCCCGGATGCCGATGCGGTCGGCCAGGTGGTAGGCCACACCCATCGCGTCGCCGGCGATGAGCACGCCTGTGGGCCAGTCGATGTCGTCGGGCAGCTTGACGCATTGATGGGCGGGCACGGCGTGGTACTCTGAGTGCGCGCCGCCGCAGAACCATTTCTTCTCACAGAATACGGCGTGGTCGGCCAGGCAGTGCTTGCACTCCCCGCAGCCGATGATGATATGCACGCCTACCCTGTCGCCGTCGGAGAATCCCCCGCAGCCGTTAGGGTCGACGACCTCGCCGGCGTACTCATGCCCGCCGTTGCCCTCCATGCCCTTCTCGGAGCGGAATCCACCCATCTCGGAGCCGCAGATGGCCGACACGCGCACGCGGATCAGCATCTGGCCCTCTTTGGGCTCCGGCATGCGGGCCTCAATGACCTCGATACGGCTGTTGCCTGCGAAACGGAGTGACTTCATCTTGCGCCTCCTCGGTTTGTGGGTCTGCGTAGGCCCCGTACACTGCGGGTAGGTCGGCCATCCCTGGCCGACACGCTGTTCCCGGGCATTCTGTCGAGCTGGAAGCCCGACCTACCCGACGATCTGCTGTCGCGCTGGAAGCCCGGCCGAGCCGCTCCCGCCATGCCCCCCTACAGCTTGAACAGCCGCTTGGCGTTCAGCCCCATGATCATGCGCTTGTCCTCGTCGCTGATGCGTGCGGCCAGCAGCCGCCCGAACTGCGGCCGGCAGTCGATGAACGGCAGGTCAGTGCCGAGCAGGATGCGGTTGGCGCCGATCTGCGCCACCATGTACTCGAGCCCGCCGTAGGGCAGTCCCGAGCCGGCGAGGTCCAGGTAGACGTTTGGGTTGAGCTTGGCCTCCGCGGTGAGCTTGCGGATCGTCTCCCAGCTGTTGCCCGAGTGCGCATGCAGGAAGGCCACATTGGGGTTCGCCGCCGCCTGGCGGGTCAAGAACGACTTCCCGTCGCGCGCCGGGCCGTCCCACACGTGCGACAGAATCGGGATCTGATGCTCTCCCGCGTAGTCGTACGCCGGCCCGTAACCCACGTGGTCGCAGGTCGCGAGGTGGCAGGATGAGTGGAACTTGAAGCCCTTGATCCCGCCCAGCAGCTCGTGGTAGTGGGCGATCTCGGCCTCGGTCTCCGCGAGTGGTCGGCGCGGGTTGATGGTGATATAGGGAAGCAGGCGGTCGGGGTACTTCAGGTGCGCCTCGACGGCCTGCCGGTTCCCCTCGCCCGTATCCGGGCCGATGGCGATGTGCGGGGCGACGATGCACGTGTTGATCCCGATCAGGTCCATGTTCTCGATCATCGACTCGGGTGTGCCGTCGCCGGGGATGTGGAAGTTATACCACGGGCCCATGTGGCCGTGATCGTCGATGACCAGTTCGTCGTCGAGCCGGATGCCTGCGTGCAGCCTCTGGAGCAGCGTGGTCTCACTCATCTCGTGGGTTCCTCCTCGATGCCCAGCATGCGGCGCAGATTGCCGCCCGCGATCAGGGCCTTCTGCTCTCCCGGCAGTCGAGAGTACATGACCTGCGAGATCGGTCCCCCGCCGTCGCTCTCCGGCAGGCCCGTCCCGAACACGAGCCGCTCGGGCCCGAAGCGCTCGGTCACATCCTCGATCCCCCACGGGATCTGGTAGGAGTGAATCTCGAGGCGCAGCGTGGGATAGCGGGCAAAGAGCGGGTAGATGCTGCGGTTGATGCGGTAGGAGGTGTCCAGCACGATGATCGAGAGCCCCGCGTGGCGTTCGAGCGTGCCGGCTATATCGTCCCAACTCGTCTGCTGCATCGCCACGAGCACCGGGATGCTCTCCGCCTCGAGAGCATCCAGCAGCTCCCCGGCGCACCAGTCTGTCAGCCGCCACTGATGGTCGCTCGGGCAGACGCGGACGGCGCCGTGGTTGGCCCTCACGGCCCGGGCGAACTCCGCCGGCGGCGCAATCTCCCCGGTTGTCGGCGGGAGCGCCACGTAGCAGGGGTAGAGGTTCGCGTAGGGCGCGATGATCTCTTCGAGTTTCTCGTTGCCCAGTCGGGGCGACCAGCGGGAGGCCCAGCGGTGGGTCACGAGGGCATCGCTGATGCCCAGATGCTTCATTTCCGCCAGCAGGTCCTCGACTTCGGTGAAGTGCGGCTCCTCCATCCCCTCGAAGCTGCCCACGTGACAGTGGCAGTCCATGAAGCGGATGGGGTCGCCGCCGGCGCTGCTGCTCATCTGCACTCACTTCCTCCGCGGGGCGGTGATTGCCCGCGCCCGCGCCGAAATGTGCATCGGTTGCGGCCTCGACGCCGGGGGAGTTCGCTGCCCGGGCCTGGATGTCCTTCGCCGGGTTGCGTTGCGGCGGGGGCGGGGTCTGAGAGCAACGGCCGGGGTCGGGGCGCCGGCAGGTCTCCCCCGCCGCGCCGGCGAAGGCCTCCTTCCCCGCATACGCCCAAAGGAGACACAGCCCATGCCGGATGACAGCCGCTTCCAGGAGACGCTCATCGACACCGCCCGCCACTTCGCCGGGCGCCTCATCAACCTCCGCGTGGACACCGTGCGGCTGCCCGACGGCCGCGAGGCGCGGCGCGAGGTGGTCGAACACCCGGGCGCCGTTGCGCTTGTGGCGCTGACCGCGGATGGGTGCGTGCTGCTGGTGCGCCAGTGGCGACACCCCGCGGGCCGCGTGAGCATCGAACTGCCCGCCGGCACGCTGGAGCCCGGCGAGAGCGCCGAACTGTGCGCGCGGCGCGAACTCGTCGAAGAGACGGGCGTCTATCCAAACAGGATCGAGAAACTGATCGACATCTACGTCTCCCCCGGCTACAGCGACGAGGTCATACACATATTCCTGGCAAGCGAATTGCAGGGTCAAGGTGAGAGCCCGCTCCCGCAGGCGGTCGCCGACTGGGTTCAGGACGCCGACGAGAACATCCAGGCGATGACCGTGCCGCTGCCGGAGGCCGTGCGGCTGTGCCTGGATGGACAGATATGCGACGCCAAGACCATCACCGGCATCCTCCTGGCCCGCGAGCGACTGGAGGGGGATGCGTAGGGCGGGAAGGCCTATGTCAGCAGAACCACAGGGCATCAGGAAGGCCCGTGCACACGCGCCGTTCGCCTCGCTGGAGGCG
>DPJP01000207.1:4483-10932 GCA_003542955.1 Armatimonadota bacterium
TGACCAACGGGCTTGGCGGCTTTGCCTCCTCGACCGTCACCGGCTGCAACACGCGCCGCTACCACGGCTTGCTGATTGCCGACCCCCACGCCGGAACTGATCTCCCCCCCGTCGGCAGGCGCAACCTGTTGAGCAAGCTCGATGAGAGCATCGCCCGCGACGGCGTCATCCACGAGTTGGGCACCAACCTCTACCAGGATGTCGTCCACCCGCGCGGCCATGCCTACCTTACCGAGTTCGCGACCGACCCGTGGCCGACGTGGGTCTTCCAGGTCGGCGTCATGCGCCTGAGCAAGGAAGTGCTGATGCCGCACGGGCGCAACCTGACGCTCATCCGCTACCGGGTGCTCGATGCCGACGGGCCCGTTCAGCTCGAGCTGGCCCCGCTGGTGTCGGGCCGCGACTTCCACCACACGACCACCGCGGGCCATGTCACCGCCCCGGCGGTCGAGACCATGGCCGGGCGGGCCTCGGTGCGGATGTTCGACGAGCCCTCGACGCTCTGGCTGCTCTACGGGAGTGCCGAGGTGGTGCCCGCGGCGGGCGACGGCGGCTGCTGGTACTACAACTTCAGCTACCCCAGGGAGGCGGAGCGCGGCCTCGGGCACGCCGAGGACCTCTACTGCCCCTTCCGGCTGCGGCGGCGGATGGCCCCCGGCGATGAGATTGTCATCACCGCCGCATCTGGGCCGGTGGAGCCGCTCGATTTCGCGACCACCGCCGATGAGTACCTGCGCCGGCAGGAGCGCCTGCTCGAGGGCGCCGGCGATGACCCCGACGCGCGACGGCTCTTCCTGGCCGCCGACCAGTTCATCATCAACCGCGGCGACGGAAAGAGCGTCATCGCCGGTTACCCGTGGTTCAATGACTGGGGGCGCGACACGATGATCGCGCTGCCGGGGCTGACGGTGGCGAACGGACGGACGGACATCTGCGCCGAGGTGCTCCGCACGTGGTTCGCCCACGTCCGCGACGGGCTCATCCCCAACGTCTTTGGCGACGACGGCAGCGCCGCCTACAACACCGCCGATGCCACGCTGTGGGCGTTCATCGCCATCCGCGCCTACTTCGACGCAACCGGTGACCGGCAGTTGGTGGGTGACGAGTTGTACGAGCGGATGATCGACTGCCTCGAGGCCCATATCGCCGGTACGGGCCATGATGTGGGCATGGACCCCGACGACGCGCTGCTGGTGGCCGGCACGCCCAGGACGCAGTTGACCTGGATGGACGCGAAGGTCGGCGACTGGACGGTCACTCCGCGCCACGGCAAGCCCGTCGAGATCAACGCGCTGTGGTACAACGCCCTGCGCATCGGGCGCTTTTTCGCGCGGCTGCTCAGAGATGACGCTACCGTCGCGAGGCTGGGAGAGGTTGCCGGGCGGGCGCTCGCATCGTTCCGCCGGAGCTTCTACAGCCCCGAGCTTGGCTATTGCCACGATGTCCTGACACCCGACGGCCCGGACTCGTCGCTGCGGCCGAACCAGCTCATCGCCTGCTCGCTGCCCTACAACGTACTCGACAGGCCGCAGATACAGAGCATCGTCACTGTTGCCGAGCAGAGCCTGCTGACCGAGTACGGCATGCGCACGCTGTCGCCACTGGATTCGCAGTACCGAGGCCGCTATGAGGGCGATGTGTGGGAGCGAGACGGCGCCTACCACCAGGGCACCGTGTGGCCCTGGCTGATTGGCCCGTACCTGAAAGCCTACCGCCGCGCCCACTCCAACAGCCCCGTCGCCGACAAGTACATCCGCGGGCGGCTGCGGCCGCTGCTCGATCACCTCGCCGAGCACGGCTCGATCCCCGAGATCTTCGACGGCGACGAGCCGCGCCTGCCACGCGGGTGCATTGCCCAGGCCTGGAGTATCGCACAGGTGCTCGAGTGCTGGATACAGACGCAACCAACCGACCAGGAGGGTCACTGATGCCCGTATACCTGCCGACCGCCGCCATCGGGAACGGCCGAGTGCTCGCGACACTCGGCGGCCGGGGCGAGATCATGACCGCGTTCTACCCGCACATCGACTTCGCCCAGAACGTCCACGAGCTGCTGCCGGCACTCTACATCGGGGAGCCGGGGCAGGGGCGCCTGGTATGGGCCTACGAGGATGACTTCACAAGCTCGCAGGCATACCTGCCGGGCACCAACATCCTCCGCACGCGACTGGAGTGCCGCTCCGAGGCCGTCGAGGTGACACTGACCGACTTCGTCCCGGCCCCTGACGACGGTGAGCCCGACTCCGCGATCATCCGCGAGATAGCGATTGCCAACCACGGGCGCTCCGAGTTCGTCGGCGCCTTCGGGCAGTACTTTGACCTGCGCCTGGGCGAGGTCGCCGGCAAGCAGGCCGTCCGCTACGACTACCCCACCGGCCGCTTCATGCAGTACTTCCGCGATATCGCCGTCGTCGTCGGCGGCGCCGTCCCCGACCAGGTCCGCTGCGGCAAGGCCGGCTACTGGGATGAGCGCAGCGCCAAGAACGACCTGCCCGACGGCTATCTGAACGGACAGGCGGAGGACATCGGCGATGTAGACTTCGCCCAGCTGTTCGCCCTGCGCCTCCCGCCCGGCCAGAGCCGCACGCTGACGATCATCATCGCCTTCGCGACCGACCTCCACGGCGCCGAGGAGGCCCTGCACCGGCTCCACACGATAGGCCCGCAGGCGCTGCTCTCGCGCACCGATGCCTACTGGCACGACTACCTCAGGCGGCGCGTGCCCGTCTGCGTGGGCCCCGAGCTCGAGCAGGCCTACGAGCGCGCGCTGCTGATGCTGGGGCTCTTGCAGGATCGTGTCACCGGCAGCTTTGTGGCGGCGCCGGAGTTCGACCCGCAATACGACAAGTGCGGCGGCTACGGCTACTGCTGGCCCCGCGACGCTTCGGAGGCTGCCGGTGCGCTGGCCGTCGCCGGCTACCCGGAATCCGTCGAGGCGCTCGTGAAATGGTATGTGCACTCGCAACTGCCCGGCGGGATGTGGGGACAGCGCCACTGGGCCGAGGGCCCGATCGCGGCATCATGGTCGATGCGCGAAGGCTTCCGCCAGCTCGACCAGTCGGCCGCCGGCCTGCTGACCGTCTCCGAGTGGGCGCTGGCCGATCCCGACGCCGCGTGCGAGCGGCTCGATCAGGTCTACGACTGCGTTCATGCCGCCGCCGACGCGCTGGCCGACTTAGTCGACATCCGCGGCTATCACACCTCCGCGTGTGACCTCTGGGAGACCTTCGAGGGCGTCTTCGCCTACACCAACGCGGCGTTCTCGGTGTCGCTGGCCGCGGCGGCCCGGTGCGCAGAGGCGCGGGGGGATGCCGAGGCCGCGCGACGCTGGGGTGCGGTGGCGGAGCGCTCCGCGGCCGCGGTGATCGAGCTGTTCAATGGAACGTACTTCAACCGGGGCCTGCACAATGGCGGCGACCAGGACACAACAGTCGATAGCGCCACCCTGGGGCTGATCGAGCCGTTCGGGGTGCTCGACCTCGAGGACCCCGAGCACCGGCGCATGGTGCGCGAGAATCTGGCGACCATCGAGGCGACCCTGGGCAGAGAAACCGCGCACGGCCCGGCCATCGCCCGCTATGTCGGCGACGGCTACCTCGGTGGCACCGTCGGCTGCGTCAACACGCTCTGGACCGCGCAGGTGAAGCTGACGCTCGCGCTGGCCATGATCGACACCGAGAGGGCCGCGGCCGACGAGATGGTAGGCGATGCGCTCACCTACATCAACACCGCGCTACGGCATGCCACACAGCCCGGCTGCCTGCCGGAGTTGATGGCGGCGGCGGAGTTTGCCTGGTGGGCGGCGCCGCATTCGTGGGCGTCGGCGTTGTTAGTCAAGTGCGTTCTCTTGTATGATGAGTGGCTGAGGGCAACCAATCAGTGAAGGCGGCACCGCATGTCTCAGCCTCTCGGCAGCTTCTGTCTGGTTCTGCACGGGCACATCCCGTACGTACTCGGGCATAGCACCTGGCCTCACGGCAGCCAGATGCTCTACGATGCCGTCGCCGACTCGCACATGACGGTGCTGCAGGCCGTCGAGAACCTCGGCTATGAGGGTATCCGGGCGCAGATCGCCATCGGCATCACTCCGGTGATGATGGAGCAGCTCGCCGACGACCGCTTCAAGGAGTGGTTCATCCACTACCTGCAGGCCAAGCGGCACGATGCCGAGGCCAACGAGGCGGAGTTCCGGAGCCGGGGAGACCTCCACCTGGCCTACCTCGCCGAGCGCTGGCGCGGGCATTACGACCATCTGCTCGAGAAGTTCCGCAGCACTTACGATTGCGACCTGCTGGGCGCCTTCCGCTGGCACCAGGATGTCGGCAACATCGAAATCATCACCTCGGCGGCCACCCACGGCTACCTGCCGCTACTGCACGAGGACGGCAGCATCCAGGCCCAGCTGATGCAGGGCGTGGCGGTCTACGAGCGTCACATGGGCCGCCGTCCACGCGGCTGCTGGCTGCCCGAGTGCGCCTACCGCCCCGCCTGCAAGTGGGCCCCGCCGCCGCACATCGCCGGCACGCAGACGCCCTACCCGCGCAAGGGGATCGAGGAGTTCCTCGGGGAGAACGGCATCGACTACTTCATCGTCGATACCCACATGCTCGCCGGTGGAGACCCGCTCCCCGTCCGCGTCGAGGACACTGAGACACTCGGCAAGCGCTGGGGGCGCATCCGCCGCATCGGCGAGACGGTGCACTGGCTCAAGACCCCGCGCCGGCCCTACTTCGTGGGCACGCGCTTCGAGGACCACCCCCCGGTCGTCGCGCTGGTGCGCGATGACGAGACATCGCTGAAGGTCTGGAGCGGCGAGCACGGCTACCCGGGCGACTTCGAGTATCTCGAGTTCCACAAGAAGCACATCCCCGGCGACCTGCGCTACTGGTGCGTCAGCGATGAGCGCAACGACCTCGCCTCGAAGCGTCACTACAGCCCCGACAACGCCGCCAGGCGGGTCGAGGAGCATGCCGGCAACTTCCTCTTCATTGTCAAGACGACGCTGCAGCACGCCCCGCGCGACGAGTCCAAGCCCCAGCCCGTCGTCGTCTCGCCCTTTGATGCAGAGCTGTTCGGCCACTGGTGGCATGAGGGTCCCTGGTGGCTGGAGAAGGCCCTCCGCTGGATGCACCAGGACCCCGACATCGATGTCAGCACTCCGAGCAGGTACCTGGCGCAGCACACGCCGACGGAGGCCGTCTCACTGCCCGAGGGCTCCTGGGGCGCCGGCGGCAAGCACTGGGTGTGGCTCAACTCCGAGGTGGACTGGACCTGGAAGCGCATCTACGAGGCCGAACGCGAGATGCAGGGGCTGGTCCGTGCCCATGGCGCGGGCCATGACGCCGCCGCCGCGGCAGCCATCCAGCAGGCCGCCAGGGAGCTGCTGTTGCTACAGGCCTCAGACTGGCAGTTCCTGATGACCACGCGCTCCGCGCCCGACTACGCGGGCTCGCGCATCCACTGCCACTACTCGGATTTCAGGCGCTGTGCCGCCCTGGCCAGACGCTACTGCGCCGGTGAAACGATCGAGCAATGGGAGTGGGACGAACTGGGCAACATCCAGGGCCGCGACAGGCTCTTCCCCGACGTTGATCCGCTGTGGTTCCGCGACATCCGCCGGCCGTCTCTCTGAAGCACCACCAGCCCGCCAACCGCTGGAAAGCAAACGGCCCCCGAAATGGGGGCCGTTTCGGTGCCTCAGACTCCGCCTGCGACTACTCCCAGGTGATTGCCTCAACCGGGCAGGTGTCGATGGCCTCCTGGATGGCGTCCTGGTCGTCGCCCTCCGGGTCGATGACCACGGAGACTCCGTCATCGTTCATCTCAAAAGTGTTCGGCGCAACGTCCACGCAGAGCGTGCAGCCGGTGCACAGATCGGCGTCAACGACTGGCTTGGGCATGAGTGCCACCTCCGGGTTGCATGTTGTCATCGCCCGCACGGCATCCAGGCCGCGGCCGGGCGTTGGCTATCCTAACACAACCCGCATCCGAGGACAAGGCGCTTCGGGGCGCTTTGACCTGATTGCCCTGTCCCCCGAAGCGATGCACCCGCCGTCCGTCGCTGCCGCCACTCAGGCATCACTCACCGACCATGCGCCCGACCGGGAGCCAGCCCCTGGGCGCCACCGGCGCAGAACACTCTTGACAGCAAAGTTAGACTAACCTAATATTGCGCCTGCGACCGCTGTGCTCACAACCACGCAAACGCCGAGAGGGGGCTCCAGAAGAAGTGACCGCTCCGCAGATAACCACATAGAGCGCAGCACACGGCGTTGCAGCGCCGTGTGCTGCCGGGAGGATTGGGTGGCCCAATCCCGACCGAGACGATTGTACACACCACCGTGTGCCGTGTCCACCCACCTCCCCCCAAAGGGCGCCTCAGCGCCCTGCCGTCAGGCATCGACAACCATCCACTGGAGGTGGACACGCATGCGTTCCCGCCCAAAGAC
>DPJP01000263.1 GCA_003542955.1 Armatimonadota bacterium
GACGGCCAGCACCAGCGCCAGCATGGCGCACAGCAACAACATCGACGTTAGCAGCGTTTTGCTCATCAACTCTCACCTCTCCCTTTTTGTCGCAGCGGTCAACTCAGTCGACATCATGCAGTGACGGTATGGCCCTCCCGGCGACACTTTCGGCAGAAGCCCGGTTCCCGGGTCCCTTCCCGGCCGGGCCCACAACCCGTGTCGCCGCTGTCCACGTGCCTCTATTAGTCGCCACCTGCAGAGATTCCTTCCGAGCCACAGATATTTTCCGGCCATGCCTGCCGCCGCGGGAGGAGGCGTCTCCAACCGGAGCGGACGATCACTTCACGTGGCCGTCGACGTACAGGCAGTGTACGCCGCTTGCGTGCCACTTGTCGGAGAAGTCGCTGAGTATCGGCGTCCTGGAGTTGTTCATGCCCCAGGGCTTGTCCATCCGCTGTACCGGCATGCCGATGTTGAGCATCCCGAGCGCATAGTCATAGCTGGTACCCTCTGCCTGCCAGTAGCCGTCGAAGTCGGAGGGGCAGCGGAAGATGCGGCTGTTGCGAACATACGTACCGAGTACGGTTGGCAGGCCCGGAGGGCCGTCGGTGCTCGGGCGGTTGTTGGCGAGGGGGAATCTCTCGCCCCAGTCGGTCCCATAGGCCTGCAGCGCGAGTCCGATCTGGTGGAGGTTCGACAGGCATGTCGCATCCCGCCCTTTGGCGCGGGCGGAGGCGAAGACCGGGAACAGGATCGCCGCCAGCAGCGCAATGATCGCGATCACAGTCAGCAGTTCAACCAGCGTGAAGCCCACGCGTGCCGTGTGAATGTAGAAGCCCGCTCTCTGCATGCAATCACCGTCCCATCAGCTTTGCCGCCTCCTGCAGAAGCGGCAGCATCTCGCGCCGTTGCTCCATGGGCAGCGAGTTACAGTACTCCACGAACCTGGTCATAACCTGCTTTGCGATGTCCGATTGCTTGATCTGGCGTCGGTCGTCGGCGCTCAGAGTGCCGGCTCGCTCGACCACGGTGCGGACAAGCTCGGCCCTCCGCTCCGGCGACTGACTCCAGAAGAAGCCGACGCCCGCCTGGAAGAAGGCGTCCATGCGGGCCTTGACCTGGGCCTCCGAGAGCTGATCGACGACGGCCAGCAGGTAGATGCGCCTGTGGCGGCAGTTGAGCTGATCGGCGGCCGCGGCGACGATTTCGTCCACGAGAGTATCGGTGAACTCCAGCGACACGGTGCCGGCAGCCCCCTGCAGGCGATCCAGCACAACAAAACCGGTGCTCTCGAGCAGGGCGTCGGTGAACGCGGTCACATCGCCATCTGTCAGTGTCACGGATGCGGGGTCGATGTGCGGAGGCAGGGTGGCGAAATGCAGCGGGTCGGTCATGAAGCGGCCGACAGTCGCGTCAATGTCTGACTGGGCGTCATCCATGTCACCGGTCTTTGCCAGGTGGAACCCAGGGCCGGAGTGCGCCTCCTCGGAGCGCGACGAGGCGACGGCCTCGCGGGCCATCTGCTCGAACGCCTCACGCTCCTCGGGCTCCATCCGCTCGACGTAGCCGGCGTGAGTTTTGCGGATGAGTTGAAGCAGGCTGCTGAACGTGTACTCCTCCGCGCCTCCCTCGATGGGCTCAAGCAGGTATGCACGCACCCAGGAGCAGTTGGCCTGCGACGCAATCTCGCGCAGGGCCGCCTCGATGTCGACATCGACGAGGTCGAGATCGAGTGTGGCGGAGAGATCGGCGGACTGGGGAATGAGTATCTGGACGCCCGCCTGCGTGCTGATATCCGAGAGCACCTGGCTCAGGGGGACGTCTGTCTTCTGTAGCGTGATCGGCGGCACTTCAGCGGCGCCGGCAGACACGATCGCCGCCGAGAGCGCGAACAGCAAAACACACACGCGCAGCAGCCTAGGCTGCAAGTGGTTCATGATCTGTTCCTCCGAGCCTGTGGTAGCCACGCAAGCAACACGCGGCACTATCAGATACATGACGTGTCCGGCCGCGTCTGTGTTCCACCCTTCGCACAATCATTATACGTCACCGGGAGCGTGTGCTGCAACGGTGGTAGAACGCACGAACGCGGCACCGTCGCGGGCCGCGTTCGTGAGTGATCCGGGGCATGCAACCGCTATATCGAGGCAACGAGTTCCGCGGTGTCGCGGGCGATCATGAGTTCCTCGTTCGTCGGGATGACGTAGACTCGGACTTGCGAGTTCGGGCGGGCGATGTCGAAGCCATCGCGCTCCTTGGCGCAGTTCTCATTCCTCTCGCGGTCAAGCAGAACACCCAGGTAGGCCAGATTCTCGCAGACGAGGCGTCGGACCATCGGCTCGTTCTCACCAATGCCGGCGGTGAAGACGATGGCGTCGAGGCCGTGAAGGGCCGCCGAATACGCGGCGACATACTTCTTGACGCGGTAGGCGAAGATCTCGATCGCGGCCTGGGCGCGCATGTTGCCCTCGGAGGCGGCCTTCTTGACGTCGCGCATGTCAGAGCTGACTCCAGAGACACCCAGCAGCCCGCATTTCTTGTTGAGAAGCGCATCGACCTCGGGAGAATTGAGGCTGAGCTTGTCGTGGAGGTAGGTGACGATGGCGGGGTCCAGGTCACCGCAGCGGGTACCCATCATGAGGCCCTCGAGCGGGGTCAGGCCCATCGTGGTGTCGATGCTCACGCCGCCGAGGACGGCTGCCATGCTGCAGCCGTTGCCGAGGTGACAGGTGACGATCTTCTGGTCCTCGGCGGGAATGCCGGCCTCCTCGAGGCGCCGCGCGGCGACGAGTGTCACGTAGCGGTGGGATGTGCCGTGGAAGCCGTAGCGGCGGATGCCGTGTTCAAGATACAGTTCATAGGGGAGACCATACAGGTAGGCCTTCGGCTGCATGGTCTGGTGGAACGCGGTATCGAAAACGGCTACCTGCGGGACATCAGGTAGCCGTTTCGTACATGCGTGTATCCCCATGAGGTTTGCGGGGTTGTGGAGTGGAGCGAGTTTGGAGACCTCCTCCACCGCCGCAATCACATCCCCATCAATGATCACCGATTCGGAGAAGTTCTCCCCGCCGTGGACCACCCTGTGACCGACGGCGTGGATCTCGCTGAGGTCCTTGATAGCGCCGCAGTCGGCGGCAGTGAGGGTCTCGAGGACGAAATCGAGGGCGACTTCGTGGTCGGGCATCGGCTTGGACTTTTCGATGTCGGGACAGCCGGGCCGCTTGTGTTTGAGGACCGCATCGGTACCTCCGTTGACGCCGACGCGGTCCGCGACGCCGGATGCCAGCGACTGTTCAGCGTCTGTTTCGATGAGTTCGTACTTCAGTGATGAACTGCCACAGTTGACAACCAGTACAATCACTTGCTCAGATCACCCGTCCTTATCTTTGAAAGCAGCGAGCCGAAAGCCAATGCTCCGCTTCCGGCGCTCTCACTTGAGTTCGACTTTGCCAGGTCGCATGGGCGCCGCCGCAGTCATGCCGAGCAGTCGACCGCGCGAGTCGGCGCTCCTCGATGCCGTGTGTCGGCAGGCACGCCACCGGCCCTATAGCCCGTCGCGGCGTCCACCGTCGAGGGGGGCGACGGGCCCCTGGCTGCTGAGAGCCTTCTTGGTCTTGTCAATCGTGGCCGACATGCGGCCGACGTAGTTCTCGAGCCTCTCGACTATGCCCCGCGCCCACTGGGTCGCCTCCGCCCGAATGGCGTTGGCGTCGACCTGCGCCTGCCCGATGATCCGCTGCGCCTCGGCCTGGGCCTGCTTTGTCAGTTCGTCGTTTGAGATGAGCAACTGCGCCTGGGATCGGGCGCCGTCGATGATCTTCTGCGCTTCCTGCTGGGCCTGGTCGATGATCTCCTGCCGCTGCTTGGTCAGCTGTGTGGCTGTGGTCATCTCCTCGGGCAGGGAGGTGCGCAGCTTGTGGAGCATGTCATAGAACTCGTCGGCATCGAGAACGAGCTTGCGGAGCAGGATCACGCGGCACATCCAGTGTTTCTCGCCGCGTTCGCCCATCTCCTCCAGTTCGTTCAGAAGCTGCAGGATTTCCATGCTGTCGCCCTCCCGGTGACGCCGGTTGCGCCCGTGTGCTCCCGCGCGGTGCGCGCCGGGAGCCGGTCAATCAGCCGTTGCCGCGGAGCCAGTGTGCCACGGCCTCCGGCACATAGCGTGAAACATCGGCGTCGAGTTCATTCAGCCACCGCACCATGCTCGAGCTGATGTGCGCCCACTGCGGCGACGCGATCAGGAAGAGCGTCTCGACGCCGGGCGCCAGATCGGCGTTCACCGCCTGCATCTGCGCCTCATCCGGGATGTCGGACAGATTGCGGATGCCCTTGACTATCGCCACGGCCCGACGCCGGACGCAGTACTCGACCAGCAGACCCTCAAACGGCTCGACGATCACGTTGACGATGCCCGCGCACGCGGCCTCGGCAAGCTCCACGCGCTCGTCAATACTCAGCATGTGTGACTTCCGCGCATCCTGCGCCACGGCCACGATGACCTGGTCGAACAGGTTCGCGGCGCGGCGGATGATGTCCACGTGCCCGAGCGTGATCGGGTCGAAGCTGCCCGGACAGACGGCGATTCGTTTCTCCATGGTCCTGGTTATGCGCCCGCGCGGCTCAGGCTCTCGGGGACATCCCGTCCGCTCCGCAGAGCCCCGGTCCGCGCTATATGAGTACGAACAGCATCTGTGGCATACAGATAGTGCCCCGCGCGGCAAGAGAGCAGCATATCACGCCAGGTACCACGTGAGTGCCGTCTCGCCATAGGTCCGCCGCCGAAGCACCTCTAGAGGACCGGGCTCCGGCTCCACCCGGCTGTCAGACTGCAACAGAAACACCACAGCAGCCCCGCCCAGCACATCGGCGACAGCGCGCAAGAGCGGCTCGAGATCTGCGCTATAGGGCGGGTCCGCGAATACTATATCAAATGGGCCACTGTTTTGCCATATCTCTTTGAGGCACTCCGGCAGACGCCCCCTGAGAACCGTCGCGGCGCCCTCGAGGCGCGTTGTCCGCAGATTCCGCTCGAGCACCTCGATGCAGCGCGGGCCCTTCTCGACGAACGTGGCGGATGCCGCTCCGCGGCTCAGCGCCTCGATGCCGACGCTGCCCGCGCCTGCGTACAGGTCGCAGAATCGGCAGTCGATGATATCGTCGCCGATGCTGGAGAACAGCGACTCGCGCACGCGGTCTGTCGTCGGGCGGATGTCGGCGCCCTTCGGGTACTGCAGCCGCAGACCACGGGCGCTGCCCGCGATCACTCGCATCCGCCATTCCTCCTCCTGCTTCGCGGCCGGTACGGGGTCATCATATAGTTCGCCCGGCCTCCGCCCCCGCGCGCATTGCCGCCAGCGCCCGGCGCAGGGGCCGGTGGCGCTGCAGACGCAGGCCGGG
>DPJP01000416.1 GCA_003542955.1 Armatimonadota bacterium
CGCAGGAAACTCAAGATTCACGGTATGACCCCTATGGCGCCATCAGGGCGGCGACGTCACCCATCTCGCAGACCATGTCGTGGGCCACTATCTCATCAAAGCCATCCGACTGCCGGACGCTCTCAAGCGAGCGCATCATTGCCCTGATTGCGGAGAAGAGCAGCAGCGACGGGAGACTGACGCGGGCGACGCCGGCATCGCGCAACCGGGCAATCGAGAGGCTGCCGAGGTTGTTCGGCATGCCGGCGGCGATGCTGACCGGGCCGTTGATCTCGCGCACAAGCACGTTCACTTGCTCGATATCGTCGACGCCGATGACGAAGGCCAGGTCCGCCCCCGCCGCCAGGTACGCGTTGGCGCGGCTGATGGCCTCCGCCAGGCCGGCCTCCGGCGTGTCACCAGCCATGAGCGCATCGGTGCGGCCGTTGAGAATAAGGTCGGGCACGCCGGCCTCGACCGTCGCCTGCCGCGCCGCCTTGAGTTTGGCTACAGCCTCGGCGAGCGGGATGACCTGCTTCGGACCGGGCTGTCCCAACACCTGGTCCTCGATGTTGATGCCGGCGACACCAACGCCGACGTAGGCGCGGACGGTATCGGGGATCACCGACGCATCGCCGAAGCCGTCCTCTCCGTCGGCCATCACCGGCACGCGCACCGCTCTGACTATCGCTTCAGTGCCCGCCAGGTTCGGCTCGAGGCCAAAGGCAGGCTCAGGCGCAACGGCAGCAGCCAGCGCCACGCTGAAGCCCGAGCACTGTACCGCGTTGAAGCCAAGCTTCTCGATGATCCTCGCCGACAACGCGTCGTACGCGTCGGGCATGACCAGCGTTTCACCTGACAAGAGCAGTTCGCGCAGCACTGTGCTCTGATGCATGGTCATCACTCGCCTTCGTGGGCTGGACGTGGGCAGCGGGCCCCGGCCGGGGGCTTGGCCGCTCGACCGAGGTCACCATTCCCTTCGCGGCCGGCAGGCGTGCTCCTGCCGCGCACCTGATGGCCGGGCTGTGCGTAGTTGTCGTAACAGACATTATCATCAATGCATTCGCGGACAGCCCTCAGGCGTCACTCAGGCAGACTGATGTCATAGCGGTATGCATTGCCGAGGATTTCGCAGTCTGGCGCGGGGCCCATGCCGGTTCCGCCGGGCGTCATGTACAGCACGATGTCGAGCGTCTCGCGGTCCTCGAACCAGCGGAAGTTCGAGAAGCGCGTGCAGGGCGTCTCCCCCAACTCATCAGGCTGCCGGTCGATGACGGTGACGGTGTCCTTCCTGATTGCCATGGTATCCGTGTCTATTTCGGCGATCTGGCACCTGGTACGCGGGTCGCAGTTGATGCAGGGACCCTCGGCGAGGTTCGTGATCAGGTAGAAGCGCCCGTTCTTCTTGGAGCGGAACACGTTGGCGAGGCATGCGGGCGAGTAGGCCCAGGAGCCGTCGTCATAGAGCAACGGTCGGCATTCGGACCATGTCCAGCCCTCGTCATCGGACAGCGTGTAGTAGTGCAGAGAGGGGGCCTCCTGGCCGGTGTGCGGGTAGGTTCGGGCCCGCAGCACCATGAGCAGGCGGCCGTCGGGCAGGTAATCGCAGGAGCCCTCGTCCGCGCCGTCACAGGAGTACTTGCGCGGGAGCGTGATGAGCGAGCTGCAGGCCCAGAAGATGCCCATGCCGTCGGCATGCCACCTGCCCAACAGGCAGCCGGTCACCCACTCGACGTTGCCGTCGGGGTTCGAGCAACCGGGGTCAATGGCGGGGTTGAGGATGTCATCGCCGAACAGCCTTGCGCCCCACCACGGCGTGAGCACGAGCCCTTCGCGTGTCTTCACCATCTGGGAGCCCTCGATGGCGGCCCCGTTCTTCCCAAACCAGACCCCGTGCATCCAGTGCCGATCGTCATACTCGTTGCCCGACTGGACGAATGGCGCCGGCGGGGTCCACGTGCGCCCCTCGTCATGCGAGAGCTGCGTGCAGAAGCGCTGCGTGCGCGGGCCCGGTGAGACGGCGTAGTCCCAGGGGATGACGCTCGGCCTGACGTGGGAGGTGTTGAACACGCGGAGCACCGTGCCGCTGTCGGAGTCGAGGAAGAGCTCCGGAAGGTCACGGTTGAAGACGAGGTCCTCGCCTATGGCGCCGCCGCCGTCCCAGCGCTCAACCTCCCGCCACGTCCGCCCGTTATCCTCGGACCTGCGGACCACGCCGCCGCCGGCAGTGCGGAGACTCTCAAGCAGCGTGTTGCTCCCTACAGACACGTAGCCCACTCCCGCCACCTGCGACGTATGGCCATCGGTGCGCGGGACGTGCATCGAGCGGGCCACCTGTATGCCGGATGCTGAGTTCGCCATCGGGGACCTCCCTCACGGAGCGAGCATTACGTGGTGCGCGGAGCGTACACGCGGTGAGTTCGCCATTGTCGCGAGGATGCCTGCTGCCGGCGTTGATACAGACCGCAGGCGGCATCTCTCGCCCTCGACAGCACAACGGCCCCCCGCGGGTGCGGAGGGCCGTCTGGTTGCGGCATCGGGTGGGTGATCGCGTTACTTCGAGCGCACGTACTTGCCGAGCTTCGGCTCGACGAAGTGCTTCTGGAACACCGGGTAGACCGGCAGGCCCGGCGGCAGCTCGAATGCACTCTCGCTCAAGAGCGGCGTGCAGTAGTCGACGAACTCCTGCGTGACACCGTTCTTGTCGGCGTTGATCCATTCGTCCGGCACCAGCTTCGTCTTGTCGGCGACGCTCATCAGTGAGGTCGTCTCGCACTCGAACTCGAAGGGATCGTTGCTGGTACGCTTGATGGTGACCATCACATCAGTCTCACCGGCGACGGCGCGGTTGACCGCGTCCTGCCCGACGGCGAAGGCTTCATCCGCATCGACCTTCGACATGCAGGGGCTGAAGGCGCGCTGGAGGTTGCCGAGGGTATCGAATCTGGCGCGGACGCCGATGGCCTCCTCGATCATGTTGCCGAGCGCCTCCGCCACGCCGCCGAGGCGCGCATGGCCGAACTCGTCGAGTTTCTCCGAGGTGGTGGCCTGCTCGCTCTCGCCGAACTTGAAGCCCTCGGAGACAGCGACGACGAGATAGCCGTAGTCGTCATAGCAGCTCTTGCAGTCGGCGAGGAACTTGTCGGGGTCGACGGTGACCTCGGGGAGGTAGACCAGGTGGGGGGCCATCCAGTCTTCCTGGCGGCCACACTGGGTCGAACCCGTGAGCCAGCCGGCATGCCGGCCCATGACCTCGAGCACCTCGACGTTGCCGAAGGCCAGGGCGTCGCGGGCGGCGGCCTGGACGGCCCAGGCGGCATACCGGGCGGCGCTGCCGAAGCCCGGGCAGTTGTCGGTGATGACGAGGTCATTGTCTATAGTCTTGGGAATGCCGATGACGCGCATCTCCCAGTCGCTGTTCTTGGCAAGCTCTGAGATCATGTGGCAGGTGAGTTGTGAGTCGTTGCCGCCGTTATAGAAGAAGTAGCGGATGTTGTGGGCCTTGAAGACCTCCATGCAGCGGAGGAGATCTTCCTCCTTGGGCTTGAGGCGGCATGTTCCGAGGCCTGCGGAGGGTGTGTAGCGCATCTGGCGGATGACCTCGTCATCCTCGCGGAACAGGTCGAACAAGCGCTCATTGAGCACGCCTGTGAGGCCGTGCTCGGCGCCGAAGAAGCGGTCGATCTCGGAGTGCTTCTCGGCGGCCTCGATGGCTCCGACAAGCGATCCGTTGATGACGATGGTGGGGCCGCCGGACTGGCCGATCAGGGCATTACCTTTGAGAGACATGAGAGGTCAACCTCCATTGACGGGACTCATCCGCAGCGGGCGGCATCACCCATGCCGGGCGAAGCCGGGGTGGTCGGTTCGGGGGTACGGATGAGCCCCTCCGGCCGGTTCTGCGGAACGTAGCGCGTAAGTGGGTCTGTCGCGGGCGAGTATAGCATAATCGCCGGGGGGCTGCAAAGTGGCCGCATCGGCCGGGGGCCCGTGAATCAGAAGAGCCGTGGCTCGTGGCCACGGCTCGGAGGGTCGATGGAGGCGGCAGCGGGAGTTGAACCCGCGCATTGCGGTTTTGCAGACCGCTGCCTT
>DPJP01000137.1 GCA_003542955.1 Armatimonadota bacterium
GTGTGCCGGTCATGCCGCCATACTCCGTGATGGTCTCTGTGTGGATCAGCTCGCCCGTCTCCGGATCGAGCACGAAGAACACCCCGCCGGGGGCCAATCCATAGATCAGGCCGTCCCGAGGCACGATCAGATCAGTGATGCTGCTTGCACCCGGCACCGGTACCCAGGTCTCGGCTATGGTGCGGGTCTCCCAGTCGAGACGGGCAATGACCGCCTCCGTCGCTACCCTGGTACCGCCGGTTCCGGGGTCGGTTGTTGAGCCGAGGAGGACATCGCCGTCGGGCAGGGCCGCCATGGCCTGTATGCCCTGGTCAGCGATCAGGTCCTCGGGCCGCAGCACCTGCTCCTCTGCCGTCCGAACGTTGTAAATGTACAGGCCGGCGCCCACATCGCCCCGATAGGGGATCCCCGACATCAGTACATGATCGCCGTCCGGGTGCGCGAGCGCGGCCAGCGGCCTCCCGTACAGGCGCTGCGCCTCGCCGCCACCATGGATGCGCCGGGGGTTGGCGCTCACACGTATGGCGGCGTCGTCAAACGGCTCCGAGGGGTCGTACTCGATCAGGTCGCCGTCGCCGTAGACGATTCCGTAGAGCTTGTCCCCCTGCCGCACCCACTGGTTCACATGTCCGCCGTGGGAGCCCAGACCCCAGTTGGCGCTCTCACCTGTGGCCGGGTCGAAGCGGAAGACGCGCAGCGGGATCGCCGAGGAGCCGTATATCAGCCCGTCCGGCCCCTCGATCATAGAGTATATGGGCTTCGCGCTCCCGGTATAGGTGAAGTCGATGCGGCGCGGCTGCTCGGCCCCGGCATCGATGATGAACGCGCGCCGGTTCGGCACATCGATGCTCGCGTACCTCGAGCCGTCCGGGAAATGCCCGGGCGTCGTCGTCGTGTTGCCGTACACCGCGGTGTCGCGGAGCGGCTCATCCACAGGGGTGATCTCGCCCTGGTGGAGGCGATACCACTGCTTGTCGGAATCCAGGTGCGCGTACACCGCCCCGTCGGTAGCGCGCCAGATCGACGTTTTCGTCGTCGACGCACGTCGCTCGGGAGCGAGCAGTTCCCGCCTTTCGCCAGTCACTGAGTTGTAGGCGAGGATGCTGCCTTCCTGGAAGACTATGGTGGCGTAGACCCAGCCACGGTCATCGGCGGCGAGTGTAGGGTACTGCCGCCAGGTCTTCTCAGCCATGGCTCCGTGGTTGACCAACTCCCGGGTCTTGGGGTCAAGACTGAACAACTCCGCGCCGGGATCGGAGGCGGCCCAGATGATTCCATCGTCGTCGATGGTGAAGGTCACGATCCGCTGCACGGAGGCAGGGAGTTGAGCGATCTCACTCAGCGTTCGTGTTGCGATGTCGAACTCGACGAGCACATGCTCATTTGGTGGACCGAGCGTGTCGTAGAGCTTGTTATCGGGAGAGAGGAAGATATCCCACGCTCCCCCATGTCGACCGGTGTGGCCCAGGTCAACCTGGTCAGTCTCTCCGGTCCTGGCGTCAATCAGCAGGTAGTACGTCTGGTGGTCCTCTGTGCCCCCCCAGAACTTGACGAATATGAGCGGATTGCCCTCGGCGTCCGCGGTTGCCACAACCCCGTTCCATGCGGCCTGCCCCACGGGCGCGAGTATGCCATGGTTGATGAAGCCTGCGGGCACATCTCCTGCGGTCACGGTCATGCTCCCGGCAACAAGGTAGGTACACACTCCCAGTACGACGACAAGGGGCCGTGCAAGACGTTGCTGCATCGCGTCCCTCCACTGCACATACATGACTGCGCATTGCTTTCCCGCCACGCGCTTGCCTGTCTACACAGGTAGACAAGCTGCGGCTCCACAACCACTTCGCCGGCAACTGCCGAATCCCTCCCCGCGGCAGGCTCCGTCCCCGACACGTCAATGCTCCCCCATGACGCTCGAACACCTCCCCGGCGAGGGAGGTGTTTGCATCGGCACAGGCTCTCGGCGCAGAAAGGCTACGTCTCGATGACGTACAGGTATGGGTGCATCCCGGCCTCGATGTCACCGTCGTCGCTGCTCACGCGGCTGTGTGTCGCACCAGTCTCCCCGGCGTACAACGTGCCGTCGGTGCCCACCGTCATCGCGTGCACGCGTGCGGCCTCGACACCACTCTGTTCGTCGACGATCGGGCCGATCTTCCGGTAGGCGCCGCTGCGGGGGTCGTACTCGAACAGGAACGCCCCGCATGTGCCGTACTGGCTGCCGCCGCCGGCGGCGCCGTAGAGAAGGCCGTCGCGCTCGACCAGCGCGGGCAGACGCGGGCCGTCATTGGGTTGCCCCAACTCTTTGACTGCGAGCGAGCCGGGCTCGATGGAGAAGAGAATGCCCGTCTCCCACATGCCGCCATAGATCATGCCGTCCGAGGCGGCCAGCAGCGCATCAATGCGGTAGGAACCCTCCCCCGGCAGCTTCACATCCGTCTCGGTGAGCTTCTTCGCCGCGCTGTCATAGGTGAACAGGTAGCCCTCGGAGCAAGAGCCGTACACGATGCCGTCGCGGTCGCAGACGATGGTGTGGCTGCAGGCGCTGTCGCCCCATACTCCCGCGTGCACCTGGTCGGCGAAGACGACCTCCCCGGACTGCAGGTCGACTGCGAAGAAGTCGTTGTGGAAGTAGGTCATGCCGAACAGTGTGCTCCCGTCGGGGCTCACGGTGGTGGCGATGATCCACATGTGTGGCACGGGAACGCCGACGTCACGCCCGGTGTCGGTTGCGGGGTCGTAGATGAACACATGGCCGCCGTCATCCTCGGTGATCTTCCGGTGGCGCGAACCGAAGCCGACATTCTGCCCGGTGCCGCCCACGATGCGGCCGTCGGCGAGTGTGTCCAGCGCGTGGTGAATCTTCTGGCTGATCGGGTCTCCGTTGCGAGCGTACAACTGGTTGCTGGGTACGATCTTCGAGCCCAGGTCGCGCACGGCGCCGGTGCCTGGGGTGTACTCGAAGAGCAGGTGCTCTCGGCCTCCCGTGGTGCCGCCGTAGATGAGCCCGTTGGTTCCGGCGGTCAGGGAGACGACCTCCAGCGCGCCGGGCAGTTCCATCTCGTACGCTTTCACTCGCATTGTCTGCACTCCTCTTGTGGTATCGCTCCAGACTACAGTGCTTTGGCCACGGCACCGGGGCGTGACGTCTCGCGGCAGCCTGCCGGTTACAGCGCTACTCGCGACCTGAACTCGGCCACGCCCTGCACTCCGGCGTCGACGCGGTACAGCGCGCCCGCCTCGGGGCCGTCCTCGTTCTTCACATTGCCGCCGGCGGTGGTCAGGTACATCTGCGAGTAGTCCTCCCCGCCGAAGGTGACACTCGATACCTTCGGCGGCGGCAGCATGATGCGCCCCACTTCGATCCCGTCCGGGGCGTAGCGCACCACGCAGTGCCCGCCCCACCGGGCAGACCACACATAGCCCTCCGCGTCCACGGTCATCCCGTCCGGGACACCCTCGCCGGGCCCGTCGGCTCCCTGCGCGAAGACGCGCCGGTTGGTGATCTCACCTGTCGCGCGGTCATAGTCGAACAGGGAGATGCTCCTGGCCGGGGAGTCGGTGTAGTACATGCCCCGCAGGTCGGGCGTGAAGCCGATCCCGTTCGAGCAGCCTACGCCCTCGAGGATGATCGAGAGCGCCCCGTCGGTGTCAAGCCGGTAGAGCCTGCCGGGGCGATCGGGGGCAGGCATGGTGCCGCAGAACACACGTCCCTCGGGGTCGGCACAGACGTCATTGAAGCGCGTCTGCCGCTCATCGTGGATCTCGTCCAGGATGGTCTCCATCTGCCCGTCGCGCCAGGTCTTGATAGCGCCCCGCTCCATGAACAGCAACAGCGCGCCATCCTCCTGGATGGTGAAGCCGCCGATCTGCTCGCCCTGGTGGCACTGCTCATGCTCCCCGGTCGCCGGGTCGTAGCGGAACATGCGCCCCTGTGGGATATCGACCCAGTAGAGGCGCTTCTCATCGGGGTGCCACAGCGGATTCTCCCCGGTCTGGCATGCGTAGTCGGCAATCAGTTCCGGTTGCATGGGATTGCTCCTTCATTGGCTCACCAGGCAGCGTCTGCAATACAGGGCGGGCCGGCCTCGCTCGCGTCGCAAACAGCAGTCCCGCGCCCGCGGGATGCNNGGACCACGCTTCGCGCGGCGGCCGGGCCGACCTCGGGTCGCTGCCCCGACGTGTGGGTAGTCCCGCGCCCGCGGGATGCGGCCCCTCCCCGAGCACTCGACGGCGGCCCTTCCCTCCGCCCCTTCACATCCCGCCCCTTGGGACGCAGCGGGGTATGTAGCCCTCCGGGAACTGCGAGACCAGCACATCGAACGGCACTCCATCCTGGTAGAGCTGCCCGGCATCCGGCGATTGCGGAATGTCCCTCGGCGGATAATGCCTCCATCCGTCGCCATCCAGTGGCGCCTCGTACCCGTCGGCCCGGAACGCTTCCATCAGTCGCTTGCGCATATCCGCCAGCACGCCGTTGTACGGCTGGTGTCCCGCCAGGTTGCGGTACTCCATCACTCCCGGCAGGCGTCTGAGCAGCCACTCCCTGTCATCGGCGGCCGAGTAGTAGTACTTCCACTCATCGGCCACATACCCATACAGACCCACGGGGCCCTGGTCATACTGCACGATCACGCCGTCGTGGCGTGTCGCCCCGGTTCCCACGTCGGCCATGTCGAGCCCGGAGTAGCTGCCCGGAGCCCCGATGCCGGCCGCTGCCAGGCACGTCGGCGCGATGTCGATATTCGACACCACACCCTCGTGCACCGCGCCCGCGGCGAAACACTCCGGGTAGCGCACGACCATCGGAATGCGCGCGGCCGGGTCGAGGACCGAGCGCTTCCCGAAGCTGCCGTAGTCGCCAAGCAGCTCTCCATGGTCGGCGGTGTAGATGATAAGCGTGTTCTCAAGCTGCCCGGTGTCGGCGAGGTGTTGCACGATGCGCCCGATGGTGTAGTCGACGAACGACAGCGCCGCGTAGTAGGCCGCCCGGATCAGCCGCAGCAGGTTGTAGTCGAAGCCCTGGTCGCGGTACTTGTAGCGGTTCTGGATGCGGTTCCAGTAGGTCAGCAGGTCCTCATAGCCCTGGGGCATGTACGGCAGCGGCATCTCGACCGGGGAATACAGCCGGTTCCATGGCGTGGGGTTCTCGAACGGTGGGTGCGGCTTGATGAAGCTCGTCCAGAGGAAGAACGGGCGGTCGGTGTCGCGGCGGCCCAGGAACTCTAGCGACCTGTCGCCCACCCACTGCGTGTTGTGGAATCGGGCCGGAAGCTGTGATGGCTGCGGGATGTAGTAGTACTCGCTGCGCACGCCGTGGGCATCATGGATGTGCCCGAAGCCGTTGTGCTTCAGGTAGTCGCAGTAGTCGTCGCCCTCGCGCATGCCGCCCTCTTCGGCATAGTCGCGGCTCTCGAAGCCCCAGAGCTTGTGGCTGTCCGGCGTGAAGTGCATCTTGCCGACACCATGCGTCTGGTAGCCCTCGGCGTTGAGCATCTCCATCAGCGAGGTCTCATCCTGGGGCATGGGGGAGTTGGCCGTACAGCCGGTCTGGTGGGCAT
Organism: Armatimonadota bacterium; assembly: GCA_003542955.1. GTDB lineage: Bacteria > Armatimonadota > Zipacnadia > Zipacnadales > UBA11051 > UBA11051. The sequence goes on from DPJP01000137.1 coordinate 5,562, forward strand.
AGCGGCCCAACACCAGGCTGCAGCGGGAGGCGACACACACCGGCGCCGTGCAGTAGGCGGAGGTGAAACTCGTACCCTCCGCCACGAGCCGGTCAATCGCCGGTGTCTGGATGAATGGATTCCCGAGCGCGGCGATAGTGTCCCATCGCGTCTGCTCGGCCATTATGAGGAGGATGTTCGGTCTGGTTGGCATGTCCAGTCAGTGCTCCTCTTGTGGTTGATTTGGCCTGCCTCTCCGACCGAGGCCTCGCTCAGAGAGCATCTATGATGGGGAGGGGCCGCACGATGTTCTAAGACAGGACATGGGTAACACATCCGGACAAGACATAAGTAACACATTTTGTCACCCCTGAGACATTTCTTGAGTTGTCAGGAATGCTGTGCACCTTGAAAACTGGCGAGACGGCGGACCCTTTCGGGAGTGGCTGCGAAGCGTTGGCACCAGCTTAGGGCTGTACTTAGCACCGCGCCCAAGTGCGGCAGATCGTGACAGTGTGTCACGGCACGGCGCATCTCCTGCCACACCCGCTCCACGGGGTTGGTCCAGGGCGCGTACGTCGGCTGGTATTGCAGTTGGAGGCGTGGGTTCTGCTTGAGGAACTTTGTCATCGCATGGTTGTGATGACCCGGTGCGCTGTCGAGGATCACTCTGATTTCACGTTGCGGGAACTGCTCCAGCAGGCCGCGCAGGAACTCAATGCAGCAGGCCGCAGTCATGCCCGGCATTACCCGGAAATAGCAGGCCCCATCAGGGTAGCTCACCGCCCCGTGCAGATATCGCACCTGCTTTGGCAGATTGTTCGGCAGCGGCTTGTGGCGCCCGCGTGGGCGGTAGCAGCGGCGCAGAGTCGGCTCATTGCTCAGTTGGGCTTCGTCGGAGTAGAAGACGACCGGCGCGTCGAGCCCCCTTTTTCGGCCGCCGTGCGCAGCTTGCCGATTGCCTCCATCTTTGCTGAGTACTCTGGATCGGGACTACGACAGGTCAGTTTCGGAGCGCGCGTCGTCCAGCCCAATTCCAGCAAGTAGCGCCGTACGGTATCGTCGCTGACTTCGACCCCGACCGCTTGGCGCAGATACCGGACCAGCAGGTCGAGGGTCCAAAGACTGCGGTCGAAGTCAGCCTGCCCTGGGCATACCGCGCGCGGCGTCTGTTGCATGGCTTCGTTGAGCAGCGCGAAGCCAGCAGCATCGAGCTTGCGCTTGTGCGGCTTGAAACGCACGCTGCGCAGGCCGTCCACACCTGCCTTGCGGAAGCGAATGAGCACCTTGTCAACGCCGGACACGCTACAGTCGTTGCGTTCAGCCACAGCGGCGCGGGACAAGCCCTTCGCGCGGTCAAGTATGACGCTCGCACGCCACCGCTCCTCATGGTTCCGTCCGTCTCGCTTCAGTTGCCAAAGTGCTTGGCGTTGCTCGTCGGTCAGGTTGATCGGCTCCATTTGTCATCACCGACCACTTCTTCTTGACCGATCCAGCAACTCCTTCCCATACAACAGATAAATGTCTAAGGGGTGTTGTGCCGTTGGTATGGAGCCCTATGCAGGCGCTCCGGAGAGATGTTTCTAGCGTTGTTGATTTGCACTTTGACAATCAGGATATGGGTAATACCGATGGTCACGATTGGCTGGCCTTTGGTGCGGGTTTGGTGTAGCATGGCCATGCTCGCGGGAGGATAGGGCAACGCTGGGGAGCNNACCCGAGCGCCCGGGAGTGGTATGCGGCAGTGGGGGCGGCCCCGCCGCCCCCTGTCGTTCCCCTTCTGCCGCTACCCCAAAGCGATAAATCCGCCGTTGTGTCGTTGCCGTTTGGATGCATGGCTCTGCTCTGTCCGGGTTGCATTGGCATTCACACCCATCCGCGGTTGATCAGGGCGTCGCATTTCACGATGCGGAAGCGGGTTCCACAGTAGTACAGTTCGATGGCAGTCTCTTCTTCGCGGACTTCGACGAATTCCCCTGTCAGCCCTTCGCCCACGTGCACACGACAGCCCTGGAGCGAGATGTACCCGGCCTGGGTGACTTTGCGCAGCGTGGCATTGGGTGCATATTCGGGCTGCGGGAGGCTGTCAGGGCGCGGTCGATCACTGGGACGGTAGCGAGTGATTGGTGGTTTCTGGTTGAGCGCCTCGTGGGGGCGTTCATGGTTGTAGCACTGGCGGAACCCGTCCAGCCCCTCCTGGAGTTCTTCCAGGGACGCGAAGTGCCGATGGCGNNGCAGATGCCGAATACCCAGCCGACAGAGGCGTGCCGTCCAAGTCGTCATGCCATGTCGGTGGCTGGCGAAGAGGCCGTTTTCGTTATCGGTGAGGATCGCCTCGGGCAAGCCGTATTCCCCGAAGGTATCCCATACCACAGGCCAAAATGTCTCCAGGCACTGATCTGGAAGAGCCCGAACGCACACGAGGAAACGCGAGTGGTCGTCCAGGATTCCCAGAGGCACTCCCTTGGCACCCCTGGCGCGCCCTTCGCCTATGGAGATTGCCCCTTTGAAATCGAGCTGCCACAATTCATTGGGCTCGGCGCGTTCGAACCTATTGCACTCGTGGCTATTGGGCTTGCGCCGATCGGTCAGGTCCGCATGCTCCATGATGCGATGCACGGTCCGCTCGCACGGCAAGTCAACGCCCTGCTCGCGGAGGTTGGCATGCACCTTGGCCGGCCCCCAGTCATCATGGGCACGGGCGTACGAGAGGATGCTCTCGCGCACCTGCGGGGCGGTCTGCCAGGGCGAATGCTCGGGCCGCCGAGACCGGTCTGACAAGGCATCAGCTCCGCTCTCACGGTACCGATGCAGCCACTTGTAACCAGTCTTCCGACTGACCTTGTACTTGCGGCAGATGGCAGCAACATTGGCCCCTTCGGCCTCCATCTCAAGCACCATGTCCAACCGTACCTGCTTCAATGAGCAACACTCCCAAGGCATGGCCATGCCCCCTATCATAATCGGTTGGCATCCATGCCCGAAAAGTGTAACCCATGTCCTGTCTGAAAGTGTTACCTATGTCCCTACATTGCACAACGAGCGACGGCCGCGGCCGTATGCGGCCAAAGCGAGGCCGGCCCGCCGTGCGCGAAGCGGGGTCTCAGCCGGGCATGCAAGGGGATGGCAATCATGGGCCGACCTCAGTCGCAGCGGATACGGCCTCGCTGCTCCTTCGTGCGGCCCCTCCCCGCACACGCGGCCCCTCCCTGCGTCCCAACACCGGACTGGCGGCCACGTCGTCACCCTTTCCTGAACCCCAGCACTCCCGCGTCTCTCATCGCCTCCGCCCACTTGATGGCCCGCGCGGCATCGATCGGCGGACCGTCGCCCTCCAGGCGCGTCAGTGTGCAGATATCAAGCAGCGAGCGCTTCCCATCAACCCAGAACAGGATCAGGCGCGGGATGCCTCCTTTCGAGGCCTTCTCGATCGCCTTTCTCGCGTCGGCCGGCAGTTCGTCATGGCTGACGATCCCCTTGATCTTGCGGTATGGGATGACCTCCGCTGCCCGTTTCTCGGCTCTGGTCGGCGGCGTCTTCTCGGCCGGGGCTTCTACCTCGAGCTTGCGGGCTTTCGCGAATGCCGCAAGACGACGGTGCACACGCGTCTGCCAGATCTCCGCCGTGCTGTAGAGCAGGTCGCTCGCCGCTTCCATGGCGCTTGCGGCCTTCGGCATCTCCCTCTCATTGAGCAGCACGCGCAGCGAGGCTACCGCCTCCAACTGCCGATCTCGGACGTAGTCGACGCGCGCATGTGTCTCCCGCCACGCCTCGGCGAAGGTCTTCTCGACTTCGGCTGAATCCCCCGCCGCCTGCTCGACGGACTTCATCACCGTGTCAATCCGCCTCTCCGCGGCGCGTTTGATGGCCTCGGAGCCGTAGTCGGCAACCATCTCTGCATAGTCCAGCGCCTCGGGCAGTCGCGCATTGGCGATCTCGAGTGCCCACGTGGCGGCTAGTGCCGTCACTCGCGCCATCGAGTCCACGGAGAGCTTGTCCGGCGTGTCGTGATCGGTGTGGTAGAACTTGTCGGGCCACTGGATGAACGCCACCGATGGGATACCGATCGAGGGGTCGGAGATGAAGTTGTCGTTGTACCAGAACGGCGTCTGCACCGTTGCGAAGTAGCTGTCCTTGCTGCCCATATTGCCCCATGTGTTGAACGTCGACTGGAAGTAGCTCATCAGGCCGAGTGTGACGTGGTCGATGAAGCTCGGCAGCGCATCCGGTCCCGTCTGGTACATCAACTGGCTGCCGCAGAGCGCCTGGTCCTGGCCGATGAAGTCGACATTCGCCGCGGCGATCACCCGCGCCGTCGCCTCCGGCCGCTCGTGGCACAGTGCCATCAGCGACTGGAACTCGTGCACCAGCCACACGCGAATGGTCCGGTAGGGGCGCTTGAGCCTGCCCGCCTTGATGAGCGCATTGATAGCCCGCACGGCCTCTAACAGCGCTGCCACGCCGGAGGCGTTGTCGTTGCAGCCGGGCTCATACAGGTGGGCAACCAGCGCCACCTCCTGATCCTCCCGCGTCCCCTTGATGCAGGCGCTGACCATCTCATGGTCGCCGTCGTATGGCTCTGCGTCGACGAACGCCCGCAGCAGCACCGGTTCACCCTTCTTCCCACCAGCCTGGACAAGCTCGCGCAGCCGCCTGCCCTCCCTGGGTGAGAGGACGAATGCCCACAGCTTGCCCTCGGGCCGCAGTACCTGCCACAGGTGCGCATCCGGCAGGTCCATCGGTGTCGGTCGGGTGATCGGGTGTGTCGCCATGGTGTCGGTGAGGATCCCGACGGCCCCATGCTTGACGGCCATATCCTGGATCGCCCGCGGGGCGCCGGAAGTCAGGATGATCTTGCCCTTTACATCGACCTTCCGGTAGTCGGCGTCCTTCGTCCCCCCCTCGAGGATGACGACCTCCGCCTCGACACCCTCCTTCGGCGTGGGCAGGCTTCCCTGGCAGAGCACGTACGGATTGTCGCGATATGAGAGCACGCGACCGGCCTGCGCGGCGGGCTTGACTATATGCAACTCCGCGTCACCGGCGCGCCAGGCCCGCTGCAGCCTATAGGCTCCGTAGACTGCCTTGCCTGTCGCGGGGAATGCGATGATCTCGACGCCCGAGGCCCGCGCGCTCTTGAGCCGATCTACGCAGTAGCGGGCCGCTTTGGCCTGCTCGGGGAACGACATCGTCATGTCATGCCGCCAGATGTCCGCGGCCATGTTCTTCGCATTCTCCCCGGATATCTCCGCCCGGAGTAGCTCATACGGCTCCCTGTGCATGCGGATCACAGCCTTCTCGGATATTGCCGCAGACCGGCCATCTGAGTCGGGGCGTAGCCTTCCCGCATGTCGAGCCGATATCCTGCGTCCATCGGGGAGGCGCGTGCAACCGACCGGCGAACCTACCATCGGGGCTTACATACTCCGGGAGCGTGCAACCGCATGGATGCAAGATCGGGGCGGATTCTGAGCATACTGGGGTTGATGCTGGTGGCGATGGCTGCATCCGGGCAATCTGAAGACCGGGTGGCCTACGCCCCCGACATCCTTGGCGTCGGCCGCCTGTTTCTCATCGCGCTCAATGTCGACCCCGGCGCGCCGCGAATCGACATCACAGTTCCGGATACCGTGGAGCTGCTCGACCGCACGCCGCTGCCGACCGACAGGCCGCTGCGCAAGTACTACTTCCGCACGCTCAAGGCCGCGGAGAAGACCGACATCGTCTTCGCACACCCTGCCGGCCCGGTGACCATCTCCATCCGGATATGGTCGTGGGATGATCTTCACGAGTTCCGCACGCTCAAGGGCGTTCAGTTGCCGCGCCGTTGGCCGCTTGGGGAGGAGCTCCCCGAACTCAAGCAAGGGCAGGTCACGACCACCCCGGAACTGGTCGCCGACCTGCGTAGACGGGGCCCCTCCGGTCAGCAGTGGCTGACGGTCGAGGACGACCAGATATGGGCCATGCAGCCGGACTCGACGATCCCCCGCTGGCACTGGACCAACGTCAGCGAGGGGTGTCCGGTGCACGGCCCGAAGATATACGAGAGCAGGGCCTTCTACCCCTGGGGCATGGACACCATCCTCCCCTACACCTGGAAGATCAAGTGTCCCGTCGGCGGTGAGGTGTATCCCTCCAACGACTTCGGCAACCTCGACTTCACGAGCGGCCCGTTCGCCGATGGCGGCATCGGCGGGGCGTGCGACTACAACGGCAAGAAGTACGGCTTTGTCGCCGAGCTGTGTCAACATTACTGCCGCCACATGCTCGCGATGCCGCCGCAGTGCGCCGACGGCTACGTGGCCACGGGCGATGTGGCATATCTGCACAAGGCCCTGGTGGGCATGGCCCGCATAGCGGTCGAATACGGCTACCTGGCCACGATGACGCAACACCGCCACCGCAACACGCAAGCCCAGGTGGAGAGATTGGGGCCCGCGCCCTTCTCCGAGGGACCGTGCCTGGCCCACAGCGGCCTGACCACCTACATGATCCACTACCAGGGCGCAGCACTGGCGGAGGCATACGACAAGATCTGGCCTGATATCGAGCGCGATCCCGACATCATCCCCTCCCTGCAGGCACAGGGCTTCGACATCAGGACCCATGAGGACGTCCGGCGCTTCCTCGAGGAGAACCTCTTCGCCGTCTGCATCCAGGCCTTGATGGATGGCGCCACGCATGCGAACCCGCCCGTCGCACAGTATGGCGTCGCCCGCATCGCCGAGGTGCTCAACTACGAGCGCGGCAACGAGTTCATGGATTGGCTCTACTACGGTGACGGCAACATGTACTCCTTCGTCACCAACGGCTACTTCCGCGACGGGGCGCCGTATGAGTCGACCGGCGGCTATAACGGCATTCACGTCTCCGATATCGGTCCGGTCATCGAGTGCATCGAGCACATGCGGCAGCTTCGCCCCCAACTGTATCCGGAGAGCACGTAC
>DPJP01000453.1:0-160 GCA_003542955.1 Armatimonadota bacterium
GCGCCTTCGGCGTGTTGGCCTTTGGCTTCGCGATTGCCGCTGTGATCGTCGTCACCCTGCTCATCAAGCTCTTCTGGGTGATTGTCGTACTGGCCGTCGTCGGGATTGCCGTAGGCGTACTGGTCGCCATCAAGAGTCCAAGAACGCCGCCGTCGGCAGC
>DPJP01000453.1:257-2367 GCA_003542955.1 Armatimonadota bacterium
AGCCCGTCGCCCCGGCCGCGCCGGCCCCTGCAGACGCGCAGCCGGCGTTCTGCTCCAATTGCGGCGCCGAGGTTGGGCCCGACGACAAACACTGCGCCAAGTGCGGACACAAGTTGCGCGACTGAATCCATGACTCAACGGGGGCGCCGCGTTGTCCGCGCGCGCCCCCGCCCTGCCTCTCCGGTACTGACAACCTACTGCGGCTTCGGGGGCTCCGCCCAACAATATCCCGAGCTGCCGCGTCTGAGACTACTATGAACCGCACTACACGCAAGCACGCCATAGCCGGAATCGTCGCCCTTCTTGTCGGGGGCTTGTGTGCGCTCAACGCCGTCACGCAGCGCACGTGGGAGCGCGAAAAAGCCGACCGTAAGGCCCTGCTCGAGGCACGTCGCAGACAGGAACTAGGTCTTCCCGCAACGACCGAGTCCGAGACCCCCCAGAGAGCTTTCGAGGCACNNATGCTCCCGTCCGCATCGCGGTCTACTTCAACTCCACCAACGGCTGTCTCAAAAGCGTGGTAGACGCCGTCGCTGAAGCCGCCACCGCATACGGAGACCTCGTACACGTCAACTATCGCGATACTCTCGATCCGGATGTGCAAACCGACGCCGACGCCAGGCAGATTGGCTGCGAATCGGCCATCTTCTTCAACGACGAAATGGTCCGACGAGCGCAACCCGGCGAGTTCGCCGGCCTCAAGAAGTTCCTGGGTCCGCCGGACGAGGGCAATTACGCGACATCTGACATCTACGGCGCAATCAACTACCTCCTCCAGGATGCCGGCATCGAGCCCCCGGCCGAAGCGCGCGTCAAGGCCAACGCAATCCACCCCTGAACCTGATGTAGTCCGACGTGTGACACCTGAATGCGCAACGGTGGGGAGGGGGGCCCCATGCCTTTCGCCCTGATCGTCTTGCCAACAGCCGCTACGGGCTCCCTGTGCGTGTTCCGTGACGCCACTAGACCCTCCATNNCAACCGCACCGAGCACCGCTGCCGACCCCTCCCATGCCAGTTTCCAGCTCACGACGGCATCCAGAGCCGACGCTGATCCCTGCTCCGTCACTCGAACCGCTTGTCACCCTGCCTGATCCTCCACCGCCATCTCAGCGCGACCCTGCTGACCGATGCCGTGCATCATCCGCTTGACGCGCCCGACCGCGCCTCATGCGACAAGGGGCCCCACTCACCGCTATAGTATCACTGCGCCCCCGACATTCCCCGTGGGGGTATATACCCCTGCCGGGTATCAGCCCACGGTCGTCAAAAGTCACTTTTTCTTTGCAGGATTTCCTCTGCCTGGAGGAGAAACAGCATCGGGTCTTCAATATACCGTCAAGAATGCCCGCTCGTTGCCCGCGCTCGCTCTACAAAGTGCCTACCGCGCTCACACCAGGCCGGCCGACAGCCGCACAGATGCCGCATCCGATGCCACACTACACACACGCCCGGCGGACCTTCAATGCCTCCCGAAGACAGCTTCTACTATGAGGGGTTCAGCGGACCCAACGGCACGATCGTCCCCGACGACGTGTTCGACGTACTCGCGCCCCGCCTCAAGGAAGCCGAACTCCGCGTCCTGCTCTACATCGTTCGCCGCACATTCGGCTTCGGCAAGAGCGCCGATGCGATCTCGCTCCGCCAGCTCACAGACGGCATCCAGACTCGCGACGGGCGGACCCTCGACTACGGCACCGGAATGAGCAGAAAGGCCGTCGTTGCCGGCGTGCGGGGGCTGGCCCACAAGGGAATCATCACCGTTCACCGTCACACATCCGACCGCGGTGACCAGAGCGTCAACGTCTATCGTCTGCGTTTTCGCGATTCGGAGGCTGTTACCGACGGTAACCACCGGGGTTGCCCAGTGCCACCACCACCCGTTACCGAAGAAAACCACCGTGATGTACCAAAGACCCTGGCCCCGGTTACCGAGGGGAACACACAAGACTCAGTACAAGATTCAGTCATACACAACAACACAGTCATGCCTGTTGTCGGGCATACTCTCGACCCTGAACGACACATTTCTGAGCGCCTGAAGAACCTGGGCGTCCATCACAACACGCTCAGGCGGCTACTGCGTGAGTACGGTCTGGACCAGATTGAGG
>DPJP01000453.1:2408-3250 GCA_003542955.1 Armatimonadota bacterium
GATGGGTACGAGATATCGGGGCAGCAGGAGTATCGTCCGGTGGATGTCGAGGACGAAGCGGCTCGGGAGAGAAGACGGGACTGCTCTGACGCACTCGTCCGCGCCTGGGAACAAATGCGGGCTGGGACTCTGCGAGAGCGTGGTGTCGAACAAAGTATGGATGAACTATGGCACGCCGTACAGGCGAGACTGCGCACAGCCGGCGCGTGGTCACCGGTTATCGCGACAGCCATGCTGCGCCAGGNNAGGTGGATCACAACTCGATAGAACTGCTCGTCCCTGCTGCGGTGCGGTGCCGGATGGAGGGCGCTATGCGCGCGGTCAGGGAGGCACTCGTGGATGAGCTTGGGGAATCCTGGACAGTCACACTGACATGTATTGACTAGCGTGGCTTCGCTGGTCGCATGAAGGTAAGCCAGTAGAAGTTTACCATAGCATATGGGTTAAACTTATACAGAAGGCGCGCCGAGCATCCTACCTCATATGTCAATTGCCCAACCCGGTCGAGGAGCCCTTACTCCGCAAGGCGTTGAGCTTCGCTGAGTATCCGCAGGAAGTTGCCGCCCCAGAACTTCATGAGTGTCGACTCGGAGAAGCCACGGTCCAGCATGAGTTGAGTGAGCGAGGGCAAATGGGCGTGAGAGGGGGGAATCGCCACTTGGCCGCCGATACCATCGTAATCCGCGCCGAAAGCGATGTAGTCATCCCCGATGTAGTCGCAGACATAGTCGATGTGATCCACCAGGCGTGACAGCGTCTGCCGCTCGGGATCCTGATCAATGAAGCGGGGGTAGAAGGCAACGCCGATCGCGCCGCCATGGTCGCGGAGCGCGAGAAGCTGG
>DPJP01000453.1:3262-5881 GCA_003542955.1 Armatimonadota bacterium
CCAGTGGGGGCAGCATGCGAAGATGTTTCCGTGCGAGAACACGACGGGGGCCCTGGAGAGCTCGATAGCCTCGAAGTAGCTGGCATCCTGAGTGTGGGCGAGGTCAACAACGATCCCGAGACGGTTCATCTCCGGGATCGCCTGGCGGCCGAAGTCCGTCAACCCGGTGAAGGCTGTGCGGGCCGCATCGCGGTCGGCCTGGGTGCAGTAGTCAAAGGGACTGCGAGTCCCGTGAAGGCTGTCGGGATCGGCCTCTCCATGTGTGAGACCGGCGACTCTCACACCCAGCTTGTGGAACACGCGAAGTACGCGCAAACTCTTGCCGAGCGCCGTGCAGCTTTCCAGTTGGCCGATGAGTCCAATCCTGCCCTCCGCCTTGCAGGCTTCGATGTCTGCCGGTGTGTTGATGATCGTGAAATGGTCCGGATAGGTCTCGACGTTAGCGTGCATTCCATCCCAGNNGCTCGACACACTGAAACAGGTCGCCGCCTCCGACCATTGAGAAGATGGCAGTGACGCCTCCCGCGCGCATGCGCGTCAGGTCGACCTGGTATTCAGGCAGGTCGGGGTCGAAGAGCATGCTCTCCCCGCGCGCCCAGTGCTCAATGATGGAGTCGTTATGCCCGTCGATGATGATGGCATTGTGATGAAGTGCCGCTGCCTGATCGGATATCTGCATTCGAGTCACCTTCGCTGTGTGCGGAAAGGGCCTTATTCCGCGCTGGATACAGGGGGCATTTCGCCTGAACAGGGGGTACTCCCTTCGCGCAGGGGCATTCCGAGGACAGGAAAGGGGCCNNCCCCTCGCGCTGAGGGGACCCCGGTAGGCGCATGTCACGCCGGTGGTCCGGTGGCCGGACGTGGGCGACTATTGGAGAATGCCGAAGCGCTTGTAGTCGTTGCAGAGCAGATGAATGGGTGGCTCGTCCTCAATCGTCTCCGGAAAGCGCGTCATATCGGGGATGAACACGTTGTCCCCAACGTCATCGTTGACAGCCGAGACCTCACCCATCAGGACGGGTCCGCCTTCGGCCCAGAAGCGATGATGCAGATATGGTACCAGGCAGATGCTCTGGCCGGGCTGGAGGGATACGGTCTCGTTGGCGGAGAACTCGCAAACCTCGCCATCTATGCTGACGGAGACGGGATCATCGAGCAGCCGCCCATCGGGCGTGGCCTGCTGCAGCTTCAGGCAAAGTGTCGCGCCCGATCTGTTGATGATGTCCTCTGTCTTCAGACGATGATGGTGGTCCGGCGTGAGCTGGTTCTCGCGGGCGATGAGCGCCTTCTCGCAGTAGGGCTTTGGGTAGCGTTTGTCGTCCCAGACCCCGTTGCGGATGGTGAAGAGCACCAGGCCTATCTCATCGAACTTGCCCAGGCCGAAGTCAATCACATCCCAGCCGAGGCCCGCATCGACGATCTCCCGACATTCCTCGCCCCTGGCCCGCCAGTCCTCGAGCGTCCAGAATGCAAAGGGCGGCAGAGTGAAGTTGTGTGCCTTGACGAAGTCCTTGACCTCGACAATGATCTGGTTGATCTCAGATCGTTTCATGGATGCCTCCTGAAGCAGCATGCGTNNACGCAATGATACCGACGAAATGGTCGGGGACGCGGTTCTCCTATGCCAGAGACGCGGCGAAGTCGGCGAGCTGGATCTTCTCGCCCGAGCGCCCCGACTCGACTATGGCCAGAGTAATGAGCAGCGCGTTATACCCGTCTTCATAGCTTGCGGCCGGGGCAAGGCAGTGCTCTGGATACAGCGCCGCAGCTGCCCAGTGATCGTAGAGGTCGATCGTCGAGTCCCGAACCTGCCCCTCGAAGCTCAGTGCCCAGCGGTCTCGGGGGTCAAGGGGACCCGGCGGGTTGTCCTCCGTCGTGAAATGCACGGTGTTGCCCTCCGCGAACACGAAGCCCTTCCGGCCGACGATATCGAGCCGCTGCGGTATCCCCTGACCACCCATCGATGATGATATGTGCCCAAAGCACGGGCCACCTTCGCCGGCAAACTCAATTTGAGCCGATACCACGTCTATCGCGCCCGCATCAGACCACGTGTCGCGCCGCAGGACGGCGGATACCGCAGTGGGCGTGCGCCCCGCCAGGAACGGGATCATGTCGATGTCGTGGCTGATGAAATCCATGATACCGTCGAAGGGGGCGGGGGAGAGGTACTTCGCCGTCAGCATGCCGCGTTGCCGCGCGAAGATGATCTGGAGGGGCTCAATCACGGCGCAAAGCTCCTTGGCCTTGGCGAAGACAGGGGCGAAGCGCAACTGGTAGGAAAGCGCTGCCCGCAGCCCACTCTCACGGACGGCGTCAAGCATCTCCCGGGCTTCTGCGTACGACGCGGCCATGGGCTTCTCGGTCAACAGGTGACGCCCGGCCGCGATGGCCTCCATTGCCAGTCTGTGGTGTGTCGGCGTCTGCACACAGATGCCAACCGCGGCCACATCATCGTGGGCATACAGCTCCTGCGTACTGGGAACGTAGTGGATGCCGTACAGCTCGGCAGCCTCACGACCGGCGGTTTCGTCCATGTCGCAGACGGCCACGAAATCCACGTGTGGTGCGTTGGCCAGGGCATTGGCGTGGGCCTTGCCCCGCCCGCCGGCGCCGATC
>DPJP01000045.1:0-8926 GCA_003542955.1 Armatimonadota bacterium
GATCTCGAAGCCGGCAGGCGCGCCGCGGCAGGGCGTCAAGCCCTCGGTTGCCGTCCAGGGCGACACGATCACCCTCGCGAACGCGACACTGACGGCCCGCTTCGCCACCGGTGGCAGGCTCGCCCTGACCTCTATTCGCAACGCGATTACAGATTGCGAGATGGTGCGGAGGCCCTCGCAGGTCGACCTGTTGCTGGTGGAGGTCGACGGGAAGCGCTACTCGGGGAGTGACGACTTCGCGTGCAGCGAGGTGACCCAGACGCAGAACGGCTTCAGCGCGGTGCTGACGCTCCCCGAGCCGGCCATGAGGGCGACTTTCACCGCCGAGATCGACGATGAGGGCCTGCGGATGGGCCTCGACATCATCAACAGCGGGGAGACATCACTGGACTTCAAGCTGGCCTTCCCCCACCTCGCGGGGCTGGCGGTCTCGGACGAGCCTGCCGATGACTACTACTTCTATCCGGCCGGCGGCGGCATCGTTGCCTCCGAGGCGGCGATCATCCGCGAGGGCTACGGTGACTACGGAGCGATGTACCAGGTTATGGACGTGTTCAGCCCCTCGCGTGGGGGCGGTGTCTACGTGCGTGCAGATGACGCCGAGGGCTGGCACAAGGTGATGGCGCTGCGCAAGTACACCCCCGGCGCGGCGGAGAGCAACATCCAGCGCGTCGTCATCAAGACCGCTCCGGAGTACCTATGGACGAACCCCCTCGGCGAGGTCGAAGGCACCGGGCTGGCGTACGAGTACCAGCGGCGCACGCGCGGGCCCGGGACCGGCCTGAAGCCGGCCACCGCCGTGATCGCCGCCCATGCGGGAGACTGGCACACGGCCATGGAGCGTTACTCGGCCTGGGCGCACGACGTCTGGCAGTTCCGGCCGTATCCATCCAAGCTCAAGCATGTCCATAACATGATGGCCGCCGGGTGGGGGCAGGGCTACCTGTTCCGAGATGGCGCCTACCGCACGGACATCGTCAGGGAGAACACCGACTGCATCGAGCTGATGTCATGGTGGGAGTGGTCGCCGCTGGGGCCGTGGAGCACGCCGTTCGACAAGCTCGAGGAGGTGCTCGGGGAGGCCACCTACAAGCGCTGGACGCCCTACTTCGTCAAGGACCCGGTCACGGGCGAGATGATGTGGAACAATCAGCCGGGTGACTACGATGGCTACAACGAGCGCTTCGGGGGCTTGCCGGCCTTCCAGCAGGCCGTCCAGACCTACAAGGACATGGGGGCGCTGGTGACGCTCTACACCGACCCATTCCGCATGGATGATGCGAGCAAGATCGGGCAGGCCCACGGCAAGGAGTGGGGCGTCGTGGACGCCGAGGGCAAGCACACGACATCCTACGAAGTCTGGAACCCGTGTCACGACAACCCGGATGTACGTGATTGGGTGGTCGAGACGATGGGGCGCGTGATGCGCGAGACGGGCGCCGATGGTATCCGCCTGGACGAGTATGGGCACCGCGGCTGGGCCTGCTTCAGCGACCTGCATGAGCATACGTGGTCGGAGCCCGGTGTCACGCAGTGGAACAAGGCCGTAACGGACACGATCCGCAGGGTCCACGAGGGGATGGATGAGGTCAAGCCGGATTCGGTGCTGACCACGGAGTTCCCCGCCTATGACTACATGATGCAGCACCTGGAGGGTTGCATTACATACGACGTGACCAGCCACAAGTACCCAATCCGGCCGCTGGAGTGCAACATCCAGCGATTCTACTTCCCGGAGTGCATGCCGTATGAACTCGACCATCAGGGCAATGACCCGGGCGATCGGAACAAGTTCTGGAATGCCGTCGAATCGTTCGGCCGCTACTACCCCTGGGAGTACTACACCATCCTCCGGGAGAACGAGGACCTCTACTACTCCCGTGACTGCTACCCCCTGATGCCGACGGTGACCAGTCGGGTCTACGTCAACCGCTTCTCGGGCGATGGCAAGACCATCTTCCACGTCTACAACGCGCTGGGACACACATTCGACGGACCCGCCGTGCGGCTGGCACTCGCTCCGGGGCGCCATGTCTTCGACCTGCTGGCCTGCAGGGATGCCCGCGTGCAGTTCGACGGCCAGAAGGCAACGGTGTCGATCTACCTGCCCAGAGACAGCGTCGCCTGTGTCGCGGTGCTGCCCCGGACGCTCCAGGTGAAGCGTGTCGGCGGCACATTGGGCGTCGAGGTCGACGCGGCGCCGGAGGGTGACCTGCGGCTTGTCGTCAGCGACGTCACCGGGCGCGAGCTGCTCTCACAGCCGGCCGGCCGCGGGGAGCATCGCGTCAACCTGGGTGAGATCGAGGCCGGCAAGACGCCGGCATGCGTGAAGCTGCTCTGCGACGGGCAGTTGGTGGATGCCGCTGGGATTGGTGGGTGAGGGGGCCTGTCGGCCGGCATCACCCCCGCTGACTGTCTCAGCTGCCCATCCGTGGCGTTTGTGGAGGAGGGGGCGGTGAACGGCGCAACCGCACGTCTCAAACGGACCGAACCACGGTGGAGGGAACGTGATGCTGCGGAAGCTCGCGATGTGCGCTCTGAGCGCCTTGCTGACGGCGGGTGGCGTCTCTGCCCAGGACGCCGAGACCACGCTGATCCCGGAGATGTGGGCGCGGCAGATGGTTGTGACTGTGCCGCCCGCGCGGCCCGCGGCCCCGACCATCGACGGCCAGGTCGGCTACCAGGAGTGGTACTACGCCTCATCCATCCAGGGCTTCATCGACGTCGATACCGGTTATGTGGCCGATCTGCCGGTCCGGATGCACCTGTGCTATGACGAGCGGAACGTGTACGTGGGGCTGGTGATCTACCGGCCGGCGATGAGTCCTACGCCGCGCGCAACGCTCCCTGCCGGGCGCCATGAGCACATCTGGTGGCAGGATGACAACTTCGAATTGGTCCTGTGGCCGGGGCGTCCGGAGAACGGCGTCGNNGCGGGACGCGACAACTGGCATGCGGAACTGGCAATCCCCATCGAGCAGTTCCCGGAGGCCGAGAAGCCCGCCCCCGGTGTCGTCTGGTTCGGCGACGTGATGAACCAGCAGGTCACTCCCGCCAAGAAGATGATCGACCTCGGCCTGATATGGAACCTCCAGGACAGCGGCTACCGCTCCCCCCATCTGCCGAAGTGGGTCTTCACGGATGGGAACGGCGCCATCGCGCGCCCGCACGGCCTGGGGCGCCTGCCGAACTCAGACCCCACCAGGCCACAGATGATGGGCTATCGGCAGGTCTTCTACAACCAGGGCACACAGGCCTACGCAGTCAACTGCGAGGCTCAGCTCTTCAGGGCAAAGCGGCCGACGCGACCGGGCGAGATGTCGGTCTACAAGCTGTGGGACAGCATCCTGAAGGTCCGTGAGACAGGCAGGCCGCTGCAGGACCCGACGCAGGAGGTCCAGGCATTCCGCAGTGAGGCCGACCTGCTGCGGGAGTTCAACGACCGCTTCGGCCTGCTTGACCACCGTGAGGCCGCACTGACTGTAGCACCGGAGAAGGCAGGCTTCTTCAACCTCGAGAAGCCAATCGAGGTCGGCGAGTACATCCTCGCATACCGCTTCACTGATGCCGCCACGGGGGCCGTGGTTGGCGCACAGGTGATCCCCTACGCCATTCTGGCCGATCTCGAGCTGACACTCAGGCCGCACTACCTCGGGCAAGAGAAGATCCGGGCGGAGGCGTCGCTTCGGAACGTCACGGTGGCGGAGGGCGATGCCGTCGAGTTCTCGCTCTCAGTGGGAGATGAAGTCCTCGCGACCGGCCGGGGCGCTCTGACGCCGGGCGCGGAGGCCGTCCACACATACCTGGATACAACCAGGCTCAAGCCTGATGTGGAGGCAACGGTTGCCGCGAGGCTGGTGATCGCCGACGGTACGGAGCGAATAGCCAATCAGGAGACCATCGTCCGCCCCCGGAACCCCGACTGGTATCCCAACGACATCGGCCGCTCGATGGTCGTTCCGCCGCCGTTTGAGCCTGTCAGGTGTCCGGACGAGCGAACGGTGGAGGTGTGGCAACGGCAGATCCACATCGGCGACAACGGTCTGCCGGAGTCGATCATCGCGCGCGGGACGGAGATACTGGCCGGGCCGATAGTGCTGGATATGGGCGAGACAGATATCGCGTGGCGATGCGCGCGCACGGGAGCCACTGAGCGCGACGCGGAGTTCTCCGCGCTGGGCCGGAGCGAGGACTTCGCAGTGCAGGTCCGCACGCAGGTCCACTACGACGGCACCATGCGAGTGGACGTGCTGCTCGACCCGCTCGAGGAGCCGGTCGACATCGAGCAGGTGATCCTGCGCATCCCCATCTCCCCTACCTGGGCGAAACTGGCGACCCACCAGGCGCTGTGGACTGACCCGGGGCGAGCGCAGTCGCAGGGCTTCGCAGGCACGGTCGACGAGTGGATGGGCAAGTACCCCGACGGCTCAATCCCGTTCACGTTCGGCTGCTACCTGGGCGAATGCGATCGCGGCATTCAGTGGTTCGCCGAGAGCGATCGTGGATGGTCGAATGCCGACGAGGCGAAGGCCATCGCTATAGAGCCCGACGCTGAGGCAAACGTTCTCTCGATCCGCATGATCGACAGGCCGGTGCAGATGGTCGAGGACTGGCACACGAGCTTCGGGGTGACGGTGACTCCGGTCAAAGACACGACCGACGGCCGAGGCATCCGCAAGGCCGCGGAGGGCCATCCGGCCAAGTGGGACCCCGCACAGAAGCACGAGGACTACTTTGCAGCATACCATGACGGCGGGATCAATCAGATATCGATCTACATGTGCGATGACAACCACTTCGGCTCGCCACGAATGTACAACCCCGAGAATGAGCGCATCGTGCGCGAGTATGTCAACCTGGTGCATGAGAACGGCTTCACGATACGCCCCTACTCCGGCTGGGGTGTGAATGACAACATCCCGCAGTTCCAGGCCTTCGGCCAGCAGATGCTTGCCGAGCCGATCAAGAACATCGGCTGGGGATGCTTTCTGCACAACCCGGCAAGCGTGTGGGCCGACTGGTGGCTGGCGGGGACGAAGTACACGATCGAGGAGTCGGGCTTCGACGGCACCTACATGGACAGCACCGTGCTCCCCAGGCTACTGGAGAACGAACTCGACGGCTTTGCGTGGACCGATGCGGAGGGCCGAACGCGTGGCACCTACCCGATCTGGGCACTGCGCGATTTCGTCGAGCGTCTCTACACCTACACGCACGTCGAGGCTCCGAAGCCTGCGACAGTCTGCGTGCACCAGAACGTGCCGCTGTACTGCATCGAGGGCTTCTCCGATCAGAAGGTCACGGGTGAGCTGCATTACCACAAGGGCGACACGCTCCGCACGGTGGCAAGTCTGGGTGAGTTCCGCGCCTTCTTCATGACGCATCTCAACGGCGTCGCGACAACGGGGCTGTGGCACAACTGGTTGAACCTGCCGCTGACACGCAACCAGGTGCGCGGGCTGTGGCTCCTGCATGATGTGCCGATGGACGTCGGCGGCGGTATTATCCGCTACTACGGCAAGACGGCCGGCTACGGCGTCAAGACGCAGCCCCACGTCCGGCTCCACCACATCCGTTCGGCCTTCGACGGCGCGGAGTTCGTCGGCTACTGGATGGATCGGCCCATCGTTTCGTGCACGCCGGAGGGGCCTGCTGCAAGTGCATGGGTAGACAGAGGCGGGCACAGAGCGCTGGTGGTGCTGGCGAACCTTGACACCGAGCCGTGGGACGGTGTCGTTGCGTTTGATCCACAGACACTCGCCCTCGCGGAGGGCGCGGAGGCGTATGACGCGATGTTCGACCGCAAGCTCGATGTGGACGCAGACGGCACCATCCCGCTGCATATCGAGCCGGAGCGCTACCGGCTGGTTATCTTCGGCGATCGGGTGCCGCTGCCGGAGGGCGCCAAACTCGACGAGACGGCCGACATGCGGCCGTGAATGGGGAGACCAAGGATGATCTGGGCGAACCTGCTGCACCTGGGCTACAACATGTGGGGCGACTGGGACAATCCCTTCTATGGGAGCGAATACTGGGGCGCGAAGGACTACCTGCGCTTTGATGAGACGGTGTGGGAGAAGATCACCCAACGGATGGTCGATGCCGGTCTGAATATGATCGTCATCGACATCGGCGAGGGACTTGCGTATGAGAGCCACCCGGAGCTTGCGGTGAAGGGCTCCTGGCCGCATGCGAAGATGCGAGATGAACTCGGCCGCCTGCGGCAGATGGGCCTCGAGCCGATCCCGAAGCTCAACTTCTCGACCACGCATGACGAGTGGCTCAAGGAGTATGCCCGGCAGGTCTCGACACCCGTCTACTACCAGGTGTGCGCCGACGTGATTGCCGAGGTCATCGAGCTGTTCGACACACCGAGGTTCTTCCACCTGGGGATGGATGAGGAGACGGCCGACCACCAGCGCAACTTCATCTACATCGTCTCGCGCCAGTTCGACCTCTGGTGGCATGATCTGCTCTACCTTGTCGAGCAGGTGGAGAAATGCGGCAGCCGGGCGTGGGTATGGTCTGACGACATCTGGTATCACCGAGACGTGTACCTGGAGCGCATGCCGACATCGGTGGTGCAGAGCAACTGGTACTACTGGGATACCTACCACCGCAAGCGCGACCACCGCGTGCAGGCATGGTTCGACCTGGATGAACGCGGCTTCGATCAGATACCGACATCGAGCATCTGGAAGTATGACGGCAACTTCTCCGACATGGTCAACTACCTGAACAAGCGGCTGAGCGCGGAGCATCTGTTGGGCTTCATGCAGACGCCATGGAAACCGACGATGCCGGAGTTTCTGGCTGACCACTACCGGGCGATAGACCTGGTGGGCGAGGTGATTGCGGGAGGGTGAAGGGTGTCCCAGCGTCCGGGCCTCACCCCCCTTGCCCATTCGCGATAGGTTCGGCGCTACGGGACGTGCTGGAGGGGCCGGTCGAGGTGCGCTTCGGCCGTATCGAGGCGCACGAGCCCGGCCCACGCTCTTCTGCGGGTGAGGGCACGTGGGACGGGCGGGCTCGGCCCTCTGATCTTCCTGGATGGGTGCGACATTCAGACACAGTATCTGATCAGACGATCAAAGCCCCGACCCCCCCAGTCTTCCCGCGGCCGTTCAGCCGCCTTCGCGCAGGACGTCACCCGTCTCCGGCACCATCTTCGAGGAGGGCACTACTACGCAGTCACGTTCGCAGATGACCTCTCTGAAGCCAAACGGGACGCCGGACGCATCAAGCCTGGTCGTCATGATCGCCGCGAGGTCGGCGTGTTCGTCCAGCATCTCGATATGCAGGTGCGGGCCGGTTGAGTTGCCCGAGTTGCCGACTTGCCCGATCACCTGTCCACGCCGAACGCGATCGCCAGTCGCCACACGCAGGCTGTCCTGTTTCAGGTGGGCCATGAGGATGAAGCCGTCCCGCTCGGTCTTCAGGAGAACATAGTTGCCGACCAACTGGGAGCGGTCCTGTGGCATGCGCCCGGAGAAGGAGGCCGGTCCGCCGGGCGCGGGCGGGCAATCGGGCCGGCTGCCGCGGCAGTCGACCACCGTCGCTCGCGCCGGGGACAGTATGGGGCTGCCCCAACTCGCGAACCCGGAGAGAGGCGGCACCGGCGCCGGAGGATCGTCGTGGATAGGCGCGTCCTCCTCGGCAATAAGGTCAAAGCCGAACCCGACGCCAACGCAGTGTTGCTCCGGGCGGCCGTTGGCCACCAGCCACCTGCCTGCGAGGGGAAAGCCGAGGTATGCGGTACGCCGATGCAGCAGAGCAACCGGGCAACTGCGCTCGAGGGTGGTGCCCGCCGGCGTCGAGAAGTGCAGAGTGACTGTAACTGCCTCCCCGCGCTCCGGATCATCGCCCGAGTCGGTGATGTCGAGGACGATGACCGCCCCGGCAGCAATCTCGCGCGTGCCCTGGGTGATGCAGTCGATCTCGTCCCCCGCTTGCGTGCGCGTCTCCGTGTGACCGGATGCGCTGACGGCAATAGTGACCTCCTCGAGGGTGAGTGAGTCCTCCCGACGGTTGATCGCGACCAGGTTGAAGCGCCATCGCGGCTGCACACCATCGGTAGCGGCATAGACCGTCTTCGGCCGGATGATGACACGCACGTCGTCCTGTCCGGCTGCCCGTGCGCCGGGCACGCAGAAGCCGACCAGGACGACGCAGCCGCCAATCGCCGACAGCAACCAGGAACCGTCCATGAACACCATTCCCCAGCCGCCTGAAGCTACCTGATATGCGAGACGGGCGCGGGCTGCACCCTCACCCGGCTTCATCCCAGCTCACGCATGTGCCGCCGCCCGCCATGCCGTCGGGTGTGCTCAACTGCAGTGCTGAATGCCCCATCACGGCGTCCTCGCAGGCCATGATGCGCACGGGGCCATTCTGACCGAGGGACGCAAGCCACAGCGGAGCGGTGGTGCTGAAACCGGGGGCAATCTCGCCGGACGTCAAGCCGAGCACGTACTGCCTGTCTCCTGCGGTGATGCGGATGCGGCCATCGGCGGCGGAGACATCGACAGGTGGCGCCTGTTCAGCCGGTGAAATCAGCAGCACCGTGGCGGCACGGATCGTGCCCCGGCCCGCACAAGTCGCCGAGTACAGCGTGATGCCCTTCTGCTCCCCCTCCGCGCTCAACGTCACCGGCAGTTGCGTGCCGTCATCAAGAAGCGTGAGGATGCGAAGGGCCGCCGCTGCGGATGTAACCGTGGCGACATTGCTCTCAACCGTGGCATCCCCCCGGGCGTGGAGCCGATAGGCGACGGTGTGGTCATCCCTGTCCCCCACGCGGAGGGTGTCGAGCAGCACGACGATGTCGGGTCGCAGGAAGAGCACGCGCCGCTCCGCGTTGTAGTAGCCCGGGTGCTCTGCGACGGAGTACCCGCACACGCCGTCGCTGTGATAGCCGAGGGTCCTGCCG
>DPJP01000045.1:8938-11060 GCA_003542955.1 Armatimonadota bacterium
GGTAGTAGAGGTTCTGGGGCTTCTCATCGACCATCGGCACGTTGTGGTGAACCGTGCCCGATCCCAGCCCATCCGGCAGGATACGCTGCCCGAGTGCGTAGAGCGTCACATGGTTCATGTTCTGCTCTTTGTGCTGGCCCTTCGGCCCGCAGTGGTGCAGCAGGATAGTTGCGTTCTCGTCCCAGCCGCTGCGCCAGACGTTCACGCCGATGTCGGCGAACGTCCTCCCGGTGTTGGTCTCAGTCGGGCGCGTCGGGGTGATCGAGGGATCGATCCACCAGAACAGGTCGCCATAGCCGCTGTGGGTCGGGCTCTCATCGAGCAGGCACTGCCCGAGCCACTGGAAGCGCTCGTCTTTGAAAGACCGCGCGATGGCGAAGAACACCCACTGGTCCCAGTAGTCGCCTGCGCCGCCGCCGTTGTAGCCGAGGTCCCGACCCTCCCAGTCGCTGATGTGGAGCTGGTACTCCGCGAAACGCCGGAGGAAGCCATCGGTGAGATGGTTGTGGCCTGTCACGTTGTTGAGCATCTCGGCGAGCTTGAGCCACTCACAGACCCCGTAGGCGCCGTAGCTGGGCGACTCGAGCCATCCACCGCTGGTGTGCTCGTTGAAGGCATCGACCATGAATCTCTCCGCCAGCGCGACCCACTTCGGCGCCTCGGGATCCTCACCGAGCAGCGTCAGCCCCGCGACACCCAGCCCGCACATCGTCACGGCCGTGTGGTTGCCGCGAAGATCGTTGTAGATCGAGCCATGGCCGCTGAGGGTGTTCAGGTACAGGCCGTGGGCAATGGTGGCGATGGCCTCGCGGACCTGCGCGCGTTCGGGCTCGGTCATGGTCTCGAAGGCGACATCATACACGAAGCACAGACACTGCAGCGGGTAGCTCGAGTCGAAGTCGAAGTAGTGGTAATCCGGCGCCAGCCAGAAGCGCCACTGGACCGGGGTGACGGCGAAGCGTCGCGCCTGCTCGACAAACACCGGATCATCACTGATGCATGCTCCAAGCAGCCAGAGCGAGTAGTCGTGCCAGTTGAGGTCCCGCCACATGCCGGGGAAGGGGTCTCGCCCCTCGCCTGGGCGCAGCTGGGGTGGCGTCGGCGGGCGGACGGACAGCATCCCATTGCCCCATGCAGGACGATTGGACTTGTAGGTCTCGGGCGTCAGCTCCCACGGCTCGGCGGCCTTGAGGGCCTCGATATCGGCGATGATCTCGGAGACCGGGTGTGCATAGTCGGCGTGCGTTGTGGCGAAGCGCTGCTGCCAGGTTGAGCGGTTGGCGGCGGTGAAGCGCAGGCGAGGGTGCCCTTCCAGGTGGCGGGCGAGTTTCTCGGAAAGCCCGGACATCCGCGCATCGCCCGCGGCCATGTCGCCGATCAACTCGCCTGCGTCGGTCTCCTCACACTGTGGCAGCAGCGATACGCGGCAGCGGAGGTATTGCCTGGGCTCGGTGCCCCAGCCCCACAGGTATATGCGCAGCGTCAGTTGACCTGCCCCCGCGGCAGCCAGGCGTTGGGCCGCGTTGCGCCTGCAGATGCCGACGACCTGGGAGTCGGCGATCAGTATCTCCGGACCGTCGCGATGCTGGGCGGTCAGACGCCATTGGGTCGTGGCGGTGAGGGCATCCACCTCCACACACGGCGTGGCGGCCGGGTCCCAATCGATAGTCGTCGCATGCCGGAGGTGGAAGGCAGCGGTGCGATCGAGCAGGACGGCGCCGGTGACATCTGTGCTGCTGGTGGGCCCGTCCGGCACCCACGCTGCGCCCTTCTTCTGCTCACATTGCCATGTGAGGTTGAGTGGCGCGGCGGGGGCGACCACGGCCGCGAGGGCTGCCAGGGCAGCCGCTGTGATCTGCAGTCTCAGTCTGAGGCGGGACGCCGGCAGCATGGTCGGACTCCTTGTTGGCCTGTCGTTGCTGCGTTGATGCGCGGGTACCTGTCAGGGGGGGGCTGTTCACGACGTGTCAACCCGTTCGCTTTTCGCCGCGGAGGCTGTGTACGCCTGCGCCGGCTCCGCGCGGCAGAGACCTGATGTTCTCCCTGCCACGAAAGTGCTCAAGTGCTCAGGTGTGCCTGGCAGGAATCTGCGGTAGACTGTAGAATAGCAATACTCAGGTCA
>DPJP01000307.1:0-1028 GCA_003542955.1 Armatimonadota bacterium
CTCGTCGCCAGGCGCCGGCTGCCCCGCCCGTTGCTGCCGCGGTTGCGCCCGCAGCCCCGGCGGCGCCTGCGGCTCAGCCCCTCGTGCGGGAGCGCCCACACACGCGCTCCACGCCCGCCCTGATCGTGAGAGACGCGGGTGGGGCGGGCCTGACTGCCGGCACCGTCTTCCCGATCACCGCCGCGGTCACCATCGGCCGGGCGAAGGAGAACTCCATCCGCATCTCCGACCGCTTCGCCTCCGCCCAGCACGCGATCATATTCCTGAAGAACGGTCGACGCATCCTGCGCGACCGCGGCAGCACCAACGGCACCACTCGTAACGGTAAGCGCATTGCGGGTGAGGTTGCGCTCAACAACGGCGACATCGTCGGTGTGGGGACGGTGCTGCTCGAGTACAGAAGCGACGGCACCAACTGAGCCCCTGATCAGGGCTTTCGTCGCCCGGCCCGCGCGGCCGGACACTCTATACCTCGCCGGGATGGTATCCTTTGACCCTATCAGGCATGCGCCGCACGGAAATCCTGCTGATGCTCCTGAGCACGGCCACCATGACCGTGGGCCTGTGGTTGGTCTGCCTCGACCGCGGCCACGACCCCCTGCGGGTGATGCGCGTGCTGACCGTTGCAGGCAGCTTCCTGACCGCCGCCCTGCTCATGCGCGTTAACGGCGAGCAGCGCGATCACCTGCTGCTCCCGGCCGTATCGCTGATCGCGGGGATCGGCGTGGTGTTCCTCTGGCGTCTGGACCCAGACATGGCGTCGCGGCAGATCATCTGGATCATGCTCGGCAGCGCGCTGATGATCATTGTCTATTACGTGATTGATGACGTCCGCGACCTTGCCAACTACAAGTACATTGCCGGCCTTGGGGCGGTAGCCCTGATGGTGCTGACAATGGCCATCGGGGAGGAGCGTGGCGGCGCGCAGTTGTGGGTCCGCGTGCCGTGGTTCTGGCCCGTCAGCGTCCAGCCGGGCGAGTTCGCCAAGGTGCTGATCTGTATCTTCCTGGCCGGATACGTCGCCGACA
>DPJP01000307.1:1042-7739 GCA_003542955.1 Armatimonadota bacterium
TTCGGCTCGCTGGCGCTCCGCTACATGGGACCGCTGATCGCCGTGGTTGTTTTCTCGCTGGCACTCTTCGTTGGGCTGAATGACCTCGGTGCCGCGCTGCTGTTTTTCGGCCTGTTCGTGGCCGTCAGCTATCTGGCGACCGGCCGCAAGCGCTATCCGGCGCTGATGAGCGTTCTGTTTGCCGCTGGGGCGGTCGGGGCCTACAGCTTCTTCCCCCATGTCGCGCGGCGCATGACGGCGTGGCTGGCGCCGGCCGGCGACCCGACCGGCGCAGGCTTTCAGATACTGCAGGTGCTCTACGGCCTGGCCGCCGGGGGCCTGAGCGGCACCGGCTTCGGCAAGGGCTTCCCGGATGCGCTGCCCGCCGCCGAGACCGACGCCATTCTGGCCGTCGTCGGCGAGGAGATCGGCCTGCTCGGAGCCGCCGCGCTGATGATGCTTTTCGTGCTGGTATCACACCGCATTCTCTCTATCGCCTGGCAGTGCGTGGACTCATTCGGCGCAATGCTGGCCGCGAGCCTGGGAACCGTCTTCGCCCTGCAGACGCTTGTGATCGTGTGCGGGCTTCTGCGTATCATCCCGCTCACGGGCGTCACTCTGCCGTTTGTCAGCTACGGCGGGACATCGATCGTTGTCAACTTCGCCGCGCTCGGGCTTGTGCTGGCGGTTTCACGTGACTGCCGGCCCCCGCTTGCGCGCGAATCTGAGGCCCGGGCCGCCTGAGTTTTGCGCCCCGGCCCGTGAGCTACAACCATGGACCAACTCAACATAGCCATCCGAAGACTGGCGCTCTGGCCGCTGACCGGGTTCGCGGCGGTCTGCCTTGCGCTCACCTACTGGCAGATACTCAAGGCGCCCGAGCTCAACGCCGCGGACACCAACAACCGTGCCCAGCGGATGCTCCAACGCATCGAGCCGGGGGCGGTTCTGAGCAGTGAAGGCGTCGAGATACTCGGCGCCGTTCGGGCTGAGAACGGCTGGAAGCGGGTCTACCCCGACACGAGTTACTTCTGCCACCTGACGGGCTACAACAACAGGACGGGATTACAGAGGACCCTTGCGGAGGCACTGNNTTCGCCCAGGGACGCTACTCGCACCCCTGGGAGGACCTGCTGGCGGGCGGCGGACGTGGCAACGATGTCGCCCTCACTATCAGGGCATCTCTGCAGCGGACCGCCCACCAGCTGATGCGGGGCAGGCCCGGCGCGGTCATCGCGATGGACCCCCGCGACGGGGCGCTGCTGTGCCTGTACAGCTCGCCGACCTATGACGCCGAGGCCGTCACCCGAACGCAGGGTGACTACGATGTGTTCACTCTGGACCCGAGCCGGCCCGAGTTGAACCGCCCGCTTCAGGGCCTCTATGCGCCCGGATCGGTGTTCAAGATACTCACGGCTGCTGCTGCCATCGATGCGGGCCTCGCCGACCCGGAGACCAGGCTGCGCTGCGGAGGGTCTGAGCGCGTTGGGACGGCAACAGTCAAATGCCGGAGGGCATCGGGTCACGGAGAGATATCGGTCGAGACGGCACTTGCGGACTCATGTAACATCGTGCTGGCCAAGCTCACCGAACAACTCGGACCCGAGCGCTTCCGCGACTACGTCAAGCGCTTCCACCTGCTCGATGCGGCCAATCTGCCGCTGCCCGTGTCCAACGGCAGGATGTCAGACTTCAGTGGCCCCAAGGCGGAGAAGCTCGCCGTGGCCGCCGGCTACGGCCAGGGCGAGACGCTGATCACGCCGATGGCCATTGCGCGGTTGACCGCGACCATCGCCCGCGGCGGGCAAGTGGTGCAGCCGTCGCTCGTAGCGCGGGTGACCTCTCCCGGCGGTACCGTGCTCAAGCAGGCCTCGCCGGAGGAACTCGACCAGGCGGTATCCGCGGAGACCGCCCGTGCGGTGGCAGGAATGATGCGGGCGACTGTGGAAAGTGGCACAGGGAAGGTCGCCGACCTCGGGTGGGTCAAGGTCGCCGCGAAGACGGGCTCCGCCGAACTCGGCGCGGGGCAGGCCCCGCATGCCTGGTTCACCTGCTTTGCCCCGTATGACGAGCCGCGAGTCGTGGTGACCGTCATTGTCGAGAACGGGGGCTCCGGGGCCGAGACGGCGGGTCCGGTAGCCGTCGAGGTCCTGAGCGCTGCACTGACCGATTCCGACTGAGGAGAACACAACCCCGGAGCCATACAGGCAGGTACTGACATGGAAGGCTCTCTCATAGCCGGGCGCTATCGAGTTGACGCTCACATCGGCGAGGGTGGAGTGGCCGTGGTTTATCGCGGCCTGGACATCTCCCTCGAGCGTGAGGTCGCCATCAAGGTGCTCAGGCCTCAGTACGCCTCCGATCCCGAGATCGTCGAGCGATTCCGGCGTGAGGCCCATGCCGCCGCGAAGCTCAATCACCCAAATATCGTCCAGATCTACGATACGGGCAGCGAGGACGGTACTCACTACATCATCATGGAGTACCTCCCGGAGCCCGACTTCAAGCGGATCATCCGGGAGTACGCGCCGCTGCCGCTGCGGAAGGTCCTGCAGGTGTCGATCGAGTGCTGCCGGGCACTGGCCTACGCCCACCGGCTGGGCATTGTTCACCGCGATGTCAAGCCCCACAACATCCTTTTCACCAACGACGGCCATGCGAAGCTGTCCGATTTCGGGATCGCGGCCGCGGCGGGCGAGGCGGGACTGACCGGCGACGGGATGGTCCTGGGCA
This sequence comes from Armatimonadota bacterium, assembly GCA_003542955.1. Lineage (GTDB taxonomy): Bacteria > Armatimonadota > Zipacnadia > Zipacnadales > UBA11051 > UBA11051. The sequence continues at coordinate 3,755 of DPJP01000307.1, forward strand.
GCGCCCACTACATGTCCCCGGAGCAGGCTCAGGGCCGCGCCACGGGACCGCAATCAGACCTCTACAGCCTCGGCATCGTCATGTACGAGGCGCTCACCGGCACGCTGCCCTTCACCGGCAAGACGGCCGCCGAGGTTGCCGCCAAACATGTGCAGGAGCGCGTGCCGGCGCTCCATCTGCGCAATGTCAATATCGGCCCATCGGTCGAGTTCGTCGTCGGGAAGGCCCTCATGCGGGACCTCTCCCGGCGCTACCGCGGCGCGAACGAGATGCTGATGGACCTCGAGAAGCTCGCCGACGGCATCGAGCTGGATCAGACGGGCGTATTGACGCCCAGCGCCGAGGACGCGACGGTTCGCTTCACCGCCCCGATGCTGCAGGTGTTGCCCGAGCAGCAGGAGCAGGCGCCCGTGCAGCCTCTGACCTCCGAACCGGTGCGCCCCGCCGTTCGTACGGGGCCTGACCGCGGGGACGAGCCGTCACGTGCAACAATGGCGGCTGCTACGGCGGCGGCCATCATCATTGGCATTATCGCCCTGGTGCTGGTCATCTGGCTGGTCAAAGCAGCCTTCTACCCCAATGAGCCACAGGCGAGCATCTCGGTTCCCTCGATCAAAGGCTTCACGGAGGCCGAGGCGGTTGAGATACTGCTGACGAACAAGCTGACAAAGGGCCGCGTGGACTATGTCTATGAGGAAGACCAGCCCAAGGGCGTCGTGGTGCTGCAGAGCCCGCCGGCGGGCGCCACGGTGAAGGAGAGCGCGGCGATCAACTTCACCATCAACAAGGGGAAGAAGCAGGTGACCGTGCCCGATATCGTCGGCGCCCATCGCGATGCCGCGCAGGCGATGCTGATCGGGGCGGGTCTGCGGCTCGGGTCAGTCAACGAGGTGCCTCGCGATGACCTCGAGAAGGGCATCGTCGTCAGCCAGAGCCCCAAGCCCGGCGCCAACCTCGACGAGGGCACCGCGGTCGACATCGATGTGAGCAAGGGACCGGAGACGCCTCCGGAGGACCCGACCGGCGGGACAACCACCCCCGGCGTGGATGACCCGACCGCCGGACAGCAACCATCCGTCCAGCCGAGGGTCCAAGCAGAGGTGGACGAACTCTGGGCCAGTGAGAATCCGCGCGAGCGCAGGCTGCTCTTGCGCGTGACGGCACAGGGCACGCAGAAGGGGCAGGAGATCAAGATCGTCGTCCGCGACGAGGCGAACCCGCGGATGCTCTTCGACACGCGGGTGCTCAACCCCGGCGACAGCTATGAGTTCTCCCCGGTCATCACCGGAAACGGGACCGTTGAGGTGCTCCACAACGGAACATCGGTCTTCGAGCACAGCTACATGGTTGACAGGGGAGCGGGCGCGGCAGGCGATTCGGGCAATGATACGGACTGACACCGGTAGACGCCGTGCAATCAGGATGAGGTGAAAGGTATGTCTAAGCATGCCGCGACCGCGTTGATCATCGTCGGTCTGGCAATCATGCTGTCGAGCGCCGGACCCGCGCCGGCGGCCGACGAGTTCGCCGTCGGAGCAACGAACATCGCGCTGGCCGCCAACGGCGGGCGGATTGTGGCCTTCTCGAGCCATGTGGTGGATGCAAACGGCGCCCCCGTCAAGCAGTGGGAGATCGGCAACGTGATTGACGGCAAGCAGGTACGCGGCAGTGACCGCCCCGCCGACTCATACGGCTGGTCCTCCGCGCGTGCCCCCCAGCCCGGCAAGCCCGAGTGGTTCATCCTCGCCTTCAAGGATGACAAGACGAGGCTTGTGACGCGTGTGGTGCTCGATCCGGTCACCGACGACCCGCCCGAGATCGGTCGCTGGGCACAGGATTTCAAGCTCTTCGTCTCCAACACCACCAAGGACGGCCCGTGGGTCGAGGTCAAGTCCGGCCGACTGATGAACAGGCCGGTCAGCCAGACATTCGACTTCCCGCCCGTCGAGTGCCGGTACCTCAAGGTACAGATACTCTCGAACTGGTTCTCCGATCAGTTCGTCGAGCTTGGCGAGATCGAGGTCTATGAGGCGCTGGCCACTGGAGATACGCTTGATCAGCTCATCATCCGCCTCGAGAACCTGCTCACCGATCTCAAGCGCTACCGCGACAGCCAGCGCTACAACCAGCCGCTGCGTCCCGAGATGAGCAGCACACTGACACCGACTGAGCAGCCAACCACCACCACAACGACAACCCCCCCGCCGCAGTAGGCCGGAGTTATCCCATGGGGCGTCCCCACGACCCAGACAGTGATCAGCTCGCAGCGGGAGCGCATGCAGATGCGCTCCCGACGGTTCCCCGGTGCTGCCCGTGCGGCATCCACCGCCCCGTCGTCGGGCTTATCGTCGTCGCCGTCCTGGCTCTGGCCCTGCGCCTGTTCGCGCTCTCAGACAGGTGCTTCCACGGCGACGAGTTGCTGTCGATCCGGCTTGTCAGTGAGTACCCGCTGTCGGTCCTGCCGGAGGTCACCATTCCCGCGTGGCACCCGCCTCTACACTATGCCGTGCCCAAGCTGCTGTGGCTTGCCGGTGCGCGCACGGAGGCCGAGTGGCGGCTGCCCGGCGTCATCGCCGGCGTCGTCCTCGTCATCGCGATCTACCTGCTGCCGCTGATCGGCGGCGCGCCGCGTCTGGCGCTGCCCGCCGGTGTGCTGGCCGCCACCTCGCCACTGGGCGTGCTCTTCAGCCAGACAGATCGCTGGCATCCGCTGGTGGCGGCAATGCTCGCCGCGGGCCTTGTCGCAACGGCCTACGGGCTGAAGAGCCGCCTGCTGTGGGTGTGGATGGTCGCCGGGCTCCTCTACGGGCTCGCCTTCGAGACCGTCTACCTCGCTGCTATCCCGGCGGGCGCGGCCATGCTGATGGCGCTCTGGTGGCTGCGCACTCGCAATGAGGACCTGACCGGTTGGTTGGCGGGGGCGGCAACCGGCCTCTTCGTATCGCTTCCCGCGCTGCCCACGATGCTCAAGTGGCTGCAGCCGGGAGGGGGAGCCGACTCCCTGCTCGGCACGTTTGCGAAGGTCGCCCTCGTGGCGCAGAATCTCATAGTCGGGCCGACGGTCATGCCGTGGAACTGGCTGGTGACCATTCCCGGCCTCGCCATCGCAGGGGTGGTCGTCTACCGCTTCGCGACATCGGAGGACGAGAACATCCGCGCTCTGCGCCTGCCGTGCGCGGCCTTCGTGCTCCTCTGCCTGCCTGCGATGCTGCTTTCGCCCGTCACGGCCTCATCGCGCTACTGGCTCGTGCTGCTGGCGCCCGTATTGATTGCGTTCGCCGGGGGCCTGCTGTCAATCAGCACGCGGCGGTGGCAGATGCTCGCCGCCGCCGGCATCGCTCTCATCTGCGGATACGGCCTGTTCAACCTGTATACGCAGCAGCAGTACCAGTACCTCGAGCTGGTGGATGACTGGAACCAACTCGTCGACATTGCCCGCGACCAGGTGGGCCCCGGTGACCAGGTGTGGTCCACCATGGACCCCTTCGCCCACTACTACGGGCCGGAGTGCGTTCGTGTCTTCCAGTGGCAGTATGAGCCCGGGGCGGTGGGCCGTCACCTCCGCGAGCAGCCTACGACCCGCGTGCTGCTGCAGTACTCACCGATGAGCGGCTGGGGAGCGACGGACTTCGGCAAGGTGGGGGAGATGATTGGCGAGCAACTGCAGGCACGCGGCTTCGAGCGCAAGCTGCGCGCCTTCTACGGCAAGGACCCGGATGCGGCGGCCAAGCGTCGCTTCTACCGCGGTCGCGACTTCGCCGACTTCCGCCATTGCATCGAGGTCTGGGTGCGGCAGTAGCTCCGCCGTCCCCGTCCTCGTTGCCGTGCCGTCACCGCCGGCTCACGCCCTCTCGCATCGCCATGCGACAGGAGGCCCCCCATCCGGCCCGTGTGGGATGGGCCCTTCCGGCAGCGGATTCTAGCTGCCCAGTGCCCTCCCGCTGTCCCTACGGCTCGGCAATGTCGAGGCTCTCCTCGCGCGTGG
>DPJP01000307.1:7746-10047 GCA_003542955.1 Armatimonadota bacterium
GGGTAGTGCTCGTGCTCAGGGCCTAACGGCAGCTCCATCCATCTGCCGCTCTCGGCCGATAGATACGAGGCCAGGGCGAGTTCCAGGTTCCGGTAGCCGTCCATGCCCGTCACGGGCGGCTCGCCGCCGGTCCTGATAGCCTCGAGGAACCGCCCGTGCAGTATCATCCACGGGTCGCCGTCCTGGAGGTCCTCGTCATACTCGACCTGCCGGTAGTCATCATCATCCGCACGGCGCACGGCGATGTGGTCGGGGTGGTAGAATGCCTCGATGACGCCCTCGGTGCCGTAGACAGTGAAGCCCACGTTGCGTGTCGGCACGTGCTTCTTCTGTCCGAACTGCGAGACCGTGAAGAATGTACCTGACTCGCATACGGCCGTGATGGCGAACTGGTCCTCAGGCGCCCGGTGTTCGCTGAAGCGATTGCCGACGTGGGCCGCCACCCGGACGGGGTTTTCCCCGCTGATGGCGCGGGCCGTGTCGAGGTAATGGCACCCGAAGTTGACGACCACTCCATGGCCCTGGGCGCCCTGTTTGATGCCCCAGAAGGTGGGCCGCACCGCGCCCTCGACCGCCGCCTGGTTGGGGAACACGCCACTCATCCCGACGAGTTCGCCGATCTCCCCGGCCGCCAGGAGCCGCTGAGCCTGGGCGAAGGGGGGGAAGTAGCGGGTGTTGTGCCCGACGGCCAGCTTCACGCCCGCTGCCTCGGTCGCGTCTATCATGCGTCTGCAGTCGGCAAGGGTGGTCGCCATCGCCTTCTCGCAGTAGATGTGCTTGCCGGCGTCCGCGGCGGTCAGCACCGCCTCGACATGCATGTGCGTCGGCAGCAACACCACAACAACATCCACGGTGTCGTCGGCAAGCAGGTCCCGGTAGTCCGCGTAGACCGTTGGGCTGTCGGCCAGATCCGCCACCAACTGCCCTGCGCGCTCCGCATTCATGTCGGCAACCGCCGCCAGCCGGGCGCCTTCGAGGCGGCCGATGACCTCCGCATGCCTCTGGCTGACGCGCCCGCAGCCGATCAGACCGTATCCATAGTCGCTCATCTGGAGCCCTCCCGGCCTCACTTGTCGCTCGCGGGCACCTCGGCATACAGCTTCGGTCCGCCGTATTCATAGAACTCCGGGCCGAGCGGCAGGTCCATCCACGCGCGGCGCTCGTGCGCGAGGTACGCGGCCAGCGCCCACTCGACATTGAGCATGCCGTCACGGCCTGAGACCGGCGGAGCGGTGTCCTCGAGGATGCAGTCGCGGAACTGCCGGTGGAAGCGCAGCCACGGGTCGATTGCGAGGTCCTCGTCAAACTCGACGGGCCGGGGTTCCTCCCTGCCGACCGTGAGCGTAACACCCCCAGGCCGCCAGTAGGCCTCGAGCACGCCCTCGGTTCCGTAGATGACGAATCCGTTCGTGCGCGTGGGGGTATAGGTGGGCGCGCAGTACATGCCGATGGTGATGATCGGGCCAGTATGGCAGACCGCGGTGATGACGAACTGGTCTTCGGGTATCTGCCCGGCGCTGAAGCGGTTGCTGATGAAGGCGGAGACCTGGGCCGGGTCGGCACCGCAGATGTAGCGCGCGGCATCAACGTAGTGACAGCCGAAGTTGACCACATAGCCGTGGCCCTGCGCCCCGGCCTTGAAGCGCCAGAAGTCCGCCGGCACGCCATCGGGTGTGGTGGCAGTGCCGGGGAAGGCGCCGTCGACGGCGACCACATCGCCGATCTGCCCTGCCTCGATAACCCGCCGAGCCTGCACAAAGGGCGCCTGGAAGCGCGTGCTCTGCCCGATATTGAGCTTCACACCGGCATCGTCGGCCGCCCTGATCATCGCCCGGCAGGCGGACAGTGTCGGCGCCATCGCCTTCTCGCAGTAGATATGCTTGCCCGCCTCCGCGGCCGCCACAGTCACCTCCGCGTGCATCTGCGTAGGGACGCAGACGACGACCACATCCACGACGTCATCGGCGAGCATCTGCCGGTAGTCCGCGTACACCCGGGGGTTCGAGGGGCTCTTTTCCGCGAAACTCTCGGCCTTCTCGGTATTCGGGTCGGCCAGAGCCGCAAGCATCGTCCCGCCCATCTCATCGGCAGACTGAATGTGGCGAGAGCTTACCCGCCCGCAGCCTATGACACCATAGCGCAAGGTCTCCATATATCATCACCAATCTTCAGGGCAGTGTCGAGCCGTGCCGCAGCCTTCCGCGCCAGCACGGACCGGGGGAACGAATCCCATTCGCAGGTATCTAAGTTCTCAGCCGGACGCGCTTCACCTCCACGGGGGGCTGTACCGAAGTCTCAGGG
>DPJP01000479.1 GCA_003542955.1 Armatimonadota bacterium
AGATGACACCCAAGTACTACCAGTACAACGTGCCTGCATCCGCGGATATGTGGTATGAGAATCTGCAGCCGTATATGAAGAACACGCAGGTGCAGACCTGCCCGAGCCAGAGTGCGACTGCCCTGAGCTACGGTGTGAACTGGCGCCACGTGATCTGCTATCCGGCTGCGCACAGCTCGCTGGGCAAGGAAGTCGGCCTGGCCGAGTTCCAGAAGCCGGCGGAGACGCTGGTGCTTGCCGACAGCCACACCGGCACGACGGGCGAGGGCAGCGCGGGCTGCGCGGCGATCTACTGCCCGCACTGCTATGCGACTCCGCCCTATAGCTATGTCAACTATGCAGTGTCCTCACGGCACAATGACGGCGCCAACTGCGCGTACCTCGACGGGCATGCCAAGTGGGAGAAGACGCAGAACATCCTGCGAACCGACGCGAGTTCCATATGGGCGCACTGAGCCCGCGCGTCCACCTTCGGCGGCTCTGAAGACCGCTCGAAGGCAGAAGACGAAACAACACGCCCGCCGGCAACAGTCGNNCCTCGACGGTGGCGGGCTTGGTTTCGGTTTTGTTGGAAGCAGGTTCTACTGATTTTTAGTCAGTGTCCCTCACCTTCCACATTGGTTTTGGGGTGTCGGGCCCGTGGGCCGTTCACCTCGTGCGGGCGCTGCCTGTCACGTCTTGCGTACATCCATAGGCATCAGTCCCACTTCCATTGGTTGTGCCATCCACTGACTTACCCCTCAGTGGCCGGGGGTGTTAGGGAGCTGTGGTCATACATAGGCACCACTCCCTGTCCCGTTGTACTGGCACTACCCGCTATTTGGTAACCCCATCGCGGGTTCGGGGACGGAGTGAGGTACGTACAGCCATAGGCATCACTCCCGTCGTTGCTGTTTCCTCACCGGGCACAGCACCTGGTGCCGTGAGGTCACGGCACGTCATGCCGTGTCCGGCGGAGGTCGTAGGTGCTGCTTGATATCATGTCAAGGCACCACTCCCTACAACAACGTTTGTCAAGTTACGCTCTGAGCCCTTCCCTGGGGCTTACTGCTGTTTGTCGGGCGCTGCGTGTTACGACGTGCGATCACCCATAGGCATCAGTCCTTGCTTCGGTGATTGTGCCATCCGCTTGAGAGCGGCCCGCCGATTTACCCGTCGGCGTCCCGGGGTTGGGGGAAGCTATGATCATTCATAGGCATCACTCCCGGTCCCGTTGTGCTGGCACCCCCCGCTATTTGGTAACCCCGTCGCGGGTTCGGGGACGGAGTGAGGTACATACAGTCATAGGCATCACTCCCGTTGTTGCTGTGTCCGGACCACACGCTCTGGGCGCGCAGTCCGGGTGAAAGGTGCTGCTTGAACTCAGTTCAGGCACCACTCCTTCAACAACGTGTTGTCAAGCTGCTCTTCTCGACTATCCCCAGGGAATGAACGTCTACCCTGCAAGTTCTGTTCCCCAAACGCAGATTCCTTCTTTGTCGAAGAGAATCCTCAGGATCGTGTTGAAGATTTCATGAATGCAAAGAACTCGCCCATAACGTCGCCTGAGCCCGATCTCTATTGGTGGATGTCATTCATCCGATGAGGCCCCCGGACCGCAGTCCGGCGAGTAGCCTCCTGAATTCGCTTATCGGGGCAGGCAGGGCGAGTTCCTGACGGCGTTGGGTTCCATGCTAGCCCGCAGCCACCTCCCTGCAACCTGATGTCAAACTGCGCGTGCTCCATTGGCTTTCCCTGTATCGTCAACCTCATGAGGTACGCATGGAGAGTGTACCCTCTGCTGTCGTGGGTCAAACCCTCTCGTCATCCTCTTCGGCAGGAACAGCCGGAACTTGAGACGAAGTGTCAGTCGTGCACCCCCTTGCGGGGATTCGTGGGCGCTGCGACGCCCGGTCTGTAGAGGAGCTACGCATGCGCGCGTCGGATGGTCTACTGAGTTGCGTACTCTTGGGCATGCTCCTGTGCTGCGTGTCATCGGTCGCCGGAGACGCGACCCGCGAGGAGGCAATGACCAGGTGGGCGCCGCTGTCGTGGATGTGGGGGCAGCACGGGCTCACGCCCGTCGCGGCGGAGTTGCTTGCGGAGGGCGCGGGAGTGGACAGGGCGCGCGCCGCCTTCGTGCTCGGGCAGATCGGTACGCCCGACGCGCTTGCCGCGCTTCGGCGGGCAGCCTTGGACGAGGACCGGTTGCTCCGCATGCACGTAGGCGTGGCGCTGGCCCAGAGCGGGGCATCAACTGCGGCCGTGTGTGAGGCGGCGCTTGCCGAGGGCCCCCCGTGGCTGCAGTTCTACGCCGTCCACGGGCTCAACCAGATCGGCTCGGCTGCCGCGCGCAGGACGCTGACTGAGACGACCGCGGGCGATGACGTCTTCATCAACGCCACGCTGCGCGCCGCGCAGGGCGAGAAGGCGCTGCCCCCGACGGGCCCGCTCTCACCGGACGCGCTGACCGCCGAGAGCGCCGCGGACCTCTTGACGGTCGCCGCCAATGCGCTGATCGACGAGGCCGACGTCTGGTTCCATGTGGGCAACTACGACCAGTGCATTCGCTGTAACGAGGCGGCTATCTTCCTCCAGCCCGAACGGACCGACCTGTACGGGGTCAACGGGTGGCTGCAGTGGTCGATGAACCGCCACGGCGCGGCGATCACAACGTATCGACGGGCGATCGCGGCCAATCCCGACGACTGGGATGCCTACTTCGAACTGGGCTTCTACTACCTGCATCACGGCCGCGTGCGCGCGGCGGTCGAGTATCTGCGCCACAGCGTCGAGCTTGGCGCGCCGCCCGTTCAGGCTCGGACGTATGCGCATGCGCTCGAGAAGGCCGGCCGCCCGGCGGAGGCGCTCGAGTTCTGGGAGCAGCTCGACAAGATTGACGGCACCGGGACGGTGGACAGCAACATCGCGCGTCTGCGGGGGCTGCTC
>DPJP01000489.1:0-749 GCA_003542955.1 Armatimonadota bacterium
TCCCGGGTCTCGGTTAATGCGACGTCGGGCATGAGGTCAATCTCGCCACGTTCGAGGCGCTCGAGCCCCTCCGCCCAGCTGCCGCGCACGTAGCGCAACTGCCAGCCCTCGGCGCGCGCGATGTCCTCGATAACATCTATGAAGATACCGGCTGGTTGACCCGCCGCCGCAGTGAAGACCTTGGGGGAGTTCTCATAGACACCGACGCGGAGGATCTGCGTGTCGGCTTGCGCCGGCGCGCCGGTGACGAGCACGATCGACAACAGAGCCAGGGCAAGGCCGGCGCCCGCCCGGAGGCGAGGCCGCGATCTCGAAGAGCGACGTGCGGTCGGCAACGCCGGAGGGCGAACCGACCGGGATGCTGTGGTGATGGTAGGCAGGACAGCCCGCGCTGTTTCGCTGTGGGAGCCGACTGCTGCGACGCATCCGGGACGCACGTACCCAGCGTCCTTCGCCGTCCCGCGGTCGTCCCTGTGGGACGCGCCTGCCGGGAGCCTCTCCATCCCATGCCTCCTGACCCGAGCCCTTCACGAGGGGAATGCGGGGATCGTTCCTGGGATGCCGGCATGCCGCCTGATGATTGCCCCGCAGCGTCGCATCAGGTGGTCATCCCGACACGATAGACTGTATTGGCCACCGGCCTCTCGGTTTCCTGCATGACAGCGCGTGTGGGAACCAGTTGGCGACAATCGGCTCCCCGTACGGCGCTCGCACTTGCGGGGTATTCGCGGCACATCCAGCCAGGCAGC
>DPJP01000489.1:845-2810 GCA_003542955.1 Armatimonadota bacterium
CTCATGCCACAGCGGAAGCGACGGGGGGCAGGTACTCACCGCTGCGACGCAACTCCGCGGCGACCTCGACGATGACGGCAATCCCTCCGTCAATGACGCAATCGGTATTCTGCGTATTGTGGTGGGGCTGGCCGGCCCCAACGGGGTCGCCGATGCCGATGGCGACGGCGGCACCTCGGTCAATGACGCAATNNGTGTTGCGCTGCGTGGTGGGGTTGGCTCAGTGGCCGCTCGGAGAGTACACGTTCGAGCCGACGCGGACAATCGGGCCGGGCGTGGTGGTCGAGGCGGAGTTCATCGTCGGCGCTGACGAGAATGTCGAATGCCTCGGCGATACCACCATCCAGTGCGACACCGCGACCATCACCGGAGAGCTGTTCACGCGTTCGGCGACGGTCGCCGGCGGCGAAGGGCCGGATATCACCATCGAGGCGCAGGGCGACATCGTGGTGACGGGTGCAGTGAACGCGGGGAAGGGCGCCGCGGGGGCGGATGAGACCGATGGCGGCGACGGCGGCGACATCACGCTCAGGTCGGCGGCAGGAGGCATCACGCTCGGACCGGAGGCGGGGGCCGGCTCGGTAATGCCGCAGGCGACTGTCACGCCGGGGCTGCACTCGGGGGACGGGGGAGACGGCGGCGGTGGCGTCTCCAGTGGCGCCGGCGGCGCCGGGGGGCTGATCACGCTCGATTGCTCCAGTGGCACGCTGACGGTCCATCAGGCGGCGGGTCTCTTGCATGTGGGCAACGGCGGCGACGGTGGGGACGCCATCCTGTCGAGCGTGCCGGGTTCGGGGCAGGCCACAGGTGGCGCCGGAGGCATGTCCGGCGCCCCGGTGCTCTGGTGTGGGGCCCTGGAAGGACTGGGCCTGGAGGATGTCGGCGAGCAGGTTGGGGGAGAGGCGGCGTGGTCAGTGATGACCGAGGAAGGGACGGTGACCGGTGGAGTCGGCGGTGCCGGAGGAGATGCCTCGATTGAGGTCGCCGCACCGAGTGCGGCGCGAGCCGACGCTGTCCGACCCGCCGCGGACACCGTCGTCGTGGTGGAAGGTGGTCACGGGGAGAAGGGATGGCGTGCGGGAGGCGCGGGCGGAGAAGCCACCGCGGACCTGGCCGGCAAGGCTATCGGGGCCGGGGAAGCCGGCTGGCATGCGGAGGCGAGAGGAGGGGGGGGCGGTGACGGTGGCTATCTGGAGGCCAATCTAGTGGGTGCCGTCGGAGCTCTCGTCGCGCAGTTCCGGGAGTGGGATTCTCAAGGCGGGGTCGGCGGAGAAGCGACGGCGATTGGTGCCAACGGCGGCGCTGGCGGGCCCTGTCAGCCGGGCGGCATGGGCGGCAATGCCACCGCGGAGGGCGGTTCGGGCGGCTCCGTGTACACAAGGTATGGTACGAAGGCCGGCCGGGGCGGAGCGGCATGGGCACTTGGCGGACGCGGTGGCAAGGGCGGCGACTGCTGCCAGACACACGGAGGGGCTGCCGGCAGCGGCGGTGGTGGCGGCGCGGGCGGTGCTGCCGAGGCCGAAGGCGGTTATGCTGGGTCGTTCTACTTCCCTGACGGCACCCCACTTCTCTGGCAGGGGACAGGTGGCGCGGCCGAGGCAACCGGGGGGAACGGTGGCGACGGCGCCAATGGGGTGCCGCCCGGTGCCGGCGGCAATGGTGGGGCAGCCACCGCCAAGGGGGGAAAAGGCGCGCCGAACGGCAGTGAGCACGCCACCAATGGGACCGCCGGGTCCCCGGGCGGGGACTGCCCCGTGGCCGAGCCTCGTAAGATCACGGGCAGAGTCACTGGGACCGGCGGCGTGCCCCTTCAGGACATCCCGGTCGGCTGGTCGGTGTGGGTGACACTGGGTTCGGCGGGGGTTTGTCCGCTCCAGGACGAGCATGGTACGGCGCAGACGAATGCCGACGGTGTCTTCGAGATCACCGGCCTGGCGGACGGCACGTACTGGGTCGAGCCCGAGA
>DPJP01000253.1 GCA_003542955.1 Armatimonadota bacterium
TATCGGCCACGACTTCCGTGCTGTTGTGTTCTGGTCTGGTCATAGTGGCTATATTGTATCCCAAGGTCATTTGTCCTAACCAGGACAAATATCTCTCAAATACAAAATTCGCGCCGACGCACTGTCCCTACACGCCCGATCTCACCTGGCCCTCGCGCTCACTGAAATCCAGGAAGGCTTCCAGCCGTAGCCCTCACTCCGCCTCGTTAGCATCCCCCCCTGCGCCGAGCCCCTTTGCCTCCTCCAGAAAACGGTCGAAGTCGCTGCTCGGCTCGGTCGCCTCGATGCGCCGACATTCTGCCTCATAGGCGTTTAACTCGGTCTCGGCGAGGCGCTTCGCCACCTCATGCGACACACGCCCAGTGTCCTCCAGCACCTCGCGCTCGTTGAACGTAAGGAATGCGTCCAGGCGCTCGCGCCAATCGGCCATTCTCATCGGGCGGCGGCGTTCTGCCTGATCCTCCGCATAGTCCAGATACTGGGTGACGATGCGGTTGAGCGCCCGCAGTTCATCCTCCGTCAGGTAGTTCTTCGCTATCGAGACATCGTGCCGGCGGACCTTCCCCGACGGCGCATTTCGCCAGCTCGTCAGACCCATGTGGGGCCTGGTGGCATCGGCGCGCTCGGCGATCACTTCCGCCGCCGTGTGCCCGTGAACGGCCCAGTGCAGCTTGTTCTGAACGGTCGCGAAGAACTCGTGGGTGGTCGGGTGTCTTGGATCGTAGTCGATGCTGGTAGCGTAGATGTCGGTGATCTTCTGGTAGAAGCGCCTCTCCGAGGCGCGGATGTCGCGGATGCGTTCCAGCAGCTCATCGAAGTAGTCGCGTCCGAGCGTCCCGCCGTCCTTGAGGCGCTCGTCATCGAGCACGAAGCCCTTGACGACATACTCCTTCAGCAGCGCCGTCGCCCACCGTCGGAACTGCGTGCCCCGATGCGACCGCACTCGATACCCAACGGCAATGATGGCGTCCAGACTGTAGTGATCAACCAGACGCTGGACCTGACGCCCGCCCTCCGTCTGAACTATTCGGTATTTCCGAATAGTTGGTCCCGGATCCAGTTCGCCTTCCTCGTAGATGTTGCTCAGATGCTCATTGATCGTGGGGATGCCTCTGTCAAACAGCTCCGCCATGAGCTTCTGCGTCAGCCACACAGTCTCGTCCGCCAGCCGCACCTCGACCCGGGCAGCGCCGTCATCGCTCTCGTAGAGCAGGAACTCCCCGCCGGGCTCGCCCGGTACAATCTTGTTGTCAGGCATGGTATCACCCTGTCAGACGATGCGGCTTCGCTACTGCTTTACGCGGTCGCGTACTGATGCGACACGTACATATGTTCTATGGACGCACCTCGGGGACCTTCATCGGAACGCAGGATTCTCCCGCCACCTCAGCCCTCTATCACCCTCACATTGCTCACACTCACGTCGCGCATGTGCTCGGGGCCGGGGATAACTGCCACCGCGTCCTCTGGCGCGCCCTCGTGGATGATGTTGCTGATGACAGAATCGCACAGGGACCCGCCGATCATCACCGCATACTGCGCCTTACTCATCACGTTGTTGACGATGATCCGATAGGTGCTGCCCAGCGGAGCGACCCCGCCACCGTAGTGGCTGTCACCGATCTTCAGCGCCGCCTTGCAGCGGAAGCCCTCCGGGGAGGTATCCATCAGCCCGTCGATCAGGATATCGTGCAGGCGCACGCCCGGCGTGTTGAGCAGCCTGACGATGTGGTGCCCGCCCTTGCAGTAGCCGCGGACGTCCCGGATGATGACATTGCGGATCTCGTCGAGCCCTTCACTGCGGTCCATGGTAGCGCTGACCATCGTCGACCCCGGATCGCCGGCGGTGCCCCTGGCGCCCGGGATTGCCGTCAGCGCGACCAGGTCATCGCCGGAGAACCCAGTGATGTGCTCAATGAGGATGTCGTGGCATCCGAGCCGCAGGTCGATGCCGTCCTGGTTGAGGATCGTCTGCTGCTCGCCGTCGACCGTCCGCACCTGCCCGGAGGCGAACTCGATATCCCGCAGCATGCCGTGCGCGCAGCGCTCCAGCGAGATGCCCCAGCAGTGCGGGTCCACCATCTTCAGGCTGCGGATGCTGAAGTCCTCGACGAAGGCCATCAGGATGCCGATGTTGCGCCAGTCGCCTTTCTGGCTCTCACCGTCGACGCCCGCATCGGTGCCGAAGGTGCGCTCCCCAAGCGTCTTGCCGCTGTCTCCGGTGGCGCGGGGATGGTCGGCGCCCTCCATCAGCACGTTGCCGACACCATATATGTGTATCCCGCGCATCGGCTCGATATCGGCTATGCCCATCCCGCAGTTGGCGCTGCGGATGAAGTTATCCCGACACCGGTCAGACAGCTTGATGTGGCAGTTGTCCAGCTCCAGCGTGGTATCGGTCCTAAGCAGGATGGCCGCGTCAAGCAGCCAGATGTCACGCTCGCCGTCGTCAGCCTGGTTGTGGCGCGGGATGACGACGCGTCTGCCTGTGCCGGCGGCGGCCTGGACGGCCAGGTTGATCCGCTCGACATCAGAGCCCTGGAAATCGTTGGGGGTGATGGGGGAGAGGCTGGGCATGGATGTATCTCCTTGGGTAGTCTTGCTGTACGCGCGAGT
>DPJP01000111.1 GCA_003542955.1 Armatimonadota bacterium
GCTCGAGCAGCGCCGGCGAGTCTGTATAGAGCGGACGGGGGCCGTCGTAGAGCGCGACCAGGGCCGCCATTCGTTCGCCGGGAGGCTGGGCGAGGACTGCGGCTGTCGCCCGCGGGGAGATACCCGTATCGGTGAGCAGGTCGCGCGCCATCGAGTCCGCGACGGGCTTTCCCATGCGCTCCGCCGAGACGTCGTTCGGCAGGCGCCTGCCAATCTCCCAGGTGATGCCCTGCATGCGGCCCTCGACCTGTCGCGCGTACAGCACCGGGAAGCTGATGGCGTCCGGATCGGACCACTGGCAGGCGACGATGACAATGGCGTTGGGCGGCAGCATCAGCTCGAGCCTGTCGACGTAGTCACGTGAAAAGGGTGCCCCGTGCGTCGACACGGCGGGCCACCTGGTCGCGCCCGGAGCGAGCAGCATCACCGTGACGCCGACGGCTATGGCCACTTGCCCGGCGCGCCCCGACACCCGCGATGCGCGCTCGGAGATGCCACCGATGCCATGGCCGATGAACAGCGCCATCGCCAGGTAGCTCGGGATGTAGAAGACCTGGTAGTCCTCGACCCCGTAGCCCAGGAAGAGGACCACGTTGACGCCCATCAATACTGCCGCGGCGCGCAGGAGCGGGCGCGAACGCGGCGGGGCCAGTAGCAGGCCGAACGGCGCCAGGACCAGCAACGGGGCGAACTGCTGCCAGAGCGCGTCCAGGTAGCGCTGGAGCAGGATCGGGATGCCGGTGGGCGCATAGGGCAGGAGCTTACCGCGGTACTCCAGCGCGCTCATGTGGTCGATCACGGCCCAGAGTGATGGCAGGCGCGTCCAGCATGTCTCCGGGTCGTGGGCGAAGTACCATGCCCGAACCGGCAGGTACAGCCAGGGTGTCAGGCCAAGGATGAACGCCACGGCCGCCGTGAGACTCTGCTGCCGCGAGGGCGTCCAGCAGGCGCGGCCGCTCCAAGCGATTGGCACGAGCGCCGGGAGCACCGCGATGAAGCTCAGGTGATGGGAGAGACCCAGGCCGACGCTCAGACCGAGCAGGCAGAGCCACCTGCCGCGACGGCTCTGCCCGGTGTCGGGGTGCCAGGCGACGGTCGCGCAGAGCAGTGCGGCAGCGATGAAGAGCGCGTTGAGACTGTAGACCTCGAAGCTCGTCGAGTTCCTCCAGAGGACCGGTGTGAGGCCGAAGGCCAGGCCCGTCAGCACGCCGGCCACCGCACTGCGGCTACCCAGCAGAGTGAGAACTGCCAGCAGTCCGCAGGCGGCGGCCCCGGCGAGGGCCACCAGCAGGTTGAGCCGATAGGCAGCGGTCCCGATGGGCACGTATGTCGCGGCCTTCCCGAGCAGCGTCAGGAGCGGGTAGCCGGTGGGGTGCGCGATGCCCAGGCGCGCCGCGGCGGTCATCAGCTCGCCGGCGTCATCAGGCGCGGGCCAGGAGGCCGCCGAGGCTGCGTAGAGCGCCAGCAGTGGGAGGGCGGTGCACGCGAGGACGATCGCGGATACGCGACCGAAGGAGCCGGTCGGCGCCTGCGGCGGCGAATCGTCGGTTCCAGTGTCCATCTGGTCGTCGCTCACGTGATCCTCCGGCAATCAGGCTCGGCAGTGGCCCCGGCTACGGCGATGGCGGCGCGGGCCCGTCAAGCGTTTGGGCGGTGCCGAGCACCTGCGGCCACAGGCGCGGCCCGGCAATCGCCCGGGCCTCTTCCGCGTCACCCATCCCAAGCCGGCACAGGGCGCGGGTGATGGTGATCTGGTCTTTCTTCTCCATGCTCAGCGCCGCCGCGCGGTTCACGACCCGCAACGCCTCCTCGCAGCGGTGTTCACGGAGCAGGAGGTCGGCCTCGGCGATGTAGGAATCGGCGTGGTATGGGTACTCGGTCTGCAGGAGATCGAGTATCTGCCAGGCCAGCGGGCGGACGCCGGCGGCGATGGCCTGGTCGAGGGCGACATGGAGCGCGAACTGCGACTTCGGGCACGTGTCGGCGGTCAGTGCCGCCGCGGTGGCCAACTGCTCGCGATCGCCGCTCAGGGCGAGATAGTGCATGAAGTTGATCAGCGGCAGGGAGAGATTGTCCTGGAGCGTCTGATCCGCCTCCGGGCGCGAGGCCTGCGACGCCACCCATGCCTGCATGCTCTCCGCGTCGACCTCGAGCGTGCAGCCGGGCTGTGGGAGCCGCCACCAGAGGTATCCGCAGTAGGCGATCCCATAGCCTGCATCCTCGAGCAGCGTCGGGGAGTCAGTGAACAGCGGCCGGGGGCTGTCGTAGTGGAGCATCAACGCCCGTACGCGAGCCGCGTGCGGTTGCGCCATGACCCGTTGGGCCGCATCCGCCGACATGCCGATGTCGCGCATCAGTTCGCGTGTCATGTCATCGGCGACGGCCTGCCCCATGCTCTCGAGCGAGAACGTGCTCGGCAGCCGCATCGCGGCCTCCCAGGTCACGCCTTGAAGGCGCCCCTCGACCTGCCGGGCGTACAGCACCGGGAAGGTAATGCTGTCAGGGTCGGACCACTGGGAGGCCAGGATGACTACTGCGTTCGGAGGGAGCATCTCCTCGAGCCTGGCCGTGTACTCGTCGGTGAACGGTGTGCCGTGCTGGTAGATGGGGGCCCACCGGGTCGCCGCAAGAGCAATCAGCAACGCCCCCACGATGATGGCAGGGGTTGCCGCCAGGGCAGGCCCGGACAGATTCCCCGTGCGGTGCATGACTGCGCGCAGGCCGAACCCGATGCCCAGTGCTACCACGATGTAGCTCGGGATGTAGAAGACC
>DPJP01000426.1:0-9955 GCA_003542955.1 Armatimonadota bacterium
ATGAGTGTTGCAAGGGGATCCCCCCGGGTGAACGAAAATGAGCTTAGCAGCGTGTTGCTAACTCATAACCCGAGGAGGATCCCCAGATAAGTAGTATAGCCTATGTAGGTCTCGATGTGCACAAGAAGTCGATCAGCTATTGTGTGAAGAGCGCGGACGGGCACATTGACAGTGAGGGCACGATAGCAGCAAGCAGAGAGGCTCTACAGGCGTGGGTGGGCAAGATCGGACGTCCGTGGATTGGTGGTCTTGAGGCAACGATGTTCACGGGCTGGATCTACGACTACCTCAAGGACTATGCCGCTGAACTGCGAGTGGGTCATCCTGCGATGCTCAAAGCGATTGCGGCGGGGAAAAAGAAGAACGATCAGGTCGACGCTCAACTGCTTGCCGATCTTCTGCGCTGCAATCTGTTCCCAGAGAGTTACATGGCGCCGACAGAGATGCGCGACCTGCGGCGGGTTCTGCGGTTCCGCACGATGCTGGTGGAAGTGGCGGTGAGGATGAAGAACAGGCTCTCGGGTATCCTGATGGAGGTCGGCGCCGAGTACGATAGCAGAAGGCTCCACAACAAGAGCTACTTCCCTGAGTTGTTGACGGAGCTGGAAGAGATGCCGGCATCAGTACTCGACCTCCTGCGCATCAATCGTGGTGCCGTCGAGTACTTTGACGGCCTGCAACGGCATCTGCTCGGGGAGCTGAGCAAGCATCCACATCTTCAAGAGCGAGTGATCTTGCTCAGGAGTATTCCCGGCATTGGCCAGGTAGCTTCACTCACATGGGCGCCGGAGATCGGTGACCCGCACCGTTTCCCTTCGGCCGATCACGCGGTGAGCTACTGCGGGCTGTGCAGCGCGCAGAACAGCTCCGCCGGGCAGGACAAGCGCGGACCGATATCGAAGCAGCGCAACAGGTACTTGCAGACAATACTGATCGAGTGCGCCAAGCTCGCGCCACGCTACAACCAGGAACTGGTCGTAGTACGAGAACGCTCTGAGAGCAAAGCGCACCGCAACTACGCGACAATTGCCGTCGCACGCAAACTCGTCAGCCATCTGCTGGCCGTCGACAAGCGCGGAACACCATTTGTCATACCACCCACCGAGGACAACGACAACAACGGCAACGGCAAAACCAAAGCCCAAACTAAGAACAAGACAAAAGGCAATGGCAAAAACAAAGGCAACGACGCTTGAAGAATGATAGCAAGTGGCTGACACCCAGGGGATACCACCTATGATGAAAGGGTGTGTTGCCGGGAATGGTCGGTAGCAGCTACCTATGGCGGCGATAAACGAGCACCCCGTCGGGCCCCGCAGATTGGGGACTGCGCAATCAGGTCTCAAAGACCTGTGAGGCGACCATCTGAGGTATAGATGATACCATGTCGCTGTTTCGGGGCCGACGGCCTATGATCCTAACTCAATCTTCTGTGACGGCTCACCCAGAGCCCGAGACAGCTAATGGATGTCTGATCGCGTCTGTTGGTGCCGTGTCAGTGACTACCCGCAGGACGCGTGCTCGCATGCCGTTGACGTGAACCCTGCTGCCCAGTGAAAAGTCCCGGGGGGAATCTCCCATTTCCCCTTGACAATCACTTATCATGGATGAACCGGGGACAGCGACCCATCCGGATGCAGTCGGCTGGGCCTCAGTCGATGCGGAAGGGCCGGATGGGTGACAGTCACCGGTTTGGCCTTCTGCCGTTCCCACCCCTCGTCCCTCGCCCCTCGCCCCTGCCGTCAAACCAGTTCCGCCGCCGGGTGGTAGCAGCGGTTGAACTCCCCATCGGCGACTGCCACCAGCCCCTCCTTCATCACAAGCTGGATGTTGGCCGCCTCGTAGAGCACCGAGATGTCCTGAAGCGGGTCCTTGCCGACGATGAGCAGGTCAGCGAGCTTGCCCGGCTCGAGCGTGCCGTACTGCTCCAGGACGCCCATGGCGCGGGCGGTGTTGCGGCTGCCGGCGACGATGGCCTCGAGCGGGCTCAGGCCGCAGGCAACCAGCTCCATGAGTTCATGCATGGCATCGCCGGGGCCGCCGTCGGTGCCGACGCCCATCTCGATGCCCATCTCATGCGCTCTGCGGACGCCGGCACGGTGGACGGGATGCGCGGCCTGCATGCGCTCGCGGGTGTGGTCGGCGAACCAGGAGCGCGTGTAGACCGGCTCACTGGTGATATGGAGCGTGGGCAGGTAGTAGAGGCCCCGCTCCTTGATGCCATCAAGGGCCTCCTGGTCGATCAGCGCCCCGTGGTGGATCTGGTCGCAGCCGACCTCGATAGCGTGGTTGAGCCCCGGCTGGGAGTGGGCGTGGACGACTACGCGCTTGTGGCGGGCGTGGGATTCCTCGACAAGTGCGCGCAGTTCCTCGACGGTGTAGTCCTCGTTCTCAACGCCCTCGTTGGCCCACTGAAAGCCGCCTGATGCAGCCGTCTTGATGAAGTCGACGCCCTTCATGGCCATGTCGCGGACGCCCTTGCGGATCTCCCAGGGTCCGTCGGCATCGACACCGGAGACCTTGTCGTCCTCCCTATGCAGGTGCCCGCCGGTAGCGCCGACGACGGCGCCGACGAAGTAGCGGGCCGCCGGGCCGACATGTCCCGCGGCGATGGCGTCACGCATGCGCACACCCTCGGGACCGGAGGTGACCCCCGCGACGGTAGTCACGCCTCGCTCGAGGCTTGCGCGCAGCCGCGCGAGGGCCGCCCAGCCGAAGCCCACGTGCATGTGCCCGTCGATGATGCCGGGGATGACGGTCTTGCCCGCGGCCTCGATGACCTCCGCATCCGCGGGTACGCTCACTTGCGACGCCGGGCCGATCTGCTCGATGCGCTTCTCCGCAATGACGATTGCTCCGTCGCGGATCGGCTCCGCGCCGGTACCGTCGATCATCGTTGCGCCGATTATGGCCTTGCTCCCCATCGCGCCACTCCCTGAATTGGTGTGTTCCATTCGCCCCGGATGCGCCCGTCGTCGCGCAAGGATGCGCGACCTACCCGGCGTCGAGACTGATATTGTCCATGTAGAAGACCGTGGCCTCCGTCGCCAGGCTCACAAACACGATCCAGCGGATCTGCCTCCAGCCGTCGGTGCCGATCTTCAGGCCCTCGAAGGTCTGCGTCTTCCCCTCGCCGACGCGCACGCGCAGCGTCCACTCGCCGGCCTGGCTGCCCAGCGGGGCGGACATCTCCACATGGACCCATTCGTCGCGCGGGACGGTGGTGAGTGTCTGCCCGCCAATGACCACATCGCCCGCGGCGGTGATCCGCATCGAGGGCCCCACGCGGTAAGGGCTCTTCGTGTCGCGCCACTCGTGCCAGAATACCGCGCCCTCCCTGAGGAGAATGTCGAAGCTCATTGTCGCGGTGCCTCTGGTGAACACCGGGTTCGCGGAGAGATGGGGCTGCCAGTCGTGTGTCAGCCCCGGCGCATCGGTGAACTTCAGGCTGTGCCTGCCGCTCCGGGCGACCTCGTCGGTGACGCGGATGGTGGCCGCGCCCTCCTCGTTGCAGCTGCCCAGGGAAGCCTTCTCGCCGACCTGCATGTCCTCGAAGTCATCCCGGAACGGTTGGCGGGGAGCGACATCGGGCAGCGGACTGGGCTCACGCGCGATTGAGCGCGGCAGCGCCACCCACTTCGGATCGCCGTACAGGCCGATGGCCGAGGTATCGATGGGGTCGAAGCCGAGCCTGATCGCCGCGGCTCGATCGCGGAGACGGAAGTCGTAGTTGCGGGCATCGACAAAGCCGGGGTCGACGATACGTGAGTGCCTGTCCCGGCCCATCTCGCGCCATTCATCGGCGTCATAGCCGTCGAAGCTCAATTCGGTGTCGGCGATGTCGAAGTAGATGTTGCGGTCCAGCCGGTAGTTGCCGTCGCCCCAGTTGCCGCCGAGCGGCTCGCCGTGATGGGTGAGGATGATGTTGCGCTTGAACAGGAACGATATGTGCGGCTCCTGCCGACTGCGCTGGATGACGCCGGTCTTCGAGAATGCGAAGATGTTGTTGCGGACGATGTTCATCCTGCCGTAGTGCTGGTGGAAGCCGCCGGTCTTGCAGTTGTAGCAGATGTTGTTCTCCAGCACGATGTCGGAGCTGCCCTCATCGGTATACAGCCCCCAGCCGCCGTAGGAGTAAGACTCGACATCATGGATGAGGTTGTAGCGCTCGACGGTGCCGGGGGAGCGGCCCAGCGAGTAGATACCGCCCATATCCGACAGCACGCCTTTGCCGAGGTTGTGGATGTGATTGTACTCGAAGATGTTGTGGTGTGCGCTGCTGGGCGCGTAGCCCCAGCTCCAGCCGACCGAGCAGCCGGAGTAGAAGAAGTCGCAGATCTCGTTGTGCGAGACGGTGTTGTAGCTGGACCTGCCGATCCAGACTCCGATGCCGGCGGGGAAGACGTGCCCGCCGTCATGGATGAAGCAATTGTCCACGGTGTTGTACTCCGCCTGCAGCTCGGGCTCGGCGGGGAGAACGGTCTCTCCGAGACGTACACCGCCGCCGCCGAGATCGTGGATATGGCACGTGCGGATCGTGTTGTGCTTGCAGCCGCCGGCGAGGATGACGGCATACTCACCGATGTGGGCGATCTCGCAGTCCTCGATCAGGCAGTTGCGTGCGCCGGTGGCGACAATCGCGGCAGAGAGATGCACGGCGGCCTGGCCGTCGGCCATCTTCTCCTTTTCATGGAGCCACTCCGAGTGTGTGAACCGCAGCCCGCGGAGGGTCACGTAGTCGATAGCCTTGCCTGCCGCCGGGTCACTATCGAAGAGCACCAGGTGCTGCAGCCTGGGAGCGACGACCTCGACGCGCGTCATGTCCTCTCCCTCGCGGGGCCAGTAGGAGAGGACGCCGGTGGTGCGGTTGAGATACCACTCGCCGGGGGCATCCAGCGCCTCGAAGTAGTTCTCCAGATGATAGCGCTCTTTGGCCTCCCAGTAGCCGATCGGCCAGGCCGACTGATTGGTGAAATGGACTGCGTGCTCGGCCTCGTCGAGTTGTTTCACCCAGTGGAGCGAAGCCGTCCACGAGTGGTAGTTGACGACCTGGAGGTCGTCGAGGTTCTCGCAGTGGGGGATATCGCCGGGTGTGTACTTGAAGCCGACCTTGTAGGATGCATCGCCGCGGGCTGCCGTGCGGTCAGTGAGCGGCTTGAGGGTGTCGGCGATGCGCAGGTAGCCCTGATTGGGGTGCCGAGCGCGGACGGCGCGTGTGCCGCCGACCCAGAGCTGGTGGAAGTACCACTCGCCCGCCTTGACCGCGGGCACCTCNNCTCCGCCTGCCAGAGGTCGCCCTCGGCTCTCCGCCAGCCGGTGATGACGCTGCCGCCGGTGAAGGTGGGCCGCTCGTCGCCGTACGCGCAGTAGGTTGTGGGGGCGGCTTCGGTACCGGAGTCCTCCGGGGTGAAGATGATCGGGGCATCCAGCGTATACTGCCCGCCCCGGATGGCAACGGTGACGGGCCGGTCAGGCTGCTGTCGGCGCAGTTCCCGGGCCGCGGCCTGAGCACGCCCGAGGGTGGCGAATGGGCCGTCGGAGCGACCGTTGTTTGGGGCTGCGATCGTGCCGGACCAGTCGTCGGAGCCGTCCGCTGCGACGAAGAGATCGGCCTCCCGCGGGCCCGCCCAGACGGGTCTGGAACACGTGGCGGCCAGCAGCAGGAGACAGGCAAACGCGAATGGCCATGCGGACTGCACTGGTCTCACCTCCACGGCGTCAGGTACTGTGGAGGGGAGGTTCGCCGCGCACGACGGGGGAGACCTGCCTGCGTGCCTGCGCAGCGATGGCGGCGATGTGCCGGAAGCTGAGGAGGAAGGCAGGTATCCGGCCGCCGTCTCCGAACTACCCCCACACACGAGGCCCGGCGCCGACATCGACGCGCACAGCCAGGAGGGACGACCATGGGCAAGACCCGCCCACTGCGCTCCACCGGACGCGAGGTGCCATACTCCGACGACGAGTTGTTCCGATCAGGCCCGCCGGAGCCGAAGACGGGCCAGTATCTCAATGAGATCGCGTTCCCGCTTGGAGGCATCGGGACAGGGTGCGTATCCCTGAGCGGCTGCGGACAACTTGTCGATTGGGAGATATTCAACCGGCCGAACAAGGGCTACCGCCCCGACCACACCTACTTCGTCCTGCATGCACAGGCGGATGGCGCCGAGCCCGTCTTTCGCGTGGTCGAGGGGCGGCTGGGGCCACCGTACCAGGGATGGTCGCACGGGGCGCAGCAGTACCGGGGCTTCGGCTTCGGGCCGCCATACGTCTTCGGCTCCGGCTTTCTGCGCTTTGAGGAATGCTCGTTCCTGGGAGACTTCCCGTTCTGCACTGTTGAACTGGCCGATGAGACTGTGCCGGTGCGGGTGGAGTTGACCGCCTGGAGCCCGTTCATCCCCCTTGATGTCGAGGCATCGTCGTTGCCGGTGGCAATCTTCGATATCACGCTGACCAACGCCACCGACGCGCGGGTGTCGGCGACGGTCGCGCTGGGGCTGCAGAATATCGTCGGCTGGCCGGAGGTCGGCGGCGGGCGGATTGACTTCGTTGATGACGGCAGCTCTCGCGGGCTGGTGATGACCACGGAGAAGCACTCGCCCGACTCCGCGCGCTTCGGGTCGATGGCGCTGCTGACGGCCGATGAGGGTGTCACGTACCAATTGCGCGGGGCCGACGGCGGGCACTTCTGGGCCACCGAGGACCTCATGGACGGCTTCGGGGTGACGGGTGTCTTCGACGGCGCCACGGCGCCGCGGGTGGCCGGTGAGAACGCCGCGGATGTCGGGCACCTGGGCCTGAGAGTCGACCTCGAGCCGGGGGAGGCCATCACGCGGACACTGGTGCTGAGCTGGCTGATGCCCAACTTCGAGTTGTATTGGGGCAACAATCAGGGCGCCACATGGCAGACGTGGCAGGGGAGCCGCTGGGAGGACGCCGCGCACGTGGGACGGCACGTGCTCGACAATCTCGAGAGCCTCCGGAGCCGCAGCAGATCGTTCAGCAACGCGCTGACGGCCTCGACGGTCCCCTCATACGTGACGGAGGCGATCGGCAGCCAGGCGTCCATTCTGCGCACGCCGACGGTCACCCGGCTGCCGGATGGGACGCTCTACGGCTTCGAGGGCTGCCACGCCTCCGCGGGCTGCTGTGAGGGCACCTGTACGCATGTGTGGACCTACGCCCAGACCATTGCGCACCTGTTCCCGAGCCTGGAGCGCGGTATGCGGGAGGTTGACTTCTCCGTCAACCTGCGCGAGGACGGTCACATGCAGTTCCGGATGCCGTTGCCGCCCGGGACGCAGGCGTGCCACACCTTCCACGCCGCCGCGGATGGTCAGATGGGGAATGTACTGCGAACGTACAGAGAGTGGCAACTCTGCGGAGATGACGAGTGGCTCAAGCGGCTGTGGCCCTCGGTCAAGAAGGCACTCGAATACGCCTGGGTCGACTGGGACGCAGATAGAGACGGCCTCCTGGAGGGCGTGCACCACAACACGCTCGACATCGAATACCACGCCCCGGATACCGTCTGCGGGAGCATGTACCTTGCTGCTCTGCGGGCGGGCGAAGAGATGGCGCGCCACCTGGGCGATGACACCTCCGCGGATGAGTACCGGCGCGTGTTTGACTCGGGCAGCCGGTTGAGTGGTGAGAAGCTCTATGATGGCGAGTACTACTTCCAGTTGCTGCCGGAGGGCCTCGACGCCCCCTACCAGTACGGGCCCGGGTGCATCTGCGACCAGGTGCTGGGGCAGTGGCATGCGCGGATGTACGGGCTGGGCGATATCTACGACATCGAGCACGTGCGCAGCGCCTTGAGCAGCGTGTACAGGTACAACTTCCGCGATGACTTCTACTCCCACCACAATCCGCACCGGGTCTATGCGCTCAATGATGACGCCGGGCTGCTCATCTGCACCTGGCCGAAGGGTGGGCGGCCGAAACGCAGCGTTTACTATGCCTTCGAGTGCATGATCGGCTTCGAGTACCAGGTAGGGGCGCACCTGATCTATGAGGGGTTCTTGCGGGAGGGCCTGGCGGTCTGCAAGGCGATCCGTGACCGGCATGACGGCTACCGCCGCAACCCGTACAACGAGTTCGAGTGCGGGAGTCACTACTCGCGCTCGATGGCCAACTACGCCTACCTGCCGGCGCTGTCGGGCTTCCGGTACTCCGCCCCGGAGCGCACGCTCTATCTGGACCCGATTGTCTCCGAGGACGACTTCCGCTGCTTCTTCTCCGTCGACAGCGGATGGGGTGTGGTGAGCCATCGCGTGGANNTATCACAGTGGGCGTGGAGGTCATCGAGGGGGAACTGGCAGTAGACACGGTGGTGTGCGGCGGGACGCGGGTCGAGTGCACGGGAACGCGGGTGGCGGCGGGGAGCAAGTGGGGGACGAGGGTCGGCTAGGATGGACGTCCGGAGCATGAGGGGCACGCCAACTGGTGTGTCCGATCTATTCGGGGGCAGCAGAATGAAACGACCTGGATTGCTGACTGTGTTCGTGATTGCGCTCGCGCTGCCGTGCGCGGTGTACGGCGAGGGCGATGACTATGTGGATACGCTCAAGGCGAAGGTGCCGGGCTATGAGCGGCACATTACGGGGCAGTTCGCGCCGATGTGGGAGCCGCTGGCGCGGCAGATGGTGCAGGAATACGGCCTGCGCGATGGTGTCGCGCTGGACATCGGCAGCAGCACGAGTCCCTTCCTGATCGAGCTTGCGCGCAAGACAAAGATGCGCTGCTATGCCGTGGACATCGACCCCTGGGCGTTGAGGCTGCTGGGCGTATTCATCGACCAGGCGGGGCTCACCGGGCGGGTCAGCACCGTCGAGGGAGACTGGCAGTCCCTGCCGCTGCGCAGCAACTTCGCCGACTTCATCTTCAGCCGCGGCACCATCCCGTTCGTCCCGGATAAGGTGCGGGCGGTGCGAGAGACCTATCGGGTGCTCAAGCCCGGCGGCGTCGCGTACATCGGCCATGGTGGGTTCGGGACGCTGCTGGACCCTGCGACGCGGGAGCGGCTGGTCGCGTGGCGGCTCGAGTGGGAGACAGGGCAGCGAGCGCGCCCGGAGGGCTGGGACGGTCCGGGCGAGCGCCTGCCCGAGCTGGCGCGCGAGGCGCGCATACCGGAGGGGAAGTACCGTCTGATCACCGAGCCACGGGTGGGGTGGTGGCTGGAGATACGCAAGTAGCGTGTGGAGAGCCTCGTCTGCGGCACGTGGGAAGCGTGCCGGGCCGCCCGTCGGTGGGGCGGCCCGGTGGTTGCCTGGTACAGGTGTGAGTGTGGGGGGGCGGTGTGATAGGCCGTGTCGCCGCGATCATCGCCCTCACCCGGCGGCACTTCAGTCCGTGCGGTAGTAGTCGAGCTTGCCGGCGCAGACGGGCTCAGGATCGTTGCGCCACGGGCGGGCTCCTGGCAGCCACTTGACGTGGCCNNCATCCACGAACCCGGCGTTGGCCCCGCCGTTGTGCCTGCAGTCGACCCAGTAGTAGGCTCCTCCGACCTGTGTGTACGAGCTGTCGGTGCGGTACCAGTACGAGACTTCCGTGTTGAAGTTATGCGCGTCGGTCACGAACACCCGCTCCGCCGGGGCCGAGACGCTGCCGAGGCTCCGCGGGACGGTGCCGCTGGGGACGCTGGTCCCGTCGGGGAGCGTGAACGCAGCGCGTCCCATGTGGTAGCCAACGATCTGGTTGACGAACCCGTAGTTCCAACTGCCCATGCTGGTTGAGTTCGAGCTGGGGCAGAAGAACACCTGGGTGTTCTTGATGTATGGTCCCAGGTTATCCCACCAATATGTATAGTACGGAGCTGTGTGCGCGAACGGGTCCCACCAGTTGAAGGACCGCGAGAGCCTCTCATCGTAGTCCTGTGCATACTGCAGGGCAGCTAACGTGATCTGCTTCATGTTGGAGAGGCACGATGTCTGTCGCGCCTTCTCGCGGGCTCTGG
>DPJP01000426.1:10003-10764 GCA_003542955.1 Armatimonadota bacterium
ATGATCGCGATGACGACGAGCAGCTCAATCAGGGTAAACCCACGTCGGGCATCCATGGTGGTCCTCCTGAGGCGACAGTTGGCCGCCGGTAGTCTGAACGGTCAATCTATGTCTTCGCCGCACTGCTACTCGTTACCTGCCGGTGCCGCCGCGCAGCAACAGGTTACTCCCTTTCGAGCCGCTGGTTGCCGGGGCCACTCGGTCGCCGGAGTGGCCGTGTGCGAGGGCCATGACCTCACAAAGAACCGGGCCGCCTCATTTCGAGGCGGCCCGCTGTGGTTTGGGTGAAGCGCTGGCGGGATGGCTAGTGGGCCTGGTAGGCGTACCAGTTGCCGGCCCCGGCGCCCGGGTTGCTGTGGGCGCGGGGTATGTTGGCCAGACCCCGATGGTTCCACTTCACGTGGCCGTCCGCGTAAGCAGCATTCGCGCCGTCGTTGTGACGACTGTCAACCACGTAGTAGGCGTTATTGTACTTGGCGGCGGTAGCGGCATCCGGCTGACTGGCGTTGTCCGTGCGCTCCCAGAAGTCCCTGCGCACATGCCAGTAGGTGGCGTCGACGACGAGGATGACCTCGGCCGGCCTCGTCATCGCGTCCAGAGACTGACCATAGCCGGCGGTCGAGAGATTTGGGTACGCCCCCCAGTCCGCGGCGTTATACCCGCAGCTTCCCGCGTATCCCATGACCTCCCGGATGTTACCGTAGCCACCCGTAGAGATCCCTGAAGGCGACAGGCCGGAGATCGGCGGGTAAGTCGCGCTC
>DPJP01000426.1:10836-10977 GCA_003542955.1 Armatimonadota bacterium
CTGGGGCAGTTGAACACCTGCAGATTCTTCACGTAGGGGTGTATGCACCAGTACCACGGCATCCATACGGCTGACGATGACGAGAAGTCCCGCATCATCAGGCTGTCTGGTAGTCTGTTGTCGTAGTCCTGGGCGTACATC
>DPJP01000053.1 GCA_003542955.1 Armatimonadota bacterium
GATGCCCCCGATGGACCCCGGCATGATGCCGCCCGGGGCCGGCGCGATGGGTCCCGGTGGCGTGCCGATGCCGGGGGGAGCCGACATGGGTATGCCCGGTTACGGTGGGATGCAGCAGGTCGAGCCGGTGAAGAAGGAGTTCGATGCCGAGTCGACGGTCAAGCTCACCATCTACAAGCGCCGCTGAGTCGCGCACTCTGCCGGTGCGGAGCGGGATCGTACAATGGCGAGACTGAGTGGAACGGGTACGGGGCTGCGGCGNNGGATTGCCGCAGCCCTTTGTTTTGTCGCAGCGGGTGTCTGCGTCTGGGCCGGCTTGCTCCCTGCCCCCGCGGCCGCCGACGCGGAGCCCGTGCGCCTGCGCCTGATCGCGTGGAAGCAGGAGGGCGCCGGTGACTTCCGCGAGGCCTACCGGATTGCCGAGGAGTACTCGGCCACCCACCCGGGCGTCAGGATCGACATGACCCACGACAGCTGGGACAATGCCCGCGACTACCTCACCCGCTGGGGCGGCTCGTGGAGGCAATACGCCCCCGATATGACCGTCATCCCCGATGAATGGGTGGCCGACTGCGCGCCCAACATCATCACCCTCGGTGGCGCCGGGGAGAGGCTGCTGGCGCCGTTTGTCCCTGCCGTTGTCGCGCCGCTTGTCGTCAACGGGCACATTCACGGCGTGCCCTGGCAGATGGAGGCCTGGTGCCTGTACTACCGCCCCGACCTGTTGCCGGAGGGGCGCGCGGCGCCGGCAACCTGGGATGATTTGCTCGCCTGCGCTCAGGACATTGCCGCGGGGACCGACGATGTCTTCGGGCTCGGCCTGCCCGGCGGCGAGCGCGGTGGCGGCGCCCACCGGCTGCTGATGCTGCTCTGGGGCGCGGGCGGGAGTCTCTACGGCGACGGGGGGAATCTCGACTTCGTGTCCAAGGAGGCCGTCGAGGCACTCGACTTCTACGTCAGGCTGTCCCGCGCGGGCGCGCTGCAGCCGGAGGTGCTCTCCTGGGACAGCGCCGCACTCGAAGAGGCGTTTGCCGGCGGACGCGTCGCGATGGTCATTGCCGACTCCGGCTTCGCCCCCGCCCTGAAGAGCGTCTCACCGAAGCTGCAGTTCGCCGTGGCTCCCCTGCCCACCCGCGGGAAGCCGTTCGCCGCCGTCGCCTCGACCTCCCTGGTGATGCTGCGCACGACCAGCTACCGCCGCGAGTGCATCGATTTCATGCGGTACGTCGCCTCCGAGCAAGCCCAGTACCGCCTCTGGAAGTCCGGATCAGTCCCGTGCCACGAGACCGTGGTCGCCGCCGCCCGGACAACTCCGGAACTGGCCGCCTTCACCGCTCACCTGGACAACGCCTTCGCGCGGCCGGGCCTGCTCTGGCGCGATGTCGAGGCGATGCTTGATGACGCGATCTTCCTCGCGCTGAGTGGCCGCTGCTCGCCGGCCGAAGCCCTCCAGGCGGTGCAGGACCGCTACGTGAGCGCGGGGGCGCCGGGGCCCTGACCTGCAGCGCGGCCGGTCTCGTCGCTCCCGGCGGTCAATGGCAGTCAGCTGCTCGGGCCGTGTTGGCGCCCCTCGGGCAGCCGCTCTCCTATTCTCCCGGAGGACATGCACGCCCTCGTGTCGAACCGACCCCAGGCCCTCACCCCACCGGCTGAAGGGAAGTGACGCGCTTGGACCTCGCATCGCGTGTCGAACCATTCGTCGACGACGCCCTCATCGACAAGTCGCGCAACGTCTCGCTGAAGCTCCATCCGCCGATGCCGCGGGAGGTCTGTATCCGCTTCAACAAGCCCTGGGAGGGGATGGTCAGCGGCTATGTGACCGTGCTCGAGGATCAGGGCGCCTACCGCATGTACTACCGCGGCAGCGCGTCGGCCAGGGACCACATCGGCGAGGTCACATGCGTGGCGACGAGCACCGACGGCCTGAAGTGGACGCGGCCCGAACTGGGGCTGTACGAGGTCGACGGGAGCAGCGCAAACAACATCGTCTGGATGGGGGAGAGCAGCCACAACTTCGGGCCGTTCGTCGACACCAATCCCGACTGCAAGCCCTCCGAGCGCTACAAGGCATTCGGCAGCCTTAGGGGCAAAGGGCTTGCCGGTTTCAGTTCCCGTGACGGCTACTCCTGGAAGCACGTGCGCAAGCAGCCGCTCATCACCCAGGGCGCTTTCGACTCGCTCAATACGGGCCTCTGGGACCCGCTCACCGGGCAGTACATGGCCTGGGTCCGCACCTGGACGCCACCCGGCTACCGCGGCCCCATCCCGGAGATCGGCACAACGAACTGGCATGGGCTGCGCTCGATCGGCCTTGCGACCTCGAGAGACTTCATCAACTGGTCCGACACCATGGAGTGCGACTACGGCGACACCGAGCGCGAGCATCTGTATACCAACTCGATCGTTCCCTACCCGCGCGCCCCGCACATCTTCATCGGCTTCCCGAAGCGCTTCATGCCCACCCGCAAGCTCAAGCCCGATCACCCGGATGTCGGCATCTCCGACGGTGTGTTCATGTGCAGCCGCGACGGTCTGCACTGGGACAGGCGCTTCATGGAGGCCTTCATCCGCCCTGGCAGAGACCTCGGCAACTGGGGCGACCGCAGCAACTGCGTCGCGCGCGGCGTCCTGCAGACGGCCGATGATGAGCTGTCCATCTACTACTCGGAGCACTACAGGCACGGCACATCCCGTGTGCGTCGGGCGACGGTGCGCCTCGACGGCTTCGTGTCGGTGAACGCCCCGCACAGGGGCGGGGAGTTCACGACCGTGCCGCTTACCTTCACCGGCTCGCGGCTGGTGATCAACTACGCCACATCGGCGGTCGGCAGCGTGCAGGTCGAGGTGCGCGACGCGGCCGGCAAGCCGATCTCGGGCTTTGGGCTCCGTCAGTGCCCCGAGATCTACGGCGATGAGATCGGGCGTACGGTGACGTGGAACGGCGGCGCCGACCTCTCGGCACTGGCCGGAAAGCCGATACGCCTGCGCTTCGTGATGAAGGATGCCGACCTGTACTCGCTCCAGTTCGTCTGAACGGGGGCAGGTCATCTGCGTGCCCGGGGCCAAGATGGACCATGGCGCCGATGTGACAATCCGCACACAAAGGAGAAAGACGAGTGAACACACGAGCCTTCCGTGCCACGCTGACACTCTGCGCTATCGTCCTCGCCGCCGGCATGGCGATGAGCGACTGCTACGTGACGGTGCTGCATTTCAACGACTTCCACGGCCACCTGCAGTCGAAGGAGAAGGACGGCAAGGCCGAGGGCGGGATCGCCCGCATGGCGACCATGGTTGATGAAGTGCGTCAGTACAACGACGCGCACGGCGTAACGACGCTCTTCTTCGAGGCCGGCGACATCCTCCAGGGCACCCCGCTCTCGACCGTGTACAAGGGCGAGCCCGACGTCAAGTGCCTCAACCTGATGCGGCTTGATGCGATGTGCATCGGCAATCACGAGTTCGACTTCGGCCAGGACGTGTATGAGAAGATGGTCTCGCTGGCCGAATTCCCGATCCTCAGCGCCAACATCTACTACACCAACACCGGGCAGCGCTTCACCAAGGCGATCATGTACTTCACCCTCGCCGACGGGACGAACGGCGCGGCCTTCGGCCTGACAACGCCCGAAACGGCGGTGCAGACATCGCCCAAGAACGTCATCGGGCTGCGCTTCAGCGACCCCATCGAGGAAGCACGGAAGGTGATCGGCGAACTGCGCGGCAAAGCCGACTTCATCGTCGCAATCACGCACCTGGGCTACGAAGAAGACCTCAAGCTCGGGGAGGCTGTTGACGGGCTTGACCTCATCATCGGCGGGCACAGCCACACCGAGGTGCAGCCGCCCACCGAGGCCGGCGACACACTCGTGTGCCAGGCCCAGAGCTATGGTCTCTTCCTCGGGCAGGTGGATATGCTCGTCTCGAAGGGCGACATCGTCAAGTACCGCGGGTTCCTGCGGCCGGTCGATGAACGCTCCCGCCCCAGGCCTGACGTCCAGGCGATTGTGGACAAGTACGCCGATGAGCTGCAGGAGCGTCTCGCGGAGGTCGTCGCGACGACCACCGTTGACCTCGATGGCATCCGCGAGCACATCCGGGCCTCGGAGACGAATCTGGGCAACCTCGTGTGCGACCTGATCCGCGACTACGCCCAGGCCGATGTATGCCTGTGGAACGGCGGCGGCA
Organism: Armatimonadota bacterium; assembly: GCA_003542955.1. GTDB lineage: Bacteria > Armatimonadota > Zipacnadia > Zipacnadales > UBA11051 > UBA11051. The sequence goes on from DPJP01000053.1 coordinate 4,189, forward strand.
TCCGGGCCTCGATCGACGCCGGTCCGGTCACCGTCGGCGACATCCTGACCGTGCTCCCGTTCGGCAACATCGTGGCCAACAAGCAGATCACGGGGGCCGAACTGCGCAAGGTGCTCGAGTTCAATGCCGCGCAGCCGCGCCCGTTCGGCGGCTTCACACAGGTTTCCGGCATGACGATGGAGATCATCGGCGACAAGCTCGGGAAGGTCACCGTCGGCGGGCAGCCGCTGGATGACGCGAAGACATACACGCTTGCCGCAAGCGAGTTCATGCTCGCCGGCGGCGACGGCTACAGCATGCTGACCGAGGGCTCCGAGCCCGTCTACCTGGGCTACTCAGAGAGCGCCATCGTGCTCGAGGCGCTCCGCGAGCTGGGGACCGTCAGCCCTGCCGTCGAGGGCCGCATCATCATCAAGTAGAGACAACCAGTGCGGGCAGACCACGGGCCGCGAGATGGCGTCGAGGGCCGGATTCGGCCGCCTGTGGGACGCATTGCAGCGCGTATCGACCATGGAAGGGCTGAACCGATGACTGGACGCGAGCGCGTGAGGAGAGCCGTGCGCTTCGAGGGACCCGACCGCATACCGTTGGGTGCCATGCCGCCGGAATACCCGACCGACATCCGGGGCGTCGGAGCCTCCGCCGACCCCGGCTGGACCCCGAGTCTCCAGACGGAGACGCAGTGGGAGGATGAGTTCGGCTGCATCTGGCAGAAGCTGCATGGCGACAAGACGATGGGGCAGGTGACCGGCCATCCGCTGACCGACTACGCCGATATCGACGGCCACCGATTCCCCTGCTACAACAATAGGGAGCGCTACGAGAGCGCCCGCAAGGCCATCGAGGAGAACTCCGAGGACAGGTTCATACTGGCGAATGTCCCCCTGAGCCTGATTCATCGGCTCGAGTACCTCCGGGGCCACCAGGCCGCCTGGACCGACCCATACGAGCATCCTGACGAGCTGCGCGGCCTGCTTGACCGGCTCGCCGACATCGCCATCGACGCGGTGGACAACTTCGCCCGCATCGGCGCCCACGGCATCTGCTCGGCCGATGACTGGGGGTTGCAGGATCGCCCGATGGTGCGCCCCGACGTTTTCGCGGAGTTCTGGGCGCCGGTCTACCATCGCGTCTACCGGCACTCGCATGAGCTGGGCATGCTCAACTTCCTCCATAGCTGCGGCCACATCGCGGACCTCCTGCCGCACTTCATCGAGGCGGAGCTGGATGTGATCCAGATGGACCAGCAGCAGAACATGGGAGTGGACAGCCTGGCCGCGCGTTTCGGCGGCAAGCTCTGCTTCTGGTGCCCCGTTGATATCCAGAACACGATGATCCGGGGGAGCCTTGATGACATCAGGGCATACGCCCGGAAGCTCATGCACAGCTTCGGCGCCTTCAACGGCGGCTTCATCGCCCAGTGGTATGCTTCACCCGATGCAGTCGGACATACGCGAGAGAAGATCGACGCGATGTGCCGGGAGTTCGTCAACTACGGGGCAACCTTCTACGCCGGCGCGGGCTGAACCCACGACGCATGGAGGACGGTGAAGACTTTGGTGGCGAACGGGACGCNNGGCGGGGGAGACGGCTATCGTGATATCCGCACCAGCGGCGACTTCACCGTGACTACGACGGAGGAACTCCTCGGGGCGCTCAAGCAGGCGACGGCCGGGCAGGTCATCTTCGTCCCCGACGGCGTCGAGATCGACCTCACGGAGACCACCGGCGTAGTCATCCCCGGCGGGGTGACACTGGCGGGCACTCGCGGCCTCGACGGCTCGCCGGGCGCGCGGCTGTTCACAAAGCGGCGTGGTGGCACCCAGTTCCAGAGCGGTGGCGACCTCTGCAGGCTGACCGGGTTGCGCTTCGAGGG
>DPJP01000493.1:0-306 GCA_003542955.1 Armatimonadota bacterium
CTTAAGCTAGCGCATATGGGGGTCGGGGGTGAGGCCAGACCTGACCCCGGCCACCGCTAATACCTCCGGTGGTACAGGTGCCACTCGACGAGCAGGATCAGCAGCGCGGCCAGCACGATATACGGCCACAGGTGGTTCTCCACCCGCGGCGGACGCGTCATGCCCTCGACCCGGCGGGCGCCGAGCTGCAACTCCTCCTTCGGAGCGAGGTCTGACTCGGCGCTGCTGCGCATGTCGACTGCCGCCCGCCAACGCTGCTCCCCCGCCTGCACCACATACACGCCCACCTGGTCGGTGCCCGTGAAA
>DPJP01000493.1:342-6487 GCA_003542955.1 Armatimonadota bacterium
CCTGCCTCTCCACCAGCGCAGCCGACTGCCTGCCGCCATCGGGGGTAGTGACGGACACGCGCTCCACACCCGGCGGAGTGCGGAAGCGCAACGGGCTCCCCGGCCGTACCGCCATCTGCCCGATGCCGGTGCTGGTCTCCCCCAGCCAGTCGACGACGTTGGAGAGCAGCACCGGAAAGCCGACGCGCAGCGGCAAGTCGGAGTCGAGGAAGCTGAAGCCGAAGCTGACCTCGCGCGCCCCGGGCACGTCGCGCGCGACGATGAGCGGGGCCCCGCCGGCCCACGCCAGCACCTCCGCACCCGTCTCACGCGCAAGCGCCCTGCCGCTTGATATCTCGACCGCACTGAGGTTCACATGAGCCAACACCGGGTGCGTGTTCTCCCACCGGCTGATCTCGGGGCTCGCCAGGCTGCCGGCCCCCTCGCCCCCCTCGCGGATCAGCAGAGCCGGCACACCGCCGAAGTCATCCGGAGGCGTCACCCGGTCGAAGACGACGATGTCATACTGCTCCCCTACCGTCGCCGCCGTCTCTGCGTCGAGGGCCTCGGCGCGGTCAACCTTCACCTCCGGGAGGATGAGCAGCGCCTGCTCGAGAAACAGATTGCCCGGCGTCACAAGCAGCACCGACGTCGCGCCGGCAGTCTCGGCGAAGGTGTAGGCTACATTGTCGGCGGCGAGGTCATCCTGAAGCTCGATCTCCGCCTTCAGAAGACCCGTCTGCCGCAGGCTCAGGCTGAAGGTCTGGACCTTGTCCTCTCCGGGCTTGATGCTGATCTGCTCCGCGTCGATGATCTCGTCATCGTGGTACAGCGACAGCAGTCCGTCCTTCGGCTGTTTCGAGAAGTTGTGGATGCGCAGGAAGAGCTGATGCTCTTTGGCTCCGGCGGGCCGGGAGGCCTCGAAGGCCAGGATGGCGACGTTGTCATTTCGCACACCGACCTTGAGGAAGCGCACCCCCGAGGAGCCACTCACCTCCGGCAGCGGCTCGAAGGCGCCGTCGCTGACGACATACACCTGCGCGTTGGGCCGCCTGGAGGCAAGGCTCATCGCCAGTAGCAGGCCGTCCTTGATGTTGGTGGCGCAGTCCGTAGGCTGCAGGCCCGCGACTGTCTGCAAGAGCTTCCGCTGGTCGGAGCTGAAGGCCGCCGCGACGTGCGACCGCGCACCGGAGACGATAACGGCCACCTCGTCGCTGCGGCCCATCCCCCCGATGATGCGGCGCGCCCAGCCCCGCGCCTGCTCGAAGCGCGAGCTTCCGACATCGGTGGCTCTCATGCTGCCGGAGGCGTCCATCACGATGACGGTGTTCTTCCCGCCGAGCCGCTCGGCCAGTGCGTACGGGGCGGCGAGCCCGGCGATGATCGCCGTCAGCGCCAGCAGTTGCAGGAGCAGCAGCAGGTTCCGCTTGAGCTTCTGGAAGGGAGTGTTGGCCTGGACATCCTGCAGGGCCTGGCGCCAGAGGAAGGTCGAGGCGATCTCGACCGGCACGCGGCGGAGCTTGAGCAGGTAGAGCAGGATGATGATGCCCGCCAGCGGGATCAGGGCGATGAAGACCGTCGGCGCCAGCAGTTGCATGGACTACTTCACCACCCGCAGCCGCCGCAGCGACTTGAGGATGGTGTCCTCGACCGCCTCATCGGTGACGGCCAGCAGATGCGAGAAGCCGTAGCGGTGGGCCGTGGTGCGGACGCCATGGAGGAACTCGTCGCGCCCCTCGCGGTAGCGGCGCAGGACGGAGGGGCTCATCGTCATCTCGACCGTCTGCCGGGTCTCGGAGTCAATGAGCTGCACATCGCCGCGGGCGTCGGGCTCGAACTCGGAGGGCGAGAAGACCTGCACCACGCAGCAGTCACCCTTGCCCGCGCCCAGACGCGACAGCGCGGCCTGCCAGTCGGGCGTCAGCAGGTCGGAGAGCACAAACAGCATCCCCGGCGCGGGAGCGACGTTCTGCACCCAGCGCACCGCCTGCTGCAGATCGGTCTCCCCGGCCGCCTCGATCCCCCTGATCCAGCGGAACATCTCCGGCGTGCTGCCGCGACCGCGGAACATCCGCGAGGCCTCCCGCGCCTCGGCAGAGTGGGAGAAGAGCTGCGCGCGGTCACCCGAGCACAGGCTCATATAGCCCAGCGCGGCGGCGGCCTGCCTGGCCCACTCGAGCTTGGATGGGCTGCCGAAGTCCATCGACCTCGAGGCGTCTACGAGCACATAGACGTGGAGGTCCTCCTCCTCGACGAAGAGCTTCAGGAACATGCGGTCCAGCCGAGCGAAGGCATTCCAGTCGACATAGCGCAGGTCATCGCCATGCGAGTAGGAGCGGTAGTCGGCGAACTCGACGGAGCTGCCGCGGCGCGCGGACCTGCGCTCACCCTTCGTTCTCCCGACAAGGATATGCCGGGAGGCGATAGCGGCCTGCTCGAGCTTGCGGAGGAACTCCGGGCTCAGGAGGGGGGTGGGTAGGTTGTCGGAGGTCGGCTCTGCGTGCCTCACCCCCGGCCCCCCTCCGGTACGCCCTGCGGGCGAGGCGGAGAGGGGAGAACGACAAAGGCCACTTCACGACGCGGATGGGCGCAAACCCGGGTGGTGACGTACGCGCGACTACAGGAAGGCATCAGCCTCTCTCCCTCAGTGCAGACTTGATCATCTCGACCACGCGGGCAAGGTCCTCCAACACTTCAGCATCCGTCAGGCGTAACGTGCGGATATCGTGCGCTGCGAGTTGGGCGTCACGCCATTCGTCGTAGTCAGCCTGATCCTCGTGGACCCCGCCATCCACCTCGACAGCGAGACGCTTCTCCTTCCAGTAGAAGTCCAGAACGAAGTCGCCGATCGGGTGTTGCCGCCGGAACTTGACGCCGAGTCTCTGGCCCCGCAGCGCGCCCCACAGACGTTTCTCAGCCGGGTTAGGCGTCCTACGTTGCTCCCTGGCGAATGACACTTTGTCCCGCCCCGCGACCCCCATCACTGTCCGGCCAGGCTTCTCGTCATCGGAATCGCGACTGGGCATCTGTGTTCTCTCCCTCGGTGTCAACCTGTCCCAGATCCTGCTGGCTACGCAGACAAATGCCGTCTGTCGTTCTCCCCTCTCCGGCCAAGGGCTCGCGCAGCGAGACCAGGAGACGGGGCCGGGGGTGAGGCAGGCACGGCGGGTCACATCTTCTCTCACCATCCGTCCAGGCCGGGGGTGAGGCAGAGGCGTCCCCCTCACACCGGCACATCCTTCTCGCAGCGGGCCTCCGCAGTCGCCACCGCCTCCGCCACCAGCGTATCCGGGTCGATACGCTCCGCCAGACCCTCGAAGTTCGGGATCATCCGGTGGCGCAAAGCGGCATTCGCGGATGCCTTGATGTCATCGCGGGCGACATTGAAGCGGCCATCCATCAGCGCGCGCACCTTGCCCGAGAGTAGCAGCGCCTGCGCCCCACGCGGACTCGAGCCGAAGCTCACGAAGCGCTTGACCGGCTCCGGCGTCCCCTCGTTGTCCGGGTGGGTGGCAAGAACGATCTGCAGGGCGAAATCCTGCACATGCTTCGCCACCGCCACCTGCCGCACAACCGGCCCCAGCGCGAGCAGCTCGTCACGCGTGGCGACCTTCCTCGCGCAGGCAACCTGATGCCCCGTGGTGCGGTTCATGATCTCGTGCAACTCATCAAGCGACGGATAGTCGACCCGGAGCTTGAACAGGAAGCGGTCGAGCTGCGCCTCCGGCAGCGGGTAGGTGCCCTCGAGGTCGATCGGGTTCTGGGTGGCGAAGACCAGGAACGGCTCCTCGAGGCAGCGCGTCTGCCCGGCGACGGTGACGGAGTGCTCCTGCATGGCCTCCAGCAGCGCCGACTGCGTCTTGGGTGTGGCGCGGTTGATCTCGTCGGCGAGCACGACGTTGGCGAAGACCGGGCCGGGCTGGAAGACGAACTCGCGCTCGCCGCCGGGCTTCTCCCACAACACGGTGGTGCCGGTGATGTCCGCGGGCATCAGGTCGGGGGTGAACTGGATGCGCGAGAAGCTCAGGTCGAGCGCATCCGAGAGCGTGCGCACAAGCAGCGTCTTCCCCAGGCCCGGCATGCCCTCCAGCAGCACGTGACCGCCGGCGACAAGCGCGATCAGCGTGCTCCTGACGACATCCTCCATGCCGACGATGACCGCGGAGACCTCCGCGGTGAGATCTGAGATCAGCGTGCGGAAGCGCTCCGCCCACTGCTGTGCCTGCTCGGGCGTGATGATGGTTGTCTCAGTCACTGCTGCTCTCCCCTTCTCGGCCTGTTGCGGGAGCCTTGCCGGCGCCCTGGAGCGCATCGAAGTAGTCACGCACTGATCCGCGGTAGCTGGGTGGCACATTCTCTTTCTCAAGCGCTTCCTCGGCGGTCTTCGAGTACTCGCCGATGACCTCATAGTACGGCACCTTCGAGCCTGATATGACGACCGGCGCGCTCTTCTCCATGATCGACATCATCGGACCGTCGGGGCGGATGAACGCGCGCACGCGCTCGGCATCGCCGTCAGTGGCGGTGGCGCGGGGATCATAGAGGCCGGCGGGCTTCGCATCGGCCGGAATGTGATCCTGGGAGCCGTTGTCCGGCCCGATCCCCGTCCCTGCGCCGGTGCCCGTGCAGGTGCCCCGACACTTCGCGAGCCCCGTCTTGCAGGCTTTGCAGGCTCCCCGGGCGCCCGCCTCCCCCGCCGCGAGCCTGCAGGCCTTACAGCCCTGTCCAAGGCACTTCGCCGCCCGCTCACAGCGCCCCATCTTCAGCAGGCGGGCGCTCTCGCACAGCGACTCGCACATCCCCTCGAGTTCGGTGCCCTCGAGGGCCTCCGAGAGCGCCTCGAGCTGCTTTGCCAGCTCCTCGGCCTCCTCTTTGCTCAGCTCGCCTTCGGCCTCCTCGAGCGGAACGACCATGGCGTCGAGGGCATCCAGCGCCGCCTGCCAGTCCTGCGCGTCGAGAGCGGATGAGACGGCGGCCGGCATGTTGCCGGGGATGCGGGAGGCGGATCCGAGCTTCTGCGNNCCGACCTCATCAGAGAGCCGCTTGATCTGATCTGGGTCATTAGCCTTCTTCGCCTGCTGGGCCAACTGGTCGAGTTGCTTCTGGGCCTGCTGGTCACCGCTCTTGGCAGCCCGTTGGGCGAGGGCATCGGCGCGGGAGGATAGGCGGTCGCGCTCGGCGGCCTTGAGCGCCTCCGCGGCCCGCTCGGCGGTCTTCGGCTTCGGGGGCCCCATCCGCTGCTCGAGGTCGCCAAGCTGCTTCTCGAGCTCCTTGAGGCTCAACAGCGCCTGCTTCGTGTCGAGCTTGCCATGCTTGAGCTTGTTCGTGAGCTGCTCGAGCTTGCGCGCGACCTGGCGGGTTCCCTCGTCCTGGCTCTGCTCGGCGGCGCGGGAGAGCTGCTTCGCCAGCGGCTCTATCTCCGCCGCGCGTTTGCGCAGCATCGCACGCTCCTCCCGCTGCTCGTGACTGAGCAGCCAGGGCGGGATCGGCGCAAGCTGCACCGCCAGCAGCACCAGCAGACACAGCCCGGCACTCTTCGTGGCGCGGTACAGCCGTAGCGGGTACGCATGCGAGGAGCGCAGCCCGTGGAGGTGGTCGAGGGCATCGAGCACCGCGGCATCCTCCATCCCGGAGGGGTCCGGGTCGCGGACGAGTTCAACCGCCGTCGAGAGCCGGTCGCGCAGCCCGAGCCGGCGGTCGGTGTTCTCGGCGATGAGCGAATCCGGCAGCGGCCAGAACAGCGCGATGAGCAACGTCACCAGCGCCGCGCCGGCGGCAACCGAGGCGGGCAGAAGCGCTGGGTACCAGTAATCATGCAGCTTCGCGACGACCACGAATGGGACGGCAACAGCGGCCGCCAGCGCCACCGCGGTCGATACGATGCGCACCGCCATCAGCAGGCGCACGCGGCGGCGCACGCGCCTGAGCCCGCGCGTGAGCGTGGATGCGTAGACGGCCATCTCTGGATTGGCGAGTGTCTCAGTTGTCATGGTTGGTGGGTCCCTGGGACGATGTGTTGGGTCGCCATGCGTGCCTCACGCCCGGCCCCCTCTCCTGGTCTCGCTCCGCGAGCCCTTGGCCGAAGAGGGATGCACAGCATACGCAAAGCCTCTGAAACCATGGCGTGGCGCAAACGCTCGGCGTTCGTCGTTCTCCCCTCTCCGCC
>DPJP01000420.1 GCA_003542955.1 Armatimonadota bacterium
GCACGCCCGGCGAATACTGTGCCCGAGAGGGAGGTGGGAGCATGGCCGACATCGTGTGTCTCGGCGAGCTACTGGTGGACATGTCGTCCCAGGAGGTCGGGGTCTCACTGCAGGATGCGTACACGTTCGAGAAGAACCCCGGCGGCGCCCCGGCCAACGTGGCGGTCGGCTGTGTGAGCATGGGTGCCTCCGCCGCGCTGGTCACCAAGGTGGGCGACGACAGCTTCGGCCGCTATCTGACCTCCGTCATGCGCGACGCCGACGTGGACACCAGCGGCATCACAATGACACCCGACTACGCGACGCAGCTCGCCTTCGTCGCTATCGACAGGATCGGCGTACCGGATTTCGCGTTTCACGTCAAGGACCCCGCCCACGAGCAGCTATCCCCGCATGAGGTGAACCGGCAACTAATCGAGGACGCGATGATCTTCCATTTCGGCTCACTGTCATTGATCGCCGAGCCGGCCCGCTCCGCCACGCTCGAGGCCATCGACATCGCCGCACAGGCCGGTCTGCTCATCTCCTTCGACCCCAACTACCGTCCGACGCTCTGGCCCGACGATGACGCCGCCTATGATGCCATCGCCGAGACGGTTGAGCTATGCGATGTACTCAAGGTCAACGAGAATGAGATGACGCTGCTCACCGGCACCGATGACCCCCACGACGGCCTGCGGGCGCTGTGGGACATGGGGCCCGAGCTTGTCTCGGTGACGCTGGGGCCCGATGGGTGCGCATACACCGCCGGCGGCTCGGTCGACGCCATCGACGGCATTGAGGTTCGGGTCGTCGACACCACCGGCTGCGGTGATGCCTTCGTAGCGGCAACGCTGGTGTGGCTCGGCCGCAGCGAGCAAGACCTCTCGGAACTCACCGGCAAGCAGCTCTATGACCTTTACAGCCATGCCAATGCCGCCGGGGCGCTGGCGGCGATCCACACGGGCGCTATCCCCTCGATGCCGACATGGAGTGACATCGAGCTGCTGCTCTCACACAGCTCCGCGGGCGGATGAGGCCGGCCAATCCATGCTTGCCCGACTAGCCCCACGCATGCTTTGACATGGCCCCTCCGGGCAGGTATAATACGGCTGCCACACGTTGCGCACTCCGAGCCGCTCATCCACCCACCCACGTCGCACCCTGTGGGCAGCGATGAAGCGGCCATTTTCATGCCGCCGTCTCAGGCGACATGCCGTCCCCGGTAGGAGGGAGAAGCTGTGCCAAAGGTCCAGCGCGCATTGCTCAGCGTCTCAGACAAGACGGGAATCGTCGAACTCGGAAAGGCGCTCAGCCAGATGGGCGTCGAAATCCTCTCCACTGGCGGCACGCGCCGCAAACTCGAGGAAGCCGGAGTCCCGGTCAGAGCCGTCGAGGACTACACGGGCTTCCCGGAGATTCTCGACCATCGTGTCGTCACGCTGCACCCGAAGGTCCACGGCGCGCTGCTCGCACTCCGCGACAAGCCCGCCCACATGGCAGAGGCCTCCGACCTCGGCATCGAGATGATCGATATGGTGGTGGTCAACCTCTACCCGTTCCGCGAGACCATCGCCAAGCCGGGTGTGACGATGGCCGAGGCCGTCGACAACATCGACATCGGCGGGCCCACCATGCTCCGCTCCGCCGCCAAGAACCACAAATCAATCACCGTCATCTGCAGCCCCGAGTACTATGACGAGGTCATCGCCGAGATGCGGGCCAATGACGGCGTCGTATCGGAGCAGACCAACCTGAAACTCGCGCTCGAGGCCTTCGCCCATACCGGGCAGTACGATGCGGCCATCGTCAAGTACCTCTCGGGCCAGCGAAAATCTGAGGAGCAGTTCCCGAAGTACTTCGCGCCCTGGTACATCAAGCGCGGAAGCGACCTCCGCTACGGCGAGAACCCGCACCAGGCGGGCGCGGTCTACCGCATGGCCGATGCCGCCGAGCCCGGCCTGGCCGCCGCCGAGCTGCTCCACGGCGAGCGGGAACTCTCATTCAACAACTACCTGGACCTGACTGCCGCGATGGAGGCCGCCCGCGACTTCGACGAGCCGACGGCCATCATCATCAAGCACCTGAACCCCTGCGGCGCAGCCTCGGCGGCCACACTCGCCGAGGCCTTCACCGATGCCTGGACGGCCGACCCGATCTCCGCTTTCGGCTCGGTGCTGGGCTTCAACCGTGAGGTCGATGAGGACCTCGCGCAGATCATTTTCAACAGCAACTACCTCCAGGAGGTCGTTGCCCCGCGCTACCGCGAGGAGTCGGGCGACTACGAGAGCACCATCATCGCCGCCTTCGTCGAGGCGATCATCGCGCCGGGGTACACACCGGCCGCGCTCGAGGTACTCAAGTCCAGGTCCAGCAATATGCGCGTACTCGTACAGCCCGACTTCGCCCCGGCGGAGCGCGTCAGTGACTATGACATCAAGAAGATCCCCGGCGGCATCGTGGCGCAGACACCCGACGCCCAGAGCGTCAAGAAAGCCGACCTGAAGGTCGTTACGAAGAAGCAGCCGACACCGGAGCAGATGGAGTCGCTCTTGTTCGCAGACCGAGTGGCCAAGCACGTGAAGAGTAACACCATTCTACTCGTGCAGGGGAAGATGGTCGTTGGCTGCGGCGCGGGGCAGATGAGCCGGGTGGACTCGGCAGTCATTGCCGCGCGCAAGGCGGGCAACCGCGCGAAGGGCGCCTGCCTGGCCTCCGACGCGATGTTCCCGGCACGCGACGGCCTGGACGCCGCGGCACAGACCGGCTGCGTGGCGATTATCCAGCCGGGTGGGTCCAAGCGCGACCAGGAGGTCATCACCGCGGCGGATGAGCACGGTATCGCCATGGTGCTGACCGGCATGCGGCACTTCTGGCACTAGGCGACAACGCGGGGCCGGCGACGCCTTGTCGTCGCGTCCCGGACCGAATAGAATGCCGTCGTATGCGAACCAACCACCGTACAGGAGTGTGATCCGAGAATGGTCTGTTGTGGGCTATGCCGACCAAGGGGCGGTACAGGTAGGCGCCCCGTCTCCGGCCGCGCTGCCGATACGGCAGCATCGAGGCTGGAGCGCGGGGCAGCCGGCCGTGCCGTACCCGCAGTGCAACCCATAACAGACTAGAGGAGCACGCAGATGCTGAATCATACATTGGCGCAAGCAGACCCACAGATCACCAGGATCATGGAGGACGAACTCGTCCGCCAGCAGACGACGCTCATGCTCATCCCGTCGGAGAACTACGCCTCCCGCGCGGTCATGCGCGCGATGGGCTCAGTCTTCACCAACAAGTATGCCGAGGGCTACCCGGGCGCACGCTACTACAACGGCTGCGAGAACTACGATAAGGTCGAGACGCTGGCCATCGAGCGCGCCAGGAGCATCTTCCACTGCGACCACGTCAATGTGCAGGTGCACACCGGCTCCCAGGCCAACATGGCCGCCTACTACGCGCTCCTGCAGCCGGGCGACAAGATCCTGGCGATGAGCGTCGACCAGGGCGGTCACCTCACCCACGGGAAGAAGCAGAACTTCTCGGGCCAGATGTACGATGCCCACTTCTACACCGTCGACCGGCAGACGCACCTGATCGACTACGACCAGGTGCTGGAGGTGGCCAGGGAGGCGCAGCCCAAGCTGATCGTTGCAGGGGCCAGCGCCTATCCGCGCATCATCGACTTCCAGAAGTTCCGCGAGATTGCCGATGAGGTCGGCGCCTACCTGATGGCCGACATCGCCCACATCGTGGGCCTGGTGGCGGCCGGCTCGCATCCGGACCCCGTGCCCTACTGCGATGTCGTCACCTCGACCACGCACAAGACCCTCCGCGGGCCGCGCGGGGCCATGATCATGTGCACGAGCAAGTGGGCCAAGCGCATCGACCAGGCAGTCTTCCCCGGCGTGCAGGCGGGCCCGCTCATGCAGATCATCGCCGCCAAGGCCGTCTGCTTCCACGAAGCCCAGACGTTCGGCTTCCGCGAGTACCAGCGCCAGATCATCCGCAACTGCCAGACGCTCGCCCAGACGCTGATGGAGGAGGGCTTCGAGCCGGTGACGNNGTGGGACGGACAACCACCTGCTGCTGATCGACCTCAGCAACAAGAACATCACCGGGCGTGAGGCCGCCGACCTGATGGAGGCCGCCGGGATGGTCTGCAACAAGAACCTCATCCCCTACGACGAGCGCTCCGCGGTCGAGACCAGCGGCATCCGCCCCGGCACCCCGGCGGTCACCAGCCGCGGCATGCGCGAAGAGCAGATGCACCAGATCGGCAAGTGGATTGCCGAGGTCATCCACAAGGGCCGCGATGACGAGGCAGTCATCGAGCGCGTGCGGGGCGAGGTTGCGGAGTTGTGCTCGCAGTTCCCGATCTACCTCGACCTTGGAGACTGATCGGGCACACAGCCAATACGCGAAAGAGAGCAAGAACGTCCGCGGGAGTGGCCTCCCGCGGACGTTGTGTTTGGGATGCGCAGAGACGGGCAGGCGCCCGAGGCCAATCCCGGCTACGGGTAGATGCCGCGCAGCGCGACGGCCTTCGAGACCCTGGCCACGGCCACGTTGAAGGCCGCGTCGCGCATGTTGCAGTTGCTCCGCTCCGCCTCCGCCAGCACCTCCTTGTACGAGTTGACCATGATCGACTCGAGGCGCTGATTGACCTCCTCCTCCGTCCAGAAGAACCGGGCGCTGTCCTGGACCCACTCGAAGTAGGAGACGGTGACGCCGCCGGCGTTGGCGAGGATGTCGGGAACAACGAAGATGCCCTTCTCGTCGATGATGGTCTGAGCGTCCGGCGTCGTGGGGCCGTTGGCGGCTTCCGCGATGACCCGTGCCCTGATGTCCGCGGCATTGCTCGTGTTGATCGAGTTCTCGAGCGCGGCGGGCACCAGCACGTCGCAATCGAGTGTAAGCAGCTCCTCATTGGTGATCGCCGAACACCCCTTCAGCCCGACGACGGAGCCGCTCTCCTCCTTGTGGGCCTCCGCCGCGGCGGCGTCCAGTCCCGTCGGCGAGTAGACCCCGCCCCGCGAGTCCGACACCGCGATGACCTTCGCCCCCATGCTCTGGAGTACACGGCCTGTGACCGACCCGGCGTTGCCGAAGCCCTGGATGGCGACGGTCGCGCCGTCGACTCCGATGCGGAGCGTCTTGAGCGCCTCGCGCGCCACAATCGCACAGCCGCGGCCCGTGGCCTCGTTGCGGCCCAGTGAGCCGCCGATCTCGACCGGCTTGCCGGTCACAACGCCGGGAACCAGATGCCCGACATTCATGCTGTAGGTATCCAGGATCCACGCCATCGTCTGGGGTGTGGTGTAGACGTCCGGCGCCGGGATGTCCTTCTCCGGGCCGATGAAGTCGATCAACTCCGAGGTGAAGCGTCGCGTCATGCGCTCGACCTCACCATCCGACATCTCCTTGGGGTTGCAGATGACCCCGCCCTTGGCGCCACCATAAGGGATGTTCACAACCGCGCACTTGCACGTCATCCACATCGACAGCGCTATGACCTCGTCCATCGTCACCTGCGGGTGGTAGCGGATGCCGCCCTTGGCGGGGCCGCGGTCCATGTTGTGCTGGACCCGGTAGCCGGTGAAGACCTTCACGCTGCCATCATCCATCTTCGTCGGGATCGACACCTCCATGATGCGTTTGGGGTGCCTGAGCTTCTCCACGATCGCGTCATCCACCCCGAGACGACCGGCTGCCTGGCTTATCTGGGTCGTGGCGACCGCCCGAGGCGCATACGAAGTCACGTCAACCATTGTAGTACCCCTTCCATAAGGTGCCGATCTCAGTCTGCCATTCTATTCGATTGTCGCGTTCTCCATCAGGCCGTAATGCAGCAACTGATTGGTGTACCCCGAGGCAATGTCCGCCAGCGGTGCAGCTATGTCCCCGCGCACGGCGTCAACGAAGCGCTTGAGCGACACATACATGAAATCATCGCTCTTGTGCTCGACGCCCTCCCGGCTCAGGTACGTGCAGTAGACGCCGTTCTCGTCGTTGCGGCCGGCGTAGTCGACCAGCATATCGTTGATGCCGAACCTGCGCGCGGTCCCCTCCGTACACCATGCCCGCACGAGCACCTCGGCCTCGCACGGCGGACCGTCAACCGGCTGGTAGGTGAAGTGGGCGTGGCCGTACTCGCGGCCGACGGCCAGTCGACCACTGCCGGGGACGATCTCGCCCGGCCCGCAGAAGGCAATCAGCATACTGATCGGGTGCGTGGCGATATCCACCCACACGCGCTCGTAGGTCTTGTTGGTATGGCGCGACTCAAGCTGCATGAAGAACTTCTCGGGCGCGCCGGGGTGCCCCCCCGTCCGCTCGCACAGCTCGTAGTAGGCCGGCGGGGCGGACACGTACTGCGTATTGACCGCCCGCACCGCCTGCGTGGGCGCCTCGGCCATCTGCCGCGCCTGCTCGTTGAGGGTGGCGATGTCGAGGTCCTCGTCCCAGGTCAGGGGCTTCTCGCAGAGGATGTGGCAGCCCGCCGCGTGCGCGGCCATGTAGTTCTCGTAGTGGAACTTCGGGGGGCTGCAGACGTTGACGATGTGCGGTTGTATCTCATCGAGCATGCGGCCGACGTCGGTGTAGCCGACCGGCTCGATGCCGAAGCTCTCCCGCAGTGACGCGAAGGTGGCATTGACCGAGTCGGGGCTGGACCCCACGAAGCCGTCCACCCGGCAGCCGAGGGTGTGAAGCCACTTGGCGTGTTGCTTGCCGATACCGGATGCGCCGATGACCACGGCGCTCAACTGCTCACCCATCTGAGGCACCTCCCTGACGGCGATGCATAGACCGTGTCGCCCGGCGCTGCGGACGACGTGAAGCATGCGTCTATTCGAGGGCGGCGGACACTATCCTCCCAGGGGTGGTTGGAACGAGAGGTGTCAGACAGTGCGGGCTGTGTGTTCGTCGGGGGCGTCGGTGCTGCCGTTTTGACCGGCGGGGAGGGCACTCCAGACACCGGGCAGGAAGCGGGCAGCGTCACTTCTCGACCTCGCGGGCGAGGATATCGACGTCGGCCGCCTGGCTGTGGCTGGTGACGATGATCGAGAAATCCCTCTTCTCGCCGGGAGCAATGTCCTTTAGAATGACGTTGTTGGCGCCGCGCTTGCTGCCGTCGGCGCTGCGCAGGGTGGCCTCCATTTTCGCCTCGCGCACAATGCCCTTACCGGTGTTCTCCACCCGGGCATAGACGCGCACCACGCCGGCCTCGTTATCGATGTTGAAGCGCTTGTTGGTGACGAAGAGGTCGTCCACGCTGCCGGGGGGCGTGCGTGAACAGGCAAGGCCGAGAACCGTCAGCAGAACGACGGTGACGGCCGGCAGAAGGGCTGTGGCGGCTGTGCGAAGCGTCTTCATCAAGAGCACCACCGGGTCGGAGAACGCACCAGGGCGAGTATAGCACAGCCACATCGGCCGCCACAAGCACGGGGGACTATACCGGCTGGGGTCACGTCTTGAAAATTGGTTCCGCTGAAGAACCGTCGTTCGTGTGTGGGGACCAAGGCAACGAAGCCGGGGTCACATATTTGATGTGCAGCCGCCAGGATCTCCTTCAGGGGATCATACGTGGAATTGGCGGGGGTAGATCAAAGATGTGACCCCAGCCCTTACGCCCATCAGCACTGAACGGGGGTTTTTCAGTAGAACCCAGAATTCAGTCTTGCTCAGTTCCGGACGGATTCCAGCATGCTACG
>DPJP01000412.1 GCA_003542955.1 Armatimonadota bacterium
CGCGCGACGTCGGCACGGTCCACGGCGCCTATGCTCTGCTTCGGCACCTTGGCTGCCGCTTCTACGCGCCGGGCTGTGAGAGCATTCCGCAACTCGATGCGTTGGTCATCCCCGAGATCACGCTGGCGGCGAGCCCGTTCTACGAGTTCCGGCAGGTCACCGGCAACCTCAAGCTCGGCCACACGCCCTCCGACGACCTGATGAATCCGCGTGAGATCGGGGCATCCGGGAACATCGTCCACTCCGCCTCATATCTGTTGCCCTACGACGAGTACCACGAGCAGCACCCGGAGTACTTCGCGCTGCAGAAGGACGGCCGGCGCCTCACGCGAGACCCCGACGCCCAGCGCTTCGACGTCCATCTCTGCCTGTCGAACCCCGATGTGCACCGCATCTGCGCCGAACGCATGCTGGCGCTGATGGACATCCAGCATGACCGGAAGTTCTTCGGGGTCTCACAGGGCGACGGCTACGCGTGGTGCGAGTGTGAACAGTGCAGGGCTCTGGATGCCGTGCCCGGCGTTGACATGACTGACCGGCTGCTCGAGTATGTGAACTCCATCGCCCGCGATATCGCGCAAAAGTACCCGGATAAGCGGATACTCACGCTCGCATACACCAACGCGACCTCTCCGCCGCCGACACGTGTGATGCCCGAGCCAAACGTGATGGTCCAGTACTGCCCGTACCCACCGCGCACCGGCTGCCAGAGTCACGATCTGACCTGCGAACAGAACGCGCAGAGCTACACGGACCTGATGGGGTGGCTTCAGAAGTGCCCGGAGAACATGTACATCTTCGACTACCCCACGGGGTATGCGAACTGGTATGAGCCCTTCGGCAGCTTCTGGGCCATGAAGCGGAAGCTGGACCTTTACTCCTCCCACGGCGTCCGCGGCATCTACTACTGCGGGACACCGAAGAACTTCAATGCGCTGTTCATCTACGTCCAGAGCCGGCTCTTGTGGCAGCCGGATGCCGCGGTCGAGCCGCTCATCGACGAGTTCATGGCGGCCTACTACGGGGCGGCGGCGCCACAGGTGCGCGAGTACTTCGACTACATGCACCGCGAGATCGACGAGCGCCCGGTGCACCAGATGTGCGAGGGCGCGAGCCCCCACACCGTTACCCCTGAGTGGGCTGACAAAGCGCTCGACATGCTCGGCCGCGCGGAAGATGCCGTCCGCGACGACCGCGCGCGGCTGTACAGGGTGCGTGCCGAGAAGCTCTGCGTGCTGTTTGGTGACCTTAACGCCCGCAACCCGATCAACGGCAGTCTTGCGGTGAGCGGGGACGTGTTCGCACAGCGCCTGGCGGAGTTCTGCGCAATTGGCCGCACCATGCGCATCGGGCAGTTCACCAGGCGTCTCACAACCGACGAATGGCTCTATCGCGTCGCGCGCATCCGGCCGCAGCGCTCGCCGTGGTACTCCGACCCGCTCATCGAGCGATTGGTTGCAGACCCGGTGCAGACGCTGGCCGCCGAGCAGACGCTCTACAGCCAGGTAGAGGTGAGTGCCGGCCCAATGGTGGAAGTGGGCGGCGCAGGCGGGTGGCGGCTCGAGCTGCAGGGCTTCCGCGGCGCGCGCGGGCCGGAGCAGTACGCCCACGAGTGCCCCCCGCGCGAGGCCGTGTGGATATACGGCACCAACACGCGCAACCCGCAGATGTGGACTGCTCTGCGCCTGGAGAAGGCTCCGCGCGGGCAGGCACGCCTCGTGCTGACAGCCCAGGATGACGACAAGCCCGGCGCGGTGCGGATACGCATAGCCGTCAACGGGCAGCCCGTCTTCGAGGGGGAGAACCGGTTCGTCGAGCGGGGGTGGTCCACGGAGGAGGTCGCCATCCCACCGGGCATCCTCAAGCAGGGAGAAAACGAGATACGCTTCGTCACGCTCGATGAGTCCTCGGCCGCGGACCAGGGCTGGTTCATGCTGGCCGAGTGTATGGTGCTGGTCGAAGGTGAATAGACCCGCGAAGGGGTCATAGCGCGAATCTTGAGTTTCCTGTAGCTCAGTCAGTGTATCGGCGAGTGGCGATTGGAAACTCGAGATTCAATCCCACTGGAAGACCCTTGTCCAGTGCTGATGGGCCTAAGGGCTGGGGTCACNNATCTACACCCGCCAATTCCGCGCGTTCTTCTCCGAAGTATACTCTGGCGGCTGTACATCAAATATGTCACCCCGGCTTCGTTGCCCTGATGTCCAGGCACGAACGACGGTTTCTCAACAGAACCAGGATTCAGGCTGTGACCCCGGTCTTTCTGAAGGTATCTCGCCCGCGGCGGGCAACCATACTCCGCCGACGCGACCACGGCATCTCATGCATGGAGGCGACGCAGATGGCACACCCGAAGCTGCAGTTCCGGAGCACCATCGACCTGCTCAACACGCTCGGCACCAACATGCCCCGGAAGCTGGGCTATGACGAGGCCGGCGGCAAGGACGACTTCAACAAGTGGCAGGCGAGGGCCCGCAAGAAGCTCAGGGAGCTACTGGGGTTCCTGCCGGTGAGTGTGACACAGCCGCGCAGCTGGCTGCTCGATACCGAGCAGGTCGAGGGCTTCAGCCGGGAGCGCTGGGCGCTCGAGTCACCCTTCGGCGACCACATCATGTTCTACCGGCTTGTGCCAGACGGCATGGAGCAGCCGGATTGCGTGCTGCTGGCACTGCACGGTCACGGACCGTTTGGCGCGGACGCAGTCGCGGGGGTGTTCCTCGACCGGCCCGGGGAGAAGGAGAGCATCACCAACGCCAACTACGACTTCGGCGCGCAGTTCGCGCGGCGCGGCTACCTGGTCTACGCGCCCTGCCACCGCGGCTTCGCGCAACGCTGCGACCACGGCAATCCGTGGGAGGTGGGGCAGGGCAGCTCGTGTGTGGACATCAACGCGCGCGCTATCCTGCTCGGCTCGACTGATATCGGCATCCGCGTGCAGGACACGATGCACCTGATCGACTACATCCGCACGCAGCCGGCGGAGAAGAAGGCGCCGCTGGGCTGCGTGGGCCTGTCCGGCGGCGGGCACACGACCGAGATGCTGGCCGCTGTCGACACCCGCGTCGACGCGGCATCCATCCAGGGCTACTTCAGCTACTGGACCGAGCAGATCATGGATCAGACCCACTGCAACTGCAACTACGTGCCGCACCTGTTGGAGTACTTCGAGCAGGACGACGTCTGCGCGCTCATCTGCCCGCGGCCGCTGCTGGTGACCACCGCCACGCAGGACACCGTCGCGCCGCAGAAGAGCTTCCGGAAGGCCTACAAGGCGCTAAAGGCCATCTACCGCGAGCACGGCGATGAGAAGGCGCTGCAGCAGGAGATATTCGACGGCGGTCATGCGTTCACAGGCGTGAAGGCATTCGGGTTCTTCGACAGGTATCTGAAGGGGTAGTGGAGGGCACCCGCTTGCTTGCCTCACCCCCCGGCCCCCCTCTCCTTCGGTCGTTCCACTTACGCCCTGGCGGGCGCAAGTAGAACTCGGTCTGGAGAGGGGGGAACGTCACAACGGCACGACTAGATTGACGTTCTCCGTGCGGGGAAGAGACTGTCTCATACTTCGGTCGTTGAGCCGTCTCCCCATCTCCAGAGAGCCCCGCGACGTAGGAGCGGGGCCGAAGGAGACGGGGCCGGGGGGCATACGCGCTAACATCAGAACTCCTGATATGGGCACCAGGAGCGATGTCCGTT
>DPJP01000375.1:0-158 GCA_003542955.1 Armatimonadota bacterium
GCAGGGGTGCACCGCACCCCGTGCCACCTGATCGACGCGCACCCTGTCCCACACCTCTTCAGAGAGTCTCCCCAGCACCCAGGAACGACGGGGTGGGAGGAACCGACACGGTCGCATCTTGCTCCCTCAGCGGGCGTGCCGTTCGCCGTTCTCCCCCC
>DPJP01000375.1:184-4632 GCA_003542955.1 Armatimonadota bacterium
GAGGGGGGCGGGGGGGTGAGGCAAGCCAGTCCCCTACCTCCCACACCTCTTCAGCACATCCTTGCAGTACGCCATCAGCGCAATCACGTCCGCCCCGACATTGACGAACCGGTACCCCATCTCGACCAACTCGGCAAGGTTGTCCGGCCCGCCGACGGTTCCGGCGAACTTGCCATGCGCAATCGCCGCCTCCGCTACACGTCTGCGTGCATTCGCGATCTCCGGGGCGTCCCACTGGCCGGGCTTGCCGATGCCGTGGCTGAAGTCGCCGGGCCCGAACAGCAGCATGTCGTAGCCCTCGACTGCCGCGATCTCATCGAGTTCCTCCAGTGGTTCGGGGTCCTCGATCTGCAGGATGATGAAGCGCTGCTCGTTGGCCTGCCGCAAGTATTCGTTGAAGTCGATCCCGCAGTACGCGCCGTCGGCGTTGCCGCCATCGACCGGGCGCCTGCCGACCGGATGGAAGCGCGTCATGCGGACGACCTGCCGGGCATCCTCCGCGCTCATCAGGTGCGGGACCATTATGCCGGCTGCGTCCAGTTCCAGCGGCCGCACGTAGTCGCTGTAGCTGCCACGGGCCACGCGCACAAGCAGGTCGACATCGTACGCCTTGGTCGCCCACACCTGCTGCTCGATGGCCGTCCAGTCGTTGGGCACGTGCTCGACATCGGTCCAGACGCAGTCGAAGCCGCAGCGGGCGGCAATCTCCGAGGCGCGCGCGTCGGCGAGGTTGGTCTTGAAGCTCAACACCGTCTCACCCGCGCGCAGTCTGTCCAGTACGCGACTGTGTCGCATCTGCATCGTCCATCTCCCATCCGGCAGCCTGGTTGGTGGTCTCCGGAGCCCATTTCGTGTCTTGGACGGGCGGACCTGCCGGGAGGAGTCCGGACCCGCGAGGTGAAGGATACCCGACACGCTCCAACGACATCCGGCATTCAGGAGACGCAGCATGGATACGGTCAAGCTCGGCCTCATCGGCCTCGGCGGATGGCCCCGTGAAGCCTACATCCCCAACCTCAAGAAGCTCCCCGCGGCACATGTAGTTGCCGCATGCGCGCAGAGCGAGCGGAGCAGGGCCTTCGCGCAGGAGCAATTCGGCAACGGGCTCATCACCTACGCCGACTACAACGACCTCCTGGCCGATGAGGAGGTCGAGGCCGTGATGATCGCCGTCCCCAACCGCCTGCATTCGGAGGTTACCATCGCCGCGGCCCGGAGCGGCAAGCACCTGTTCTTCGAGCCGCCCATCGGCACCAACCAGCAGGAGATCGACGCCACCCTCGCGGCACTGCAGGAGGCGAAGGGCGTTGTGCAGATCGATCACGAATTGCGCTATGCGCCTGTGACGCGGCGCGTGCAGCAGATGCTCTCCGAGGGCGCCGTCGGCGACCCGCTGTCGGTCAAGTCGCGCCTGTGGGCCGATTGGGGCTTCGCGGGGGGCGACTGGATCGGGGGTGGGCAACCAGAGGGCTTCTTCCTGTGGCTGGGCTGCTGGTACCTGGACCTGCTCGACTGCGTCTTCGCCGGCGTGCCGGTGCGGGCCGACGTCTTTGCCGGCAGCGCAAAGCACGGAGGCATGGCAGACAACGGCTGGGCGCTTCTGCAGTACCCCGCCGACAAGCTCGGCTGCTGGGAGTTCACCATGCTCAACTGCGAGGGGCAGGAGGTCAGCCTCTACGTCCACGGCACCGAGGGCGAGCTGCTCGCCGACATCTGGAATGGGACCATCCGATGGCGCAACGGCGGCGGCCTGCACTCGACCGGGAAAGCCTGGCGGGAGGACTCTGTGCCATGCGAGCAACCACCGCACGGTTTCGCCGGGATGTATGAGTCGATCTCCGGGTATCTGGAAGCCATCATCAACGGGACGCTGGTGGCCGCGGACCTGGACGTGATCCGCAGGGTCCACGCCGCGGCAATGGCGTGCACGACGTCGTATGCCGAGGGCGGGTGCGTGGAGGTCGGGTGAATGCGTGCCTCGCGCCCCCGACCCTGTATGCTCCGAGAATGGGTCCCAGAGGCGGGTTCTGGGGCTGTTTGCGGCCCGGCGTCCGGGGCCTCACCCCCGGCCCCTCTNNTCCGTGGCCGGAGAGGGGAGCACGGCTGACGGCTCCCAGTCGGTGTCTCCCAGTTGCGTGGTTTCTGGGTGTCGGGAAACCGTCATGTCGACGCCGTGTTTCCCTGCGGCTGCGGGACGGGAGGAGGGGGGTGAATGGCAGACGGCACCCGCCATCCCTCGGAGGCCAGCGAGCAACACGAGGCAGCCGGATGCACAGTGCATATCCTGCCGGGAGGCTACACCATGATCCTCGTCGTCTCGATGAACCTGCCGTCGGAGCGCGCCGCCGGGCAGAGCCCCACGGAGCCCAAGTGCCGCTTCGAGGACCTCACCGGCTCGCCGGTGCTCGTCCAGCACTTCACACAGGTGACGCCCGAACTGGTCAAGGCCGCCGGCGTCAAGGCCGTCTTCATCATGGGCTCCGCCGCGCGCTGGCCCGACTTCGACGCCGCCGACTTCAACGGGCTCTACCGGACCGTGATGGAGGTCGATGTGCCCATCCACGGCGCGTGCTTCGGCCACCAGGTGCTGGGTGTGTTCTTCAACGGCGACTTCCCCTGGACCGGCGTGCCCGCCACTCTCAAGCGCATGCGAGAACTGCGGGTCGACGAGCCGGATACCCACCCCGGCGGCAACTACCCCGGCTGGTTCTTCGAGCGCGGCGTATGCCCCGTACAGATACTCGCCGACGATCCCGTCTTCGAGGCCATCCCCAGCCCCGCCCGGTTCTCGGAGGCCCACTACTGGGAAGTGATGAAGCTCCCGCCGGATTTCATCCATCTGGCGCGGACGGACGAATGTGAGATACAGTGCATGCGCCACAGAGACAGACCCGTCTACGGGACGCAGTTCCACCCGGAGGTCTGGTACGATCGGTACCCGCACGGGAAGCAGTTCATGATCAACTTCTTCCGCCTGGCAGGCGTCACGGACTGACTGCCCGGCGCGGAACGGGGAGACCACTCATGCCCAGGATCGCGACGCTGCAGACCACATGCGTGGTGGGGGATGTCGAGGCCAACGTGTCACAGGCACTGCTGATGCTCGAGCAGGCGGGCAAGGCCGGAGCCGACCTCGCCGTGCTGCCCGAGTGCTTCGCCACCGGCATCGGCGAGCACCTGGCCGAGACTGCCGAGCCGATCCCCGGCTCGAGCGCGGATCGGCTCTGTGAGGCCGCCGATGCCCATGACATGTGGATCGTCGCCGGCATGGCGGAGAAGACCGACGCCGGCATCGCCAACACCGCGCTCGTGATCGCCCCCGGGGGCGAGATCAGGGCCACGTACCACAAGCGCTTCCTCTACATGCAGGAGGCCGATGCCTTCATCCGCGGCGATGAGGGGCTCGTGGTCGACATGGGCTTCGTCACCGCCGGGATCGCCATCTGCTATGACTACATCTTCCCCGAGTACATCCGGGCGCTTGTAGACCAGGGCGCGCGGCTGATCATCCACCCGACCGCCTGGGTCACCACCGATATCGGCGAGCAGTGGCACTACGATGCCGCGGAGTGCTACCGGGCGCAGTGCCGCGTGCGGGCGCTCGAGAACGGGGTCTACTTCATCAGCGCCGACCACGGTGGGGAGGCCTACGATCCCGGCGGTTACCTGCGCCCCGTCGGCAACTCCTGTGTCATCGCGCCGTGGGGGCAGGTGCTGGGCGGCATGGGGTTGGGGCCGGGGATAGCCGTCGTCGAGGTGGATTTCGACGCCATCGATGGATGGACGGCCGCTGCCGCGCCGTATCTGCATGACTACCAGACAGTCCCGGTACCGCCGGTATCGCGGGTGTAGATTCAGAACTCCTGATATGGCCCATCTCCGTTGCGATGAGCTAATGTGCGAGCGGGGTTCGTCTGCCTGATGGCGCGTGAGATGGATGTCTGGCTTCGACGTCACGCAGAGCTTTGGGAACAACGGCTGGGGTCAGGCACTCACAATTCACTTCTGCGCGTAGTCGGCTGGGATCCGCTCAAAGCCGAGCAAAACTGAATTCTGAATGCCTGACCCCGGCNNCATATCAGGAGTTCTGAGATTGGATGTGAGCATTATGAAGTCAAAGGCGATCGTCTTCACGGGACCGCGGCAGGTTGAGCTGGTGGAACTGGAAGTCAAAGAGCCCGGCCCCGGGGAACTGTTGCTGCGCACGCTGGTCAGCCAGGTCAGCACCGGCACGGAGCTGATCTGCTTCCGCGGCGAGTGCGACCCGGACACCCACTGGGCCGAATTCATGGCTCCTCCCCTGTATCCGGGCTACAGCGCCGTTGGGGAGGTCGTCGCGGTCGGCGATGGGGTGAGCGGCTTTGCCGTCGGCGACAGACTCTCCTCAGTTCACAAGCACCAGCAGTACGCGACGGTCCCCGCCGACAGCATCTGCTCGCACCCGCTGC
>DPJP01000117.1:0-9903 GCA_003542955.1 Armatimonadota bacterium
AACCCTTCGAGCGCGACCTGCGGGTCCGTATCGACAGACATGGTCTCCTCCAGATGGTATTGGTGGCCTGAATGACACCGTCAATGCTCTCACACCCTTCGTGTGGTGATATCCGCCCACGCGGGCGGTGTGTGGCGCTCCGGGGGCTCTGTAGCCTGGGGGTGGGGGAATGCTAGAACGAAGCATGTCCGGGTGACCCGCCTCGGCCCGTTCATTCGCGCAATTCGCGTCATTCGCGGTTTCAACGGTCGTTGCTGCCCACCACTACGCCCAACGCAACTGAACCACGGATGATGCGCATTGCGCTATCAGGGAATATGCCGCGCCGTTGGTCCGTTCTCCACGAGCTGCCGGTGATGCTCTCGCAACACCCGGCAGCGGGGAGGTGCTCACAGCCGCCGGCGAGAAGGTCCCTCACATGCCGGTGGCCGTCCCACTGCCCCCCATGGGAGAGCGATGACCATGTTTGAGCTGATCGACCAGACACCATCCGGAGTCCGCCTCGGTGACGGCTCCGTCACATTGGCCGTCGACTTCCTGACCCCCGAGATGCTCCGCATCCGCAAGCACGCGGGCGATGAGCCGGTCAGGCACCTGATCCGCTACGAGTTCATCCGAGATGACTGGCCCGGCGAGCAGATCGCCGTGGAGCGGGCTCGGAGTGATACCCTCCTGCGCGGGAGCAAGCTCACCGTGTCAATCAGCAACGAGACCGGCGGCCTGCGCGTGCTGGACGCCTCCGGCTCCGAGTTGCTCGCCGAGGCCGAACCCGCACAGGCGGCGCCCGATACGCGGGCGAGCTTCACCCTTCCGCCGGATAGGGCCTTCTTCGGGATGGGCGACCAGAACCGCGACCATCTCAACCATCGCGGACAGAAGGCCGACCTGTGGGTGCGCAACGTCACCGGCTACATCCCGATCCCACTCATCGTGACCGACGACGGCTTCGGGCTCGTGATCAGCACCACGCGCCGGGTGAAGGTCGACCTGGGGGTGGACGCGCCGGACCGCTTCGGCTTTGAGGTCGATGACGACAGCCTGGATTACTACCTGCTCTATGGTCCAACGCCGGCGGAGATCCTCGAGCGCTATACGGCGCTGAGCGGCAGGCCGCCGATGCCTCCGAAGTGGGCGATGGGGCTGTGGTTCATCTGCCGCACGCAGGCGAACTCGCGCGAGTTCCTCGATGACTGCTACGCCTTCCGGCGTGAGGGCATACCCTGTGACGCCATCGGCCTCGAGCCGGGCTGGATGGAGGTCATCTACGACTACTCGACCACCAAGGACTGGAGCAAGGAGCGCTTTCCGGTGCCCTCATACGCGCGCTACGGGGAGAGCATGTTCATCCCGGCGGCGCGGCGGATGGGCTTCAAGCCGGGGCTGTGGCTCTGCATCGACTACGACCTCTCATACGAGGAGGAGCGGAGGCTCGGCCGGGGCGTGCGGGTGGATGAGTTCAAGGCCGAGTTCGCCGAGGGTGCGGAGGTCGATGAGCATTTCAACGCCGCCCGTCGCATGGACCCGATCACAAAGCCTGATGAGCCGTGGTTTGAGCACCTCAAGGACTTTGTGAACCAGGGCATCGACTGGTTCAAGCAGGATGGCTCCAACCAGGTGCTGGATCACCCCGACCGCCTCTACGGCAACGGCATGCACGATGACGAGATGCACAACCTCTACCCGCTGTTGTACAACCGGCAGAAGCACGAGGGCTTCCGGGAGCATACCGGCCGCCGACCGTGGGTCTTCACCTGCGCCGGCTGGGCCGGGATGCAGGCGCACTGCTCGACGTGGACCGGCGACACCGGCGGCGGCGCGGGGCCCGCGGCCGCGTGCATGAACCTGAGCATGTCCGGGCACGGGATGACCGGCTGCGACATGGAGGTCTACACGAAGCAGGGCATCCACTTCGGCTTTCTGATGCCCTGGGCGCAGGTGAACTCCTGGAACTACTTCCGCCACCCGTGGCTGCTGGGCGATGAGCTGTTCCCCGTCTTCTACTCCTACGCCAAGCTGCGCTACCGGCTGCTGCCGTACCTGTACTCCTGCGCGCATGAGGCCCACCAGACGGCCCTGCCGATCATGCGCGCGATGCCGCTGGCCTATCCTGATGACCGCGAGACCTTCGAGCTGCTGAGCCAGTACATGCTCGGGCCAGACCTCCTCGTCGGCGTGTTCACCGACCGGCTCTATCTGCCTGATGGTGAATGGTACGACTTCTGGAGCAATGAGGTCGTCGCCGGCGGCCGCTGGATCGAGCCCGACGTGCCCGAAGACCGCGGCGGGGCGCTGCTGGTCCGCGCCGGAGCGATCGTCCCCACCGGCCCCGACATCGACTACGTCGGCCAGCGGCCGGATGATGAGTTGACCTTCCACGTCTACCCGGGCCCGGCGACGCAGTTCGACCTCTACGAGGATGACGGGCTCAGCCACGAATTCGAGCAGGGCGCATGCCGCATCACCCGCCTGAGCCAGGAGACAGCCGAGGGAGTGACATCGGTCGTGGTGGATGCCGCCGAGGGGGCCTTCGAAGGCGCGGTGGCCGCGCGTCGGCTCAGCTTCCTGATCCCGTTGCTCGCCCCGCCCTCCGCGGTGGCGCTCAACGGCGAGAGCCTGCCACAGGATGCCGACGAAGGCGCATTCTGGGAGTGGGACGAGGAGCTGCGCACGCTCTATGTCGACCTCGGATGGGTCGATGTGACCGAGCGCGTCGAGGTGAGCATATCCAGGTAAGGATGGTGCCACGCCGACGTATCTGCCGCACCCGGCTGACGGCATAATCGCCTGACCGGGCCACGGGACCGTTGCGTGGCACCGGCACCCCATCAGCGCGGCCTGGACGGACCCGCCACAGGCAGGATTGCGCACCGTTGACGGGAGGACTCTAGCATGCGAATGTGCCGCTGGCTGCTCATGTTTCTGCTCTGCGGATGCTCCCACGCCGCGGTCATCACCGAACTTAAGCCGCTCTATCCCGATACCAGGATCGCCGTCGACGGACGAGCGCAGGCCGTCATCGTCTGCCCGGAGAGCGCGGAGTTGCAGGCCGTCGCGGCTACGCTCCGCGATCGCCTCGCGGCGCTCTCCGGCGCTGAGTTTGAGGTCCTCACCGACACGGCACTCGTCGCCGATGACTGGACCGTCGATCACCAGCGCATCGGCGGGCGCACCATCCTCACAATCGGCAACTGCAACACCAACCGGCTGCTGGCGGTGCTGTTCGGTGCCGGTTACACGGCCGAGAGTTCCGTATTCCCCGGGCCGAACGGCTATGTGATCCGGACCGTGCATGACCCCTTCGCCAACGGCGCCAACGTCCTGGTGCTTGCGGGCTCGGACGCCGCCGGTGTCGCACGCGCCGTCGAGGTCTTCCTCGAGCGCCATGCCGCCGCCCTCGCCCCGCGCATTGCCTTTACAGAGCCGATTGTCGACATCGAGTTCTCCAATGTGCCGACGCGCTTCTACCCGACCGTTACGGATTGGCAGTCCTCGAAGCGCCAGCCCCAGCACAGCAGCATCGAGTATTTCCGCCAGCTCCTCCAGCAGGCCGGGCTGATGGATGCGAACGGGACGGTGATCAGCCGGCCGGAGGGGGACCTGGTGACCGTGCTGGGGGCCATCGGCCGCATCGCCCAGAGCTACTTCTGGAATGGTGACCCGGCGCTGCCGCCGCTGATGAAGGAAGTACTGGACCGCAACCGCCACCTGTTGGCCAATGTGCCGCGGCGGGTGGAGATGGAGGGCGCGGCAGGCGCCCACACCCACTGGTGGGATGTCGTCGAGGAGCTGCCGGTCTGGACTGACGCCGACCGCCTGCAGATCGCCAACGCCTTCTTAGCCGATGCCTCGCAGGGGTATGAGAAGCGCGCGGCCAACCAGCTTGTGCAGGAGGGCTGCGTGCAGGTGGTGGATGAGAACCACGGCACCAACTCCGCACTCAACACCTACGCGGGCTGGCAGTACTTCGACAAGTACTACGACCTGCCGGAGAGCACCTACTGGATGGATGTCGTGCGTGCGGTCTTCGCCGGGCAGAGCGCGAGCTTCCAGGTGCTCGAGGATGCCGCCGGCTACCTGTGCTATTGCCCGCGGCACGCGATGAGCTATGCCCTCGGCAGCGCCGACCTCACCTACTTCACCCGCGGCATTGCCCGCTCGCAGGCCGAGTACATCGCCCAGGCCTGCATCAATAATCTCGGCCTCG
The DNA here is from genome assembly GCA_003542955.1 of Armatimonadota bacterium. Taxonomy (GTDB): domain Bacteria; phylum Armatimonadota; class Zipacnadia; order Zipacnadales; family UBA11051; genus UBA11051. The sequence continues at coordinate 4,205 of DPJP01000117.1, forward strand.
CGAGCGGCTTCGGCGACTGCTCGTCACTGGTCGAGCCGGGGGCCTTCGAGGCCATCTCGCTCGCCGCCTGGTACTACCGCGACCCCTCCCTCACCTGGGTGATGCAGAACCAGATGCCCCAGTCATGCGGGCTGCGCACCTTCACGTACCCGATACCCTACGACCTGACGGTGCAGCCGCAAGTGCCCAGGCAGTGGAACGGGATGACCGTCTTCCCGATCTACAGGCAGACTCTGCCCAAGGGACAGGGCTCGAAGACGTTGGTCCACGACCCACCCGAGAGTGCCGGCCCGGAGTGGTTCAACAAGATAGTGTTCCGCGAGGGCTGGAGCCCCGACGAGCAGTTCCTCCTGCTCGACGGCGCCGGCAAGTTCACCCCTGTCGAGGGCTACCCCAATGGCCCTTCCGGCCACATGCACAGTGATGTCAACAGCATCATCAACTTCACCGCCGAGGGCCGCATGTGGCTGGTGGACCACACCTACTCGGCTCGCGGCATCCAGGACCACTCGGCGCTCTATATCGCGCGCGACGGCATCGTCTCCTACCCGCAGCATGAGGCGAAGCTGCAGGAGGCTGCCGACGGCGGGGCGGTGGCGATGAGCCGCTCACTCTTCGAGGGCTTCTCGGGAGCCGACTGGGAGCGCGCCGTGTTCTGGAGGCCCGGTCGGCCCTTCGTGGTGCTCGATCGCGCCATCGCGCGCGAGCCCGGCCACTATGTGGCGCGCTGCAGCTTCCGCGGGCTCGGCGAACACGAACTCACCCCCGGGCGGCTGCGTCTGACGCAGGCCGAGCGTTACTGCGACATCGTGCCGGACCCGCAGGCGCGCACCGATCTCGAGACCATGCAGTTCCCGACCGGCGAGGCCTGGCGGGACTACCCGCACGCCGAGCCCGTGGCGAAGGTCCTCCAGCAGGATAGGTCGGCGGTGCTGCAGCCGGGGCAGATGCTGACCTTCGCGACGCTGGTGCATGCGGCCGCCTCGACGGCGGAGCTGGATGCGGTCACGCTCACTCCCGTCTCCGACAGCGCGGTGCTGGTGCGGACAGATCAGGGCGAGTCGCTCTACGGTATCGGCTCCCCGCCCGGTGACGGCGCCGAGACCGGCACCTATGCCCTTGCCCCGGATATCGCTCTATTCGGCGGGTTGCGTCGCCTCGGGCCTGCCGACGCCCCCCTGTTGACCGCCTCCGTGCCGATCACACTCTGTATGAATGCCGGGCAGGGCGGATGGCTGGAGACTGCCGAGCCCGTCGACCTGATCCTGCCGGGGCAGGCCGCCCCCGTTCATCTGGCGGCAGGCCGTCGCGAATTGCCCGAGGGCATTACAGGTCCCGTGGTAGCGGAGTTGGTGAAGACGGCGATGGCCCGGGCCACCCAGTTGGCCGCCGCAAGGCCCCCTGCCGGAGACGGTGACCAGCAGGCTGCCTTCGGCTGGACGGCAACACCCGTCAGGCTCGGCACAGGCATCGCCGAGACCGCCATCGCCGACCTCGACGGCGACGGCGTGAATGAGTGGGTCGTGGCGGGGGAGAGGGGAGTATCGGCCTTCGCTCCCGATGGCACCGAGCGGTGGACGTTCCCGACCGAGCAGCCCTGCCGCAGCGTCGACGTGGGTGACATCAACGGTGACGGTATACCGGAGGTCGTGGCGGGGTGCGACGACACGAACGTGTACGCGCTGTCCGCGCGCGGGGAGCGGCTCTGGAGCTTCACCTGCAAGCCCACTACGGGCACCATCGGCCTGCCGGCGTGGGTAGACTGGCTGCGCATTGCGGATCTGGACGGAGATGGCCGACGGGAGATCGTCGCCGGCGCCAACCAGGTCCACTGCCTCGACGGCGCGGGGAATCTCAAGTGGGAGCGCTACCTGCGCGTCGCCCGCGGGATGACCTGCGGCGACTTCCTCCACGGCGAGATCACCGACATAACGGGTGACGGGGCTCCCGAGGTGTTGGCGCTGTTTCTGTACTCCTACAACCAGGCGCTGGCCTTCGATGCCGCGGGCGATATCGTGCTGCCGCCCGACTATGACAATGACCGGAAGTTCGGCATCAACATCGACCTGCCCCAGGGGTTGATGATGGCCAACGTGTTCGGCGATGACCGGCGACACTTCGTGCTGGCTGGTGCGAGCAGGATGTACGTCTACTGGGCTGACGGCGAGCATATCGGCTTCCCCGGCTTCAAGGCGGAGGGCTCCTGCGTGGCCCTGGCGAGCCTGGAGGTCGAGGGCGAGCCGCCGATCATCTTCAGCGCCGACAACATGGGCTCAGTGACCGCGCGGCGCGCGAAGGCCCCCCGGCCCGACGAGTGGATGCACTTCGACACCGTCTGGACCCTCGTCATCGGCCACAAGATCAGCCGCCTGACCACCGCCGATGTCGATGGCGACGGTGTGGCGGAGTTGCTCATCGGTCACAAGAGCGGCGCCGTGCGGGTGGTCGATGCGCTCACGGGCGAACTAGATGCACTCTCGCCTGAGACCGGATCGCCCGTCGCTGGCTTCACCCGCGACGGCGGCAGAGTGCTCGTTCTGCACGCGGACGGCCTGGTCGAGGTGCTCTCAGCGGAGCGGTAGAACGGCCGAGACGCGATCGCCCGCGGATGAAGGAAACCCCGTCGCCCTTGGCCAATACCCTCTCACGCCGGGATTGCCGCCCCGGACCCCGACGGGCACGACCAGATGATGCATCCGGGCCGGCGGCGCCCGACATCAGACAGGGAGGTACGAGCAATGTCCATCGGAGCTGATGACGGCCGTGGCGGCGCCGGTGTTGTGGATACACGCCGAGGAGCGTTCTTCGCGCTGCAGTCGGTGCCCGTAGGGTCGGTGGCGCTGTGGGACGGCTTCTGGGGGCCGCGCCTGAAGACTAATGTCGAGGCAAGCATCCCGGCGCTGCTTGCCGAGATCGAGGAGCACGGCGGCGTCGACAACTTCCGGCGGCTGACCGGGAGCAAGCAGTGCGAGCGCCGCGGACCCCTGTACACCGACTCGGACCTCTACAAGTGGATCGAGGCCGTCGGCATTGCCATGCAGAGCGCTCCGCTGCCCGAGATGAAGCAGGCGTTAGCAGATGTCACCGGCGAAATCGCCGCCGCACAGGGCGAGGACGGGTACCTGAGCACATACTACGTCGAGGATCGGGCCGACCTGCGCTTCACCCAGCTCGAGCATTCGCATGAGATGTACTGCGCCGGCCACCTGATGCAGGCCGCCGTCGCCATCCACCGGGCCACCGGCGCCAAAGAGCTGCTCAACGTCGCGCGCGGGTTCGCCGACTACCTCGACGAGGTCTTCGGGCCCGGCAAGAATGAGACGACCGACGGTCACCCCGAGATCGAGCTGGCGCTGATCGAGTTGTACCGCGCCACGGGGAAGAAGCAGTACCTGGCGCTTGCGGGCTTCTTCCTCAGCCGACCGCAGTCGCTTGGCAACCTGCCGCCCATCGCGCACCGGCCGGAGCTGATCGGTCACTGCGTGCGCTCCGGCTACATCTGCGCCGCGGGCGCCGACTACTACGCCGAGACCGGTGACGACGGCATGCTCAGCAACCTGAGCCTACTGTGGGACGATCTGGTCAACCGCAAGATGTACATCACCGGGGGCGTCGGCGCCCACCATCTCGGTGAGGAGTTCGGGGAGGCCTATGAACTACCCGCCTCGCGCGCTTACGCCGAGACATGCGCGCAGATTGCGCATGCCATGTGGGCGTGGCGGATGCTGCTCATCAGTGGTGATGCCAAGTTCGGCGATGTGCTCGAGCGCATCCTCTACAACGGTTTCCTCTCCGGGGTCTCCCTCGAGGGCACCGAGTACTTCTACTCGAACCCGCTCGCGGCCAATCCGGGCGGCGCAACGCACCGCAGCTCGCAGGGCAAGTGGCTCCGGCAGAGCTGGTGGTCGACCACGTGCTGCCCGCCGAACGTGCAGCGCACGCTCGCCTCGATCCCCGGCATGATCATGACCACGAGCCCCGAGGGCATCCAGATACACATCTATGACGCCTGCTGGGCCCGCATGGCGCTGCAGGATGGGACCGCGGTCGACGTGCGCGTCGAGACCAGATACCCGTGGGATGGCGAGATCACCATTACGCTCGAGCCCGAACGCGAGAGCGAGTTCGCGCTGATGATGCGCATCCCGGCATGGGCGAAGGGCGCCACCGCGGAGATCAACGGCGAACCCGAGCAACAGGAGATCGAGCCCGGCAGCTACCTGTACCTGGACCGCGTCTGGCGCGAGGGTGACACCGTGAAGCTCCACCTGCCGATGGCAGTACGCTTCACCCGCCCGCACCCCTATGTAGCCGACGGGCGCGGGTGCGTGGCAATCGAGCGCGGGCCGATCGTCTACTGCATCGAGAGCACCGACAATATCTCCGCACCCATCGCCGACCTGCATATCCCCGCCGAGAAGCTCACGCCGGATGCGTGGGTAGTCGAGCACCGGCCCGAGCTGCTCGGCGGTGTCTGCGTCGTACGCGGGCCTGCGCTCAAGCCCGTGCCGAGCTTTGCGGGCTTCAGGCTCTACGAAGACGTGACTGACAGTGAGTTCGAGAAGTGGACCGAGACCGAGATAACCGCCATCCCCTACTACGCGTGGGCGAACCGCGGCGAGGGACAGATGCGGGTGTGGATTCCGGTGACGGAGTGCTGAGCGTCGCCCGAGTCTGACCGAAGGATGACTGCCGATGCGGATCAGAGCAGCGCTGATGTGCCTTCTGATGGCGGTGACTATAATGGGCGTCTGCGCCGCGGACGAACTGCCCGACGGCTGGAAGACCTCCGAGCAACCCTTTGTCGGCCCGGCGCCGGTTCCCGTGATGGAGCAGATGTTCTGGGTGCAGCTGCCCACGCCGCCGGAGGGGGCTATCGAGGTCACGCCCCCGGAGGGTGTCATTCTGCTCGACCACACGCGGCCGGGGCAGAACCGCGCCTTCACGCGCTACTACTTCCGCTCGGACCGGGGCCTGAAGGATGTGAGCATCCAGTTCAAGCCCGCCGACGGCGAGGCCTTCGGCGTGCCTCTGAGCGTGAAGACCTACCGTGAGGACATGACCGAGCACACGATGGCTATACCGGGCCTCGACCCGGGCGCGCGCAAGCTCGGCCGCTCCTACTACACCGATCAGATGATCGCCACGGCGCGGGAGAACATCGAGAAGTACCCCGACCTGGCGGCTTCACTGCAGGACTCGACAACGTTCGATGGCAGGAGCGACGAAGAACTCTGGGCCTACTACCCCTCGTGGAACGTGCCGCGCGATTGCTATGCCAACTGGCCCTGCCCCAGGTGCGGGGAGGTCATCTTCAAGCATAGCGGCTTCTACCCCTGGACGCGAGGCTCGGCTCGGCCCTACAAGGCCACCTGCCCCGAGTGCGGACAGCACTTCCCGACCAACGACTGGGCCAATGACGACTTCACCAGCGGCGAGTACCCCGACGACGGCTGGGGCTGGGACCCCGGCACGGGCCGCGCCGACGCGATGGCGTGGGTATCGTACTACCTGCATCATGTGACATGGCAATCCGGCGGCGGCATCGAGCGGCTGGGCCTGCGTTCCCTGCTGCTTGACGACAAGCAGGCCGCCCACCGCGCGGCGGTACTGCTTGCGCGGCTGGCTTACGTCTACCCCGGCCTCAACTTCCGCTGGCAGCAGGCACGGCCGAGTTCGCTGAACCGCGCCGGCAGGGC
>DPJP01000117.1:9912-15106 GCA_003542955.1 Armatimonadota bacterium
ATCGACGGCAACTGGGAGCGCAATAACCTGCTGGTGCCCGCCCTGCGCGCGTATGACGCTATCTGGGAGTACCTCGATGAGGATACGGCACTCGTTGAGTTCCTCCACGCCAAAGACCCCGAGATCAACACCCCCGATGATGTGAAGGCTCTGTTTGACCGCTGCCTGGTGCAGGTGTTCGGCTGGGACTGGATGCGGCGGGAGTTGAGCGGCGGCAACCAGGGCGCCCGCGAGCAGGATCTCGCCGAGATGATCGTCTGCGCCAACATGGGGCCGATCAGCGACCGCTGGCTCGAAGAGCTGTTCACACACGCGTACAACAGCAACCAGAACCGCGGTGGCTTTGACGATGCCGCACTCGTCAACGCCCTCACGCGGGAAGGGCACACACTCGTCTCCGGCCTCGGCTACGCCATCGGGTACCTGCAGAGCAAGTCCGACATGGCCGAGACGCTCGCCCGCGTGCAGACCGAGAAGTGGGCGGCGCGGGCCAATCTGTACGATGAGAAGGCGTACCCCAAGCTGCGTGCGGAGTATGATCTCTGGATCGATATGCTCGTCGCGGGCGAGTTCGGCCCTCAGTACGGCGACAGCGGAGCCGGGAAGACGGTTCGCTATCCCAACGGCCTGCCCGCGACGCACCGGAAGACGTATGACCGCGCCTACCGCAGGTGGCCCGACGACAGGATCGCCCGGGCGATACACAGGTGCGGCAAGGCCGCCCCGAACCTCTTCGAGCCCGACGTCTGGCCGGATGTCGAGAAGCACTTCGAGCGGGTCGGCCCCGAGCCCCCACTGCATAGCCGCGTCATCGATGGCGCCGGCTTTGTGATGCTCGAGTCGCGCCCGGACGCCCGGACACTCGCCGAACGCGCGGGGGTCGCGTTCCGCTACGGTTACGGGCAGGGCCACCAGCACCAGGACAACCTCAATGTCGAGTTCTTCGCCCGCGGCGAGAGCCTCTCGCCCGACCTCGGTTACCCCTGCTGGGCCCATCCGCTCGGCGCGACCGGCGACACCGTCCACCACTGCACCGGCATGTTCGACCGCGGCAGGCAGCACCCGGGCGCGATCGGCAAGGGGTGGCTTGAGATGTTCGCGGGCGGGCCGGAGGCATCGTTTGCCGATGTCGCCGCCGACCCGAGCGCCACACCCACGAGGCTGTTCCGGCGGGCCGTGTGCCTCGCCGACGCGCCGGAGGGCAATGTCTACCTGTTCGATGTGCTGCGCATGGCCGGAGGGACCAAGCGCACCTACTGCTTCCACGGCCCAATGCACGAGGAGTTCGCGACCAATCTGCAGTTCGGCCCCGAGTCGCCCGAGCCGTTCCCACTCACCAGCGTCAGCCGGGGGCTCAACAACAACGTCCGCCAGCCCCGGCAGGCGGCCCTCGATGCCGATGCCTGGGCCGACTGGAAGTTCAAAGGCGCCGACACCCACATCCGCCTGGACCTGCTCGCAGCCCCCGGCAGGCAATACTACACCGCCGTGTACGCGAAGACAGACGTGCCGGATATCAGGTTCCTCTTCGCCGAGGATGAGGTCGAGGACGGCGCCAGCGAGTTCATCGCCATCTGGCAGGCCTACGGCAGCGCCCCGTTCATCGAGAAGATCGAGCGACTGCCGGTCGAGGGTGCCGCCGAGGGCGAGTTCGCGCCTGTTGCAGCGCGGGTGACCTGCGCCGGTGGGCAGGTGGATACGTTCATCTACACCTATGAGCCCGACACGCCGCTGACCGTCGACGGTATGCAGTTGCAGGGCAGCTTCGGCTACTGGTCCGAGCTCGACGGCAAGTTGCGCTGCGTGCGGCTGGTCAACGGCACGAGGCTGCTCAAAGACGGCAAAGGCGTTGTCGACGCCGTGCCGCGCTTCACCGCGAAGGCGACGGCCGTCGACCACGTGAACCGCACGATCACCCTCGACGGCAATCTGCCCGTCGGGGATGCCCTCGCGGGGCAGATGGTCTGCTTCAGGAATGGGACGCATCGGAGCGCATACCGTATCGTCGAGGTGCTCGAACCGGGGAATGTAGCGCGCTTTGACCTCGACGCGTTGGTCTACCGCTCGAAGATCGATGCCGCCATCCCGGACAACAGCGGCCTGATAGTGGAGATGCCGTTCGTACTGCCTGACGCGGGCAATCCCAATACGTACAGCTACTATGACGGGGCCTACGTGACGGGGGAGGACTTCAAGGCGGCGTACCGCGTGAAAGGGATTGAGCGCGGCGAGGGCGACAACTCCTCGAAGCTGCTGCTGGACCGCGTCGTCGACATCACCGAGTTCCCTGATGCGGATGGCGACGGCCGGCAGATGGTCTACATCTACGACATGGGCCCGGGAGATGACGTGACGGTCTACAACTCCGTGTTCGTCGATTACGCAGCCGGCAACACCGTCGCCGCGGCGGGGGCGAAGGTCGAGGGGATGCAGCCCTGACGGCGAACCGCGCGCTCCGGCCGATTGAAGCCTACCGTCCGGGATCGGGTGATGTCAGAACGTTCTCGACCCAGTCGACGAACCTCTCAGCCTGTCTCATCACTCGTTCGGCAGTCGCTTGTGACAGAGGAGACCCGTGGTACTGCGAGGCGTTTTTCTGCTGAAGCACCCGGGTGAGTTGCCGTCCCCTCTGTGACGCTTCGTGCTCCCACGGCGTGCGCTTGCACGCACGCGTCAGAACCCGGACGGCTTCGCTGTGGTTCTCGCCGCCGGGCCGTTCGTTCAGCAGCCGAAGGCACACGGCATCGTTGGCGGCGATGGTGGCGTGCACGGCGTTGCTGACCGCCTGGTTCGTGTAGCCGGGGCGGTTGAACTCGCGGGCAACCTCGCGGAACTTGAGGGCCTCGGTCAGGAAGTCTCTCCAGGTTGCCATTTCCGCTCAAGCGCCTCCAGTGGCAGGCCATGCAGCACGATGCCGTCTCGCAGCACATTGCGCCAGAACGGGTCGCCGTCGACATGCCAGGCCTTCAGATCGCTGAGATCGGCCAAGTGCCAGGCGAGGTTCAGGCCGTGCCGATCTGCCGCAGCCAGGCACACTTCCAGCACCCGCTGCTCCAGCGCCTCGGTCCTCTCGCCCACCACAACCAGGATATCCGTATCACTCTCAGGGCCGGCCTCGCCGCGGGCCTCGCTCCCGAACAGCACCACTGCCATCGCCTCAGGCAGTCGGCCCGCGATGTCTGCCACGAACTGCCGGTACCTGTCGGCCTCAGTCCAGAACAACTGGCGGAGTTGCGCGACGAGTGTGACATCCGTGTGGTCGAGCTCGTACGTCTTGGTCCGCCCGTAGTCTCGGCACAGGAGGACGCCCGAGGCCACTAACTCGTTGAGCGCCTTCTGAGCGGCGGCAGGCCATACGCCACCCCGGCGGGCGATCTCCCGACCGCTCAGCGGGGCACTGACGGTGGAGACCACGCGTAGCGCGGCCAACTTGGCTCTGGACGATAGTATGTCGTCCAAGGGAGTTCTGAGTCGCATCTGATCGCCATGTATCTATAATAATAAACATGTGCCTGCAGCAATGAACACAATAGCATGCCGCAACTGACTTGACAAGCCGCCTGAGACGCTCACCTATACCCATGCAAAGGCAGAATACGCTGCAACTGGCGTTTCCGGAGCACCGCGCCAAGCGTACATCAAGATGGCCATGCAACCATATATATGAACACTACGGCCGTTTCAGACGACGGGCGCAACACCTGCGTAGAGTCCCGCTACCAGGTGTAATCCGACTTCGCACATGGTGCAACTGCATGCGAACCGTGTTGCGTCTGGGGGCGTAGCCGGCAGCGGCGCGGGCCCTGGTCGTCTGACGCGAAGCAGTCCCATTCGGAAGTGTAGCAGCAGTTGCGCGCAGTCGAGCGGCAGCGTACCGCGCACGGCTCGCCGTGACGGCCGCGGACGACTGCGCTTGAGGGACCGTGTCGCCGGGGATCAGATCAGACTTGTGCTGAAGTAGCGCTCGGCGCGATCCGGGAGAATGGTGACGACGTTTCCTGCGGTCATCTCGCAGGCCACGCGCATGGCGGCCCAGACGTTCGCGCCCGAGGACGTGCCGACCAGGCAGCCCTGCTTGCGGGCCAGCAGCCGCGCAGTCTCGATGGCGTCTTCGTCGCTGACGGTGACCACTTCATCCACGAGGCTCACATCCAGCACCGCCGGGATGAAGCCGTCGCCGATTCCCTGGATCTGGTGCAGCCCCGGCTCATCACCCAGGAGCGCCGAGATGCCGGTGGGCTCGACCGCGATGACGAGGACCTCCGGGTCATGGGCCTTGAGGAACTCCCCGATCCCCTGCAGCGTGCCGCCACTGCCGACTCCGGCGACGAAGGCCGCGACGTTGCCGTCCATGTCGGCCCATATCTCCTCCGCGGTGTGCTCGAAGTGACACGCGGGGTTGCAGGGGTTCTCAAACTGCTGGGGCATGAAGGTCCCCGGCTGCGCGACGAGTTCGGCGGCTCGGTCCACGGCCCCCTGGATGCTCGCCTCCGCCGGCGTCAGCTCCAACTCGGCCCCCAGCGCGCGGATGATCTTCTTGCGCTCCTCGCTCATGTTCTCTGGCATGCAGATGACGACGCGGTAGCCCTTCTGGACTCCAACCAGCGCGATACCGATGCCGGTATTGCCGGATGTCGGCTCGACGATGGTATCGCCCGGCTTGAGACGGCCGCTAGCCTCGGCGCTCTCGATCATCTGGAGGGCGATGCGGTCCTTGATGCTGCCGCCGGGGTTGAGAAACTCGCACTTGGCGAAGATCGGGCAATCGCTGACTCTGCTCAGGCGCAGCATGGGGGTGTGGCCGATGATGTCGAGTATGCTATCGTGGTACATGGGTAGTGAGGATCACCTGTCTGGTTGATGGGCTGTACGCCGGCACGGTCCGTCTCTTTCTGCGCTCTCGCGGGACTGACCTCCCCTTCCACGACGGCGTGGGGTCTTTCACCTGCCCCGCATCCCCCTGCAGCCGTCGTCGGGCCCCGGTCAGTTGCCCCTCCCGTCGCCCGCCGGGCGACCGCGACCCTTCACTTCCCCCTTCGCACTCCGCCCGGCCCGCGACAGACAGAGCAACGCCCCGCGGCAGGAGCCCGGGGCATACGCGCTGACATCAGCACCCCTGATGCAGGCATCAGGAGCGATGTCGGTTTTCTGGGCCTCGGAAGCCCTTGCGGAGCGGCCGGGGTCAGGCATTCAG
>DPJP01000117.1:15233-15362 GCA_003542955.1 Armatimonadota bacterium
TCTCCAGGCCCTGCGTGACGTCAGATCCGGACATCTATCTCCCGCGAAACCCGACAGACGAACCCCGCTCACACAGCGGCTCATCGCATCGGGGACGGGCCATGTCGGGACCCGTTTTCATCAGATATT
>DPJP01000332.1 GCA_003542955.1 Armatimonadota bacterium
CGGCGCGGGGCGGAGAGGGGAGAACGGCGGACGGCTCCCGACCCTACAGCAGAGCGCTAGAGGCCACGCAGAGAGCATTCTCGTGGTTTCTGGGTGTCGGGAAGCCGTCATGTCGACTCCCTGTTTCCGGCCTGTTGCGTCTCAAACGACGAGACGCAACAGGCGGGCGGGAGAGGGGAGAACGAAAGACGACGCACGGCAACAGCACGGACCAGCGCCGCTGTATCTCCTCCACAAGGGCCATCGCCGTCCCTCGGCGAAGGAGTCACCGGAGCGGTAATGCCTCCAGGGGTGAATGCAATGGACTGGCTGACACAGGCCCAGGTCGAGCAGATCAATGACGCGAGCCTGGATATCCTCGAGCAGCATGGCATCATGTTCGAGGCGGAGTTCGCCCGCACGCTGCTGCTGCAGAGCGGCTGCACGCAGGGCGCGAAGGCGGATGTCATCCGCATCCCGCGCGAGCTTGTCGCCGAATGCGTCGCACAGGCCCCGGAGCGGATCAGGCTGGGCTCACTCGATGGCAGTGTCATCGAGGTCGGCCCCGGCTCTCCCCCGCTCTACTGGACCGGCAATGCGCTCTCCTGCGATGATGACCGCGCCATACGGCCGATCGAGCGGGCCGACTTCATCGACATCTGCCGTGTCGTCCAACACCTGGACATGATCCATGCCACGGTCGGCACCTCGCTCGCCGACTATCCACCATACTCTCGCGATTTCGTCGGCACGCGGCTGATGGCCCAGTTCACCACCAAGCACATGCGTCCATGTATCTATACACCAACGGGGACCGTCGCGATGCGGGAAATGGCGCAGGCGGTCCTGGGCAGCCGGCCGCTGGCCGAGTGCCCGATAGTCAGCTTCGGCTTCACGGCAGTCAGTCCGCTGCGCTGGTCGGAGGTGGGCCTGGAGAGCTTCCGCCTCAGCTCCGGTCACGGCATCCCGATGATGGTCAACTCCGAGCCCGTCTCCGGCGCCACAGGACCGGTGACCCCGGCGGGAGCGTTGACCATCGCCAATGCCGAGGCGCTGGCGGGGACGGTGATCGTGCAGCTCTTAGAGCCCGGCAGGCCGACGATCTTCAACCTCGGCTTCGCCCATACGCTGGATATGAGAACAACCGTCACCCGCACCGGGAGCCCCGAGTGCGCGCTGATCCAATCGGCCGGCGCGCAACTCGCGCGCTTCCACGGCATGCCGAGCGCCTCCTGGTCCAGCTCCGAGAGCATGATGGCCGACTCCCAGGGAGCATACGAGAGCATGCTGATGACGCTCTCACACGCCATCGCGGGGGTGAACGTCATCTGGGGCGCGGGGAATCTCGAGTCCACGCGCGTGATGTCGCTTGCGCAACTGGTCATTGATGACGAACTGGCGCGGATGGCGAGCCGCGTTGCCGCGGGCATAGAGGTCAATGAGGAGACCATCGCGCGCGACACCATCATCGAGCTTGGCACGAGTGCGCAGTACCTGGCCTCCGAACACACGATGGCGCACTTCCGGGAGTTAACGGAGCCGCGGTTGACCTACACCGGCGGGCGTGAGGGTTGGGAGCAGGCCGGCAGCCGCAGCATGACCGAGGCGGCCCTCGAGAAGGCCAGACAAATCCTCGCCGAGGACGCACACATACTCATTGACGAGGACACAGATCGCGAACTGGCGGCGATCGAGGAGCGCTTCATGCGTGAGTTGGTGCAGTAGCGAACGGCCGACGGGCGGGGGCGCCCGTCGTACTGCAGACGCTTCATGCGCGAGTTGGGAGGCTGATCTCTCCGGAGATGGCCGATACGTTGCCGCTGCGTTGCAGTCGGGTGTACCGAGTCTACCAGGATGGCGGCCGAGCGCCGGCGGTTCTGGGTGGCTGCATTGTGGCCGGCGTGCTGGCGGCGGTAGTGCTGGGACTACCGGCGGATGGGCCGTATGCGCTGCCTGTGTGGGTGCAGCCTGCGGCCCGGCTTGCGGCATACATTCTCCTTGCCGCCGCACTTGTGGTGGGCGTTCTGGTCCTCGAGAGCCGACGCCGACGTGAGAGGTACGCGCACGTCGGCATCTGCCAGGACGGCCTGGTGGTCCGCGACCTGTTCGGCCGCGAACGCTTCATCCACAGTGATAGCATCGAGAGCGTGGAGGAGCGTGAGGTGCAGGAATGGCCGGGAGGTCTCTCCCACCGGCTGCTGGGGATCGTCCGCGTCTCCGGCGGAGGCAAGCGGGAGGTGTTGCTCGCCGCGGCAGGCGAGATCACAGCGCAGATGCGGGCGCTGGAGTCAGAGGTGCTGCGGCTGGCCGATTGCGCGCAGTCGGTGCCCTTCCAGCCGGTTGTGCTCCAGCCGGAGTCGCCCGGGATCTCCCCGGCTGCGGGTGAGACGTCGCGGCAGGTCCATGCGGCGCCACCGAGAACCGTCTCGCACCCGGCGTTGCCGTCGGTGTGCAACCCGATCTATGCGATCTACTACAACACAGGCCAGGAGGTCCCGGCAGCCGTATGCGGCGCCCTGGTGGCGCTGGGTTCCATCGCCTGGGTGCTCCATGCCGGCGACCACGGCCGCGGAGCGGCGGAACTGGGGCTTCTGTGGTCGGTGCAGGCGTTCGTGGCGTTGGCCGTCCTTTCCATCACTATCGTCGGACTGCTTGTGGGGTATGTGAGGTACGTGCGCATGCGCGGGTACAATGCCGTTGTGGGATTCATGAACACGGGGCTTGTTGTGCAGAACTGGTTGGGCGGGCAGACGTACGTGCCGTACGAGACGATGGCGTACCTGGACTGGTACACGCCTCACGACGAGCAGCGACAGGTGCTCAAGCTCGTCCAACGCATCGGGGACTGGGAGGAGTATTACATTGTGGGGGTGAGCCGCTACCCTATTGCCGTCGAGATGGCGGCGATCCGCGATGAGATCGTCGGCCGCGCGGGACTTGCCCCCGTGGATGTGACCCGCCCGCTGGGGAATGCCCCCGCGGGCCACGATCTCGCCATCAAGCTGAACCGCTGGGGGCGGCAGGGCAGCGCGTCATGAGCGAGCAGCGACACATAGACGCACACAACATGTTCGCCGAGTGTGACACGGTCACGCCGGTCTATCACGGCATGACGCTGGATCAGCGTCCGCTGTGGGCTGCCGCTGTGGCGGTGCTTGGCTTCTGCTGGTGGCTGGGATCATCGGCCCCGCCAACGATTGATGCCCTCGGCCAGGCACAGCCGCCCTGGGCCGCATACGCCGTTGCGCTGGCCATCGCGGCGGGCGCCGTCGGCGGCGCGATCGCGTGCGCCGGGTACATCCGGCTGCGCAACCGCTATGCGCTGGTGGGGCTCGGGCAGGATGCCATAGTCATCCAGACGTGGAACGGCCAGCAGGTGGCGGTCGGGTACTGGGAGATCGAGCAGATGGAGTGGACGGTGCTCGGCCGCGACGCGAACCCCCGCCCGTTGCATCGCCTGACAATCCGGGCGGATGTGGGAGGGCGGGTCGAGCAGCACGTGATCGGTCTGTCGCAGGACCCGGCGCCGCCGGAGATGGAGCATCTGGCGCAGGCGGTCTCGAGGCGCGCGCGGCTGCGGCATGACGACGGCTGGGAGGAGCCGCGCGACCGGCTCGATGAGATGGGCCCGGACCTGGCGCAGCAGAGCCGCCGCTGGCGTCGGGGGTAGAGAGAAATGCGGTGGGAGGGCGTGAGGACATGCGGCATAGATAA
>DPJP01000471.1 GCA_003542955.1 Armatimonadota bacterium
GTGTCCAGGTCCCACACCTTGACCGTCCCGTCCGCGGATGCGGAGAGCGCCCGGCGGCAGTCAGGCGCCATCGCCACGCATTTCACCCCTCGCGAGTGTCCGAAGAGCGTGTGCAGTTCGGCGCCGGTGTCAACGTCCCAGACCTTGAGTGTCATCTCCTCTGACGTGGAGATTGCCCGTCGGCCATCTGCCGTCATCGCTACGGCGCGTACCTCGCGCGAATGCCCTGCGAGGGTGTGCAACTGTGTGCCCGAGGCCACGTCCCACACCTTGAGTGTCCTATCGCGTGACCCGGAGATCACGCGGCGCCCATCCGGCGTCGCCGCCAGGGCCCGCACGCTGTCGGTGTGCCCGGTGAGGGCGTGCAGTTGTGCTCCCTGCGCCAGGCTCCAGACCTTGAGTGTTTGATCGTCGGATGCCGAGACCGCGTGCCGGCCGTCTGGGGTCACCACCACGGCCGAGACGGCCTGCGTGTGGGCGCCAACATTCCGCGGTCTGGGTTCGGTTCGCAGGTCCCAGACCTTGAGTTCCCCCGTACTGCCGGGGTGCTCGCCCGCGGAGACCGCCCGCCGTCCGTCGGGCGTCACTGCCACCGCTTTGGCCGCAAGGCTATGGCCGGGGAGCGTGCGCAACTCCGCGCCTGTCTCGAGGTCCCACACCTTGAGTGTTCTGTCCTCGGACGCGGAGATCACTCTGCGTCCGTCTCCGGTTGCGGCCAGGGCGCTCACTTTGCCACCATGCCCCGTCATTGTGCGCGGTTGCGCTCCGGTATCAAGGTCCCACAGATCGAGTCTGGGGCCCGAGGCCCATGTACTGCATGCGGACAGCACGCGGGGCCCGTCAGGCAGCGCGACAAGGGCGGTGACCTCCACCACATTGGCTCGCAGACTGAGGTCTCGACNNGCTCTCCCGTATCCAGGTCCCACACCGTCAGTGCCTTCTGGTAGCCGCACGCAGAGACCGCCTGGGACCCGTTTGCGCTGACCGCGAGACAAGTGACGGGCTCCTCATGTCCCGTAATGGTGCGCACCTCGGCCCCGATTTCGAGGTCCCACACCTTGAGCGTCTTGTCGGAGGAGGCGGAGACGGCCATCCGCCCTTCATGCGTGAGGGCCACGGCGTTGACTCCGCTCCCATGCCCGGCAAGCGTGTACAGTTCCGTCCCCGCCTGCAGACTCCACACCTTGAGAGTTCCATCGCGGGACGCAGAGATCGCGAGGCGCCCATCGGGCGTGATCGCCACGGCGGTAACCGCACCCGCATGCCCGGTGAGCGTGCGCAGCTCTGCCCCCGTCTCCAGATCCCATACCTTGAGTGTGGCGTCTTCGGACGCTGAGAGTGCCCGCCGTCCGTCCGCGGTCATCGCCACCGCCCGGATGCCCGAGCGATGGCCCGTCATCGTCCGCCGCAGTGGCCCACCCGGCGCAGCAAGGCTCGCGGTCAGCGGCCGCAGCCAGGGCCGGCGTACGGTGCTCCGGACACTGCTCAGGAGGGCCTGAACCGCGACATCGTCGGATTCCACCAACCGTCCGAAAAGCTGCGAAGGGAGCTGGTCGGGGTCGTGTGGCAGAACGTGTGATGAGAGTGTCAGCGCATCCCCGATCAACTTCATCGAGTGCGCCTCGGCCGCCGGCAGACCGCTCTTCTCCTGATAGGCGCGTTCATAGTCGCCGATCAGATCGTGTACGCCCACGGCACGCAACTTGGCATCGATGAAGCGGCAGTCGGTCAGCGTCGCCAGCAATTCGTTCCACATCGCACCCAGCGTCAGTTGATACGGCAATTCCGCGTACTGGCGCAGGTTCCGCGCCTCTGCTCCGCCGGGGCGCTCAGTATGGTCGGGTTGGTCCCGGAAGTGCCTGGCCAGGGCCTGGTGTGCCTGCCGCATAGTGGTTTCGGTGAGGTAGCGCGCGCGCACGGCCTCCCCAACCTGCCGGTGGTAGAAGGTCATCAGGGATGTCCCGTCCGCCATGCGCTCTGTCAGGTATGGCTCCAGGTCGTGGAAGAGCCGCGCCCAGACCACCACCGGCAACCGGCCTACCTTCGGTGAGCGCGGGGAACGCAGGCGGAAGTCCTCCATAGCCTCCGCGTCGGCCGACAGGACGTCAAGTGCCTCGTCCTCACTCAGACCGTTACGTGCCGCCGTCAGGTAGGCCAGGGACTTGCCGACGATCACCGCTCCATGGTTGGCCGGGGTCTCGAGCCGTACGAGCAGGTCGGCGATCACCCCCGGTATGTCGCGCCCGACGCCCGGCTCGGGGTCCCCGCCGCAGGGCAGGCCATCGTAGGACCTCCAGTGCCGCGCCTCCTCGAAGGCCAGCTTCAAAAAGAGAGGCAGTGGGCAGCCCGCGAACTTCCCGAGCACGTCCTCCCGCTGCTCCTGCCGCAGTGCGCGACCTGCCTCTCCGAGCCAGATGTCGAGCAGTTGCTCGCCCTCCTCCGGTAGCAGGGGCTTGATCGGCACCAACCACTCCGACGGCAGCTTCGCCCGCGCCGCCCGCAGGCATGCCCCCGCATCGTCATCGCGCTCCAGAACGGACACCACAATGCGCACCGCGGGCGGCAACTCGCGCGGCAGCCAGTCGAGGCTGTGCGCGGCATCGGAGCTGCTGAGCTGGTCGAGTGCATCCAGGAAGATGATCAGGGGGCGCTCACGGTCGGCCAGGGCGAGCAACTCCCGGAAGTGAGTGACGAGTTCGCGCGGGTCTGCTGGCACCGGCCGCAGATCGTTATACTCGGCAGCCAACTCCACGCACACATTCTCGAGCAGTGAGCGGATGTCACCTGATGCCGGCGTTGCGCCAACGAAGCGCGATACCACTACCGCCCCGCTGCTGCGTCGCGCCATCTGCTCGCAGTAAGCGATCAGCGCCGACTTGCCGCAGCCCGATGGACCGTACACAACCAGCGGGTGGCCGGCCTGGCGGCGCACGTACTCGCGGATCTGCTCGACGGCGTTTCTGCGGCCGATAAAGTGCCGTGCCCGGTCTTCACTGAAGGCGCGGTGCGCATCGACTTCCAGTTGAAGGGGGCTCTGCCGCTCAATGTAGGCCAACTCGGCGACAATAGCCCGCTCCAGGTCGGCGGCGACCCGCTTGCACAGCGCCGGCAGGTGATCCTCGCCCAACTCGTCACCGGACCAGTTGGCCGCGTATTCGCACACTTGGTCTGCCGGGGAATGCTCTCGCAAGCGTTGCTTGATCGCCTCCAGGCGGCGGGTGGCCTCGGGATCAGTCTCGCGGAACACAGCGGCTTCCGGGGCGTCAGGCGGCATGTCCGCGATCG
>DPJP01000097.1 GCA_003542955.1 Armatimonadota bacterium
GATCAAAGCCCGCGACCCCTGACTTCCCGGCCATTCCCTCGCCCCTAACCCCTCGTCCCACATCCCTGCCGTACCCCCGGGAAGGGATACCTCACCGCTCCGGCGAAATCCTATCATCGGTCTACCGGCGGCGGGGTGGAAGCGCGTTGACATGCCCGGGGCATGGCGCCTGTCTCTGCACGCCTGGGGCCATTCCTCCGTGGTTCCCGCTAGCCCACCAACGGCCTCTACTCGAGCCCTGGCTCTGTATGGCATTACCGCACAGCGTCTCCAGGCAGTGGGGGGGTCCCATCGTGTGCCGCCACGATGAACAGCGCTATGGCCGTTCCCGCACCAGGGACCTGATCCTGCACTACTACAACGCCTACGCCGCCGGCGACATACAGGCGTGGGTGGAGAACTGAACGGTAATAGCAGAGGCCGGTGTTCGGCATCGACAGGGGGCCGTCACAGATGCATCTCATGTACGTCGACGAGAGTGGTGACTGCGGGCTCGTCAACTCTCCGACCAGGTACTTCATCCTCGCCGGGCTCGTGGTCCACGAACTCCGCTGGCAGGGAGTCCTCAATGTGTTGGCGGACTTCCGCAGACGAATGCGGGCGAAGTTCGGCCTGCTGATGCGGGAGGAGATCCACGCCGCGAAACTCGTCAACGACCCCGGCCCTCTGGTCCGGCTCGCCAAGCACGACCGCCTGACGATAGTGCGTGAGTTCGCTGACTGCCTTGGCGGCATGTCGGCTGACCTGGACCTGATCGTCGTCATCCTCGACAAGTCCAACAAACCACCCGGGTATGACGTGTTCTCAGCCGCCTGGAAGATACTGATCCAGCGGTTCCAGAACACCATCGCCAACCACAACTTCCGCGGGCCGAGGAATGCAGACGACCGCGGGATCCTGATAGCCGACGACACCGATGTCGCGAAGTTGACTGGGCTCGTCAGGCGTATGCGGCGCTACAACCCGATCCCCCATCGACCGGGGTATGGCACGGGTACGCGCAATCTCACCATCACTCACTTTGTGGAGGATCCTAGCTTCCGGTCGTCACAGCACTCCTACTTCATCCAGGCAGTCGATCTCGCGGCGTGGCTTGTGCTCCAGGGACTCCATCCGTGCAAGTACATGAGGAAGAAGGGGGGCAGGGCGTACTTGAGCCGGCTGGACCCGATCTGCTGCACTGTAGCCAGCAGGGGTGACGTGCGGGGGTTCGTCAGGCTGTAGCAAAGAAAAAGGGAAGCCGTGAGGCCTCCCGGGTGGATCCTAATACCCGGTTATGCCGGGGTTCAGATCCACTATGAGTATACCACCCCTGATGTCTTTGTCAAACCGGTATCATTGGGCTATCGTTGGGTTCGGCTCGCACATGGCTTCGGGCCACGATACCTTGGCCTGAGCGCGAGGAAGTCCCTATTGCCACGGTCCTGCTTCTGGCGTTTCCGGGGCTCATGCGAACGGCCGCAGGCCAGGCCGACCCATCTCAAGGTGGTGACACGCAATGTCGGTTTGGGTAGTCAGAGCCGGTGAAGGCGGGAAGATCATCGAGCAGGTGAAGAAGCTCGGGGTAGTCGCCATCGCATGGGAGCAGATGGGCGACTGCTCGGGTTACACCACGCGTGAGGACTTCCGCGACGCCTACAAGCGGACATGGCCGGCGGAGGCCAGCCCGGCCCGCATTGGGCTGCAGTCTGGCCAGGTGTACCGCTTCATCCGCGAGATGCAGGTTGGCGACACGGTCATGACGCCGGATGGCGCCACGCGCGAGATGCTGATCGGTGAGGTCACCGGCGAATACGAGTTCGCGCCGGGGAGAATCGACGACCGCTTCGTTCAGCTTCGTGCGGTCAACTGGAAGAGAACCGTATCGCGCGATGAGATGAGCAGCGGGCTGCGCGCTGCTACGGCAGGCCTCCTGACAGTCTTCAGCATCGACGGGTTCCAGGATGAGATATAGCGGCTTATCGAGGGGCGTCCTATGCCGTCGCCGGAGGAGGAGCCTGTCGAGGAGCAGGTCAACTTCTACGAAGACACGCGCGCCAGGGCCGATGAGCTGATCTCCGACATCATCGCGCGGATCGACCCCTACGACTTCCAGGACCTCGTCGCCGCGGTGCTGCGCGCTATGGGGTTCCGGACGCGCGTCAGCCCGCCCGGGCCCGACGGCGGGACAGATATCGTCGCCCACCCGGACCCCCTTGGCTTCGAGCAGCCCCGCATCTGCGTCCAGGTCAAGCACACGAAGGGGTCAACGGGAGCCCCGGACGTCCGCAACTTCCGGGCGACACTGGGGCCTGACGACAAGGGCCTGTTCGTTTCCACGGGAGGCTTCAGTTCAGACGCCAACCGCGAGCCGCTGCGCGCTGGACCGGCCCTCACCCTCATGGACCGCGACCGCTTCGTCGATCTGCTGACCGAGCACTACGAGCAGATGGAGCCCGAGTACCAGGCGATGGTGCCCCTGCGCAAGGTCTACATCCCCGTGAAGACGGAGTAGGGAGGAAGCGATGGCCAAGTATGATCCCCTGCGCGACTACCTGAACACCCGCCCGCCTGGGATGAAACAGGTAAGCCTCACCTTCGACGAGATTGGGAAGATGGTCGGGGGCCTGCCAAGGTCGGCATGGAAGCACAAGGCCTGGTGGGGCAATGACCGGAAGACACACCCCCAGGCGAAGGCGTGGCTGGAGGCGGGATGGCAGGTGCACTCATTCCGGGCATTCCGGGGACACCATACCAATTGCACCGAAACGCCGCATATGGC